>CAWFZY010000007.1:0-398320 GCA_963820505.1 uncultured Nitrososphaerota archaeon | reverse complement strand
GGGCGACGCAGGAGGCCCGGTAGGGCGATGTACTGGCTCTCCGGGGGGTTCGTGTTCAGGCGGGTCGTCTCCCCCTTCCACAAGCTCGACCCCCGCGTCAAGCTCCTCGTCTCAATGGAGTTCTTCGTGCTCTCCCTGCTCGCCTCGACCGTCGCGGCGGAGATCCTTGTCCTCCTCGGGATCCTGCTCGTGGCGACGGTCGCAAAGTCCCTGCGCAGGATCGGGATGACGATCGCATTCTCCGGCTTCTTCGCGGTCTTCATCTTCGCGCTCTACTTCCCCTCGGGCTCGGGATCCTCGACGCGTTACTCTACTCCGTCCGATTCCTTGCGATAATCAGCTCCACGAGCGTCTTCTTCATCACGACTTCGCCTGACGAGCTCGAGCAGATAATGAAATGGATGAAGGTGCCGCGCGACGTGGTCTTCGCCTTCGTCACCGCTGTCAGGTTCATCCCCGTCGTGATGCTCGACGCCTTCCAGATAATGGACGCCCAAAAGTCCAGGTGCCGGGAGTTCGAGAGGGGCACCCGTTGCTGAGGCGGGTCAGGAACATGGTCCCAATCCTCATCCCCCTCGTCGTGAACTCGGTCGTGAGGAGCGGGAGCTGGCCGAGGCGATGGAGTCCAGAGGCTACGGCTCGACGCCCAAGCCCACCTCGCTCTACGGGATGCGCCTGAGATGGTACGACATGGCTGTGGCGGTGGGCAGCCTGCTCATCCTCTCCGCCGTGACACTCTATATCTACCACTTCGTTTCCTTCAAGGTCTGAATCAGCGATGATACTTCCTCGCGTCATAGCGGACGAAAGGGAGAGGCAGAGCGGCGTCCCTGAGAGGCTCTCGAAGCTCGACGTCCGCGTCTACTACAGCAGGCTAGCGGTCGGGGACTACGTCGTGAACCCGGAGATCGCCGCCGAGCGCAAGTCCATCGGGGACTTCGTCTCCTCCGTCTACGACGGGAGGCTCTTCGCCCAGGCGTCGGCCCTATCGAGCTCGTACAGGAAGCCGTACATCATCGTCGAGGGGGACGTGAACAAGGTGAGCGGGCTGGTCAAGAACCTGGCCTCCTACTACGGCGCGATAGCCTCGGTAACGCTCGCGTACGACCTCAGGCTCATGCACACGGCGAACCCGGACGAGACGGCCCTCGCGATTGCCGCCCTCGTGAAGAACAGCCGGGCCAGGCCGTTGCCCCCGGGCTCGCGCAGCCTCCTCCGAAGAGCAAGGACGAGGCACAGCAGCAACTTTACTTCGTCTCGGCTCTGCCCGGCGTGGGGATGAAGCTCGCCAAGAAGATGCTGGGTCGCTACGGCACGCCGAGGGAGGGTGCTCTCGCTCACCCAGGCCCAGTTGCGATGGTCCCCGGGGTCGGGGCCAAGCGCGCCTCGAAGATCGCGCGCGTGCTCGACACCAGGTACTCGAGGTGGCAGCCCCAGAGGGCGCCCAGCAGGGAGGCTCGAGGGGGAAGAGGTCGAGGAAGATGAGTAGGCTCGGGGGGACGAGGATAGCGGTCATCGGCGGGACCGGCGACCTTGGGTTCGGGCTCGCCATGAGGCTGGCCAAGGCCTACGCCGTGACCATCGGGTCGCGCAGGCTCTTCCCCAGGGCCGCCGACGCCGCAGCGAAGGCGACCACCATCGCCAGGGTCCGCGTCGAAGGCAAGACCAACAACGAGGCCGCCGCCAGCTGCGACATCGCCGTCCTCGCGGTCCCCGACCTGCCCACAGCCGACTTCCTCTCGTCGCTCGCCCGGAGCCTGAAGGACAAGCTGGTCATCTCCCCCATCGTCCCGATGGTCCTCAAGGACGGGATCTTCTCGCTCTCGCTCCAGGGCGAGTCCGCCGCCGAACGCGTCGCCAGGGCGCTCCCGACGTCGCGGGTCGCGGGCGCCTTCCACACCGTCCCCGCGGGCAGGCTCGCGCAGCTCAGCGAGGAGCTCGCATACGACGTGCTGGTCACGGCCGACTCTAGGGGGGTCTACGACGAGGCGGCGGCGGTCGTCTCCTCGGTCGGCAGGCTGAGGCCTTTCTACGCCGGGCCGCTCGTGGTCTCGAGGATGGTGGAGGGGATCACTCCCGTCCTCCTGAACGTCAGCAAGCTGAACAAGCTAAGGTCTCCCTCGATAAAGCTGGCCTGAAGCATGCAGGCCTCGCCTATACGCCGGGACGGGGCTGGTACGTCCTGAAAGAGCCTTCCTGGATCCCCGCGTAGAGCACGGGGTTGTAGGTCTGGAACCTCCAGTACTCCTGGAAGTCCTCCGAAGCCCTTGCGTCCTGCACCTTCCCCACGAGCAGCTCGTGGTCCCCGAGGGCCTGCCTCGTGTAGAGCGAGCACTCGAGCGAGGCCACGGAGCCCTCGACGACGGGGACGTCGAGCGTCCTACCGCGAGCGTGCTTGAGCCCCGCAGACTGCAGCTTGTCGACCGCGCTATGGGGGGTCGTCCCCAGGACCTCAAGCGCGCGCACGAGGGAGGCGTCCACCCACGAAAGGGAGAAGCACCTGACGCTGGCGATCGCTTGGTGCGTGGAGTGCTGTGGGGACGACGCGACGCCGATCAGCGGCGGGCTGTTGGAGAGCGAGATTATCGAGACGACCGGCATCGCGTAGATGAGCCCTCGGTCGTTGCAGCTCATTATCGCGGGGACAGCAGGATAGAGCAACCTGTAGACCTTCGAGGGATCGACAGTATTCATGTCCTCATCGCCACCCACAAAACGAGATAACTGTTTGGTGAGTCAAAAAAACATCTCGTTCCCGCTCAAACCCTTAAATACAACGAGAAAGGAAAGAATCTTCACTGCAAATTCGGCTGATGCTGATTCAGGATACCCGGCGCTTGAACGACGGTGCAGCTTCTGATTCTCTGAAGACGACTTTGCCGTGGAAACAAGAAAGAAAATGAACAGTTTCAAGGAATTGGAATTGCGCCCCCAGATACTGAGGGGCGTAGACGAAGCAGGGTTTGAGAAACCCTTCCCTATCCAACAGCTTGCGATTGGTCCCCTATTAGCGGGCCGAGACATCATTGGACAGGCGAAAACAGGCAGTGGTAAGACCGCTGCCTTCGGCTTGCCGATGTTGCAAGCCATAGACACGTCGAGGAACGAGGTGCAAGCACTCGTGCTCGCTCCTACGAGGGAGCTCGCCGTCCAGATCAGGGACGAGATCTCGCGCCTAGGCGCGTACACTGGTGTCAACGTGCTGGCCGTCTACGGCGGTCAGTCCATCAACGTCCAGCTAGACCATCTCAGGAGGGGCGTGCACGTCGTCGTGGGGACACCCGGCAGGGTGATCGACCACATCAAGCGCGGCACGCTCGACCTCCGCAAGACCAAGTTCGTCGTGCTCGACGAGGCCGACACCATGCTCGACATGGGCTTCATCGAGGACATCGAGTTCATCCTAGACTCGATCCCTCCGGGAAGGCAGATGAGCCTCTTCTCGGCCACGATGCCCCAGAGGATAATGGACATCGCAGCCAGGCACATGAAGAACCCCGAGAAGATCCTCGTCAGCGCAGACGAGCCTCAGTCGGACGAGCTCGAGCAATACTACGCGGTCACCGGATACGACGATAAGTTCCAGACCCTCGTGGACATCATCGAGACGGAGAGACCAGCCAGCGCGATCGTGTTCACCCGGACGAAATACGGGGCGCACAAGCTCGCCAGAGAGCTCCAGAAGCGTTACTTCAACGCGGTGCCTCTTCACGGGGACCTTAGCCAGAACCAGAGGGACCACTCGATGCGGCTCTTCAGGGACGCGAAGGCCGACATACTCGTCGCGACCGACGTGGCCAGCAGAGGGCTAGACATCTCACAGGTCGAGGCCGTCATCAACTATGACGTCCCAGAGGACCCCCTCCTGTATTTCCACAGGGTCGGGAGGACTGCCAGGGCTGGGGACACGGGGAGGGCGTTCACGCTAGTCTCTGGCGACGAGCAGAGCGACTTCGAGCGCATACTGTCGCTCAGCAAGAAACCCATCAACCCGCTTAGAAAGCAGGACGCGGAGCACCAATTCTACATCCCGGCCAAGACCACCATCACGGCGGTCCAGAACTCGAGATATGGCGGCGGCGGAGGCCATGGCGGAGGAAACCGAGGAGGATATAGGGGACGAGGGGGCGGCGGAGGCAATGGGGCGCGCAGGGGCGGCTACCGCGGCAACAGGAGAGGCGGGGGAGGGAGGTATTCCTCTTGGTAAGATGCAGTAACTGCAACGCGATCGCGAAGACCGTGTGCAGCGAGTGCCAGAAGCCCGTCTGCAGGTCCCACGTCAGCGTCATCTTCAACGAGGAGTCCAGGTCATTCAAGAGCCTCTGCGGCGCGTGCTACTCTCAAGTGAGGAGACTGAATTGGGTAAGAGAAAGGTCCTAAACGAGGCCCACCTGAAGGAGCTCGTCCTCCCCGAGCAAGGAGAGCTCCTCGGCAGGGTCCAGAAGATATCTGGGGGCAACCAGGTCCTCGTCCAGTGCACCGACGGTGAGGTCAGGCTATGCCGCATCAGGGGCAAGATGAAGAGGCGCATGTGGATCCGGGAAGGAGACATCGTCCTCATCTCCCCCTGGGACTTCGACCACAGGAGGGCGGACATCGTCTGGCGCTACATCAAGGACCACGCGGACTGGCTCGAGAACAACGGGTACATGCGGCCCACCGGGCCTCTGGCGAAGGGCACAGCGGCCGAACAGGCGGCCGCCGCTGCAGCCGCGGCCCAGCCGCCGCAGCAGGCAGAGTCAACAACCACGACGCCTTCTCAGCAAGCCTAGCCTACAGAATACTGCCGACCGTCAGTCGGTGGGGACTAGAACTCGGGAACCCAGCCGCTCTTCTTCGACCAGGTGGCGATTGCGTCGTGGGCGTGTATCGACTCGAAGCACCTCGCGCGGATATAGACCGAGTTGGGGAAGCGCCTCGAGCACTCGCGCACAAGGTCCTCGGCGAACCGGGCGTGGTCCTGGGCCTCCAAGATCTTCCTAGCCTCCTCGACCCTCTTCATCTTCTCCGTCGGGATCGCAGAGAAGCACTCCTCCATCTTGTCGACGAGCTTCAGCATGTCGACGGGCTTGCGCGCCTGCATCATCATCGCGATCTCGGCCCTCTGCATGTGGCCCACGCCGATCATCTTCTTGCTGCAGGGGCACGCCGTCATCCCCTTCGCGGTGAACTTGTAGTGAATCGAGCCTGCCTGGCTCGTCTTGATCGAGACGGGGATGAACTGGTCTGCATAGGGGAGCTCGAAGGCGCACGTGACCGAGGAGCCCGGCTGGCTGCGGTTCACATCCTTGCATATCCTCCTGAGCCATGAGACGATGTCCTGAGAGTCGTGGGCCGAGGCCGCATGGACGAGCCTGCTCATGTGCACCCCCCTGTGCAGCCCGGTCGAGGTCTGGATGGTGAGGTGGACGGGGAGCGCCACCTTGCCGTCGTGGTAGAGCACCTTGAGGTCCGAGACGCCAGCGTCTATCGCCAGCGCGGCGGGTTCGCTCTGCGTGTCCGTGAGCGTGTCGATGTATTGCGAAGGCTGGTGCAGCGCTTCCTCGAGAGCGATGTCTGCCGACGACATGCTCCCGGTAGGTTCCTTCTCTCCTGACCCGCGCCCATTGCGCATGAAGTCTCGCCGACGGGATGTAGTTTAAACCTTTTTTGCCCCTTTGCGGGTTCAAGCCCGACGGGATTCGACCCGCAAACGGTAGCCACTCACCGAATGCGGTCGACCGCGAGAAGGAGCCCGTACAGAAGTGCTTCAGGCCTCGGCGGGCATCCTGGCACGTACACATCGACGGGCACGATGTCGCCGATTCCTCCCGATGTGGCGTAGGTGTCGCCGAAGATTCCTCCCGAGATTGCGCAGGCTCCGATTGCGACGACAATCTTCGGGTCGGGCGTCGCGTAGTATGTCCTTTGTAGTGCAGCTTCCATGTTCCTAGAGCCGACCCCGGTCACTAGCAGCACGTCGGCATGGCGAGGCGATGCCACGAAGTGGACCCCGAACCGCTCTATGTCGTAGACCGCGTTGTTCAAGGCGGCGACTTCGACCTCGCACCCGTTGCAGGAGCCTGCGTCGACCTCTCTTATCGCGAGCGACCGGCCGAGGATCTTTGTGATCTTCTCGGAGAGCTGCCTTCCGAGCTCCTCGTGCGAGGAACCGCGCCCGTCTGGCGCGACCTCAGCAGGTCTTGCCACGACCAGGTCAGACCTCCTCTTCACAGGCCGCGCGAACTCGCTCTTGACCTCGAAGACCGCAGGAGCCGCCTCCTCGCACAGGCCGCACATTATGCACCGCCCCTTGTCGAGGGCCAGCCCAAGGCTTCCGTCCGCCTTTGTCGAAGTGATGGCCTTCGGCGCGCATATTTCCTCGACCCGCCTGCAGAGCTCGGAGTCGAGCGGCTCGGCGTCTGGCTTGAAGGCAACGTCCGCCCGGAAGCCAGTCGAGGACCTTGCGCGGTCCAGGACACGCCTATCAGTCTCGACGTGGTCGCCGAGGATGCCGTGGCGGGGTTCTGTCTTCTTCATGCCGATCACAGGTCGTTTCCAGCGTAGGAAAGGTCTAGGCTCTTGTTGACGAGCGGGAAGTCGGCGACGATGTCGTTGAGCACGGCGGTCTCGATGGCCGGCCAGTTCGCGAAAGAGGCCGTCCTGACCTTGTACCTGAAGAGGGTGTCGGGGGCGTCTCCGACCATGACCCAGTGGACGGTCTGCCCCCTGTGCGACTCGGCGTACCCGAGGGCGTGGCTGAAGGGCTTCAGCTCCTGCCTAGGGACCGGGACTACGAGGTCGGGGTCGCCGTCCAGCTTCCACAGCACCTCGTCTATCATGTTGACCGAGTTGACTACCTCCTCGACCCTCGTCTCGAACCGCCCCAGGACGTCTCCCCTCCTGGTGGCCATCTCCACTTCGCGCTCCGTGATGTGTCGCGGGGTGTCGTAGTGAGGACTGATCGTGATGGAGTTGTAGGCGCCGTAGGGGTGGTCCCTCCTCGTGTCGACGTCCAGTCCAGAGCTCCGGGCCGCCACGCCGACGAGCCCCATCTCGGCGGCCTCGTTCGGCCCTATCGCGCCTGTCCCCCTCAACCGGTCCATCACCGACGAATCCCTCCTCAGAAGCCTCACCATGCGGTTGAAATCGCCTAGGACGCCATCGATGGTGCTCTTCACGAGCTGGGACTTCGCCGAGTCCAGGTCGACGCCGACTCCGCCCAGCCTGTTGACGCCGAAGAGCAGCCTGCTCCCCGCGACCTCCTCGTTGAGCCGCATCATCCTCTCCTTCAGGATGTTGAGCCTCGCGGCTCCGTAAGCGAATCCGACGTCGGTGGACAGGCCGGCGAGCGTCCCGACGTGGTTGTAGATGCGCTCGAGCTCGGCGCACACGGCCCTGATTTGGAGGGCCCGCGGAGGAGGCGTCACCCCGGCTATCTTCTCGATGGCCTGGCAGTAAGCTGAAGAGTTCGCGACGGACTCGTCCCCCGAAATCCTCTCGCTCAAGAGGAGAACCTGGTCGAGCTTCAGGTCCTCGGCGAGCTTCTCCACTCCGCGGTGAGTATAGAAGAGGCGCGTCTCGAGGTTGACAATCGTCTCTCCCAGGATGCTGAACCTGAAGTGCCCCGGCTCGATTATGCCGGCGTGGACGGGGCCTACCGGGATCTCGGTGACGCCCTCCCCGTCGACCTTGAGGAACGAGTAGCCCCGGCCCTGCACGCTAGGGACCTTCGTGCGGAGCTCGAACTCCTTCCTCAGCGGAAAGACCCCCTCGGGCCAGTGCTCGTGGAGCGTGAGCGGTCTGATGTCGGGATTGCCCTCTGGCATCAGGCCGAACGTGTCCTTGACCTCGCGCTCGTAGAGGGTGGCGGCGGGCAGACGGAGCGCGACGCTCGGGAAGACCGGCGGCGAGTTGGTGCTTCCCTGCTCGACGCGCGCCGTGACGATGACGAAGACGTCATCCCCGTTTCCGATGCCAAATGCATACCGCAGGACGTAGGCGCCGCTGATTCGTCGCTCGTCGGAGCAGACTATAGCGGCGAGCGTCCCCTTGAGCTCGTCGCGGACAAAGAGGCAGAGCTCTGGGATGTCTTCCTTGCTCCGCAGGTCGACGTGGACCTCGTTCCAATTCATGACGCCGACGGACAGTAGCTTCTTGCCGAACCTATCAAGGAGCATCGACTCTCGGCGGGCGGCACCGGAATGGACGCTCGCGCCTCCGCCGACGGTCATATCGTCGGCGCCCCTTGTCCGAAGACCTGAACAGCATCGCGGATGAGGGTCTGGAGAGGCTGGGGGACATATAGGCCGAGGACGACCACAAGGACAACGAGGATTCCCATTGCGAGGATGGCCGGCAGCTCCGCGCCGCGCTCACCCGGCCGCTCGGACGCGGGAACGGCCACGCCCGGCCCCTTCGGACTTCCGAAGACCATCGGGACGAGGTGCCGCAGGAACCCCGCGAATATCACCACGAGGAGCAGGATCATGAGGGAGCCCGCGACGAACTGCCCTCCCCCGAATCCCGAAGTCAAGACAAGGAACTCGCTCAGGAATATGTTGAACGGCGGCATCCCCGCAATCGCCAGCCCCCCGACGAGCAGGAGGGCGCCCGTGACGGGCATGGTCTTGATGATGCCCTTGATCTCCGCCATGACTTTGGTCTCGTACCTCTGGCTCACCGCCCCGCTCGCGAAGAACATGAGGGGCTTCGCGATGGCGTGGTTCACTATGTGGAGGAGCGCCGCGAACAGCCCGATGAACCCCCCGAACCCGACCGCGATCGAGACTATCCCCATGTGTTCGACGCTCGAGAAGGCGAGCATGCGCTTCATGTCCTTCTGGAAGTAGATCGAGGCCGCAGCTATCCCCATCGAGAGCAGGCCCAGGATTATCATCAGCTCGCTAGGGAGCGGGGCTCCGAGGGTGCCGGAGGCCACGATGTAGAACCTCAAGACCCCGTAGATGGCGCAATTGAGGAGGACCCCCGAGAGGAGCGCGCTCACAGGCGTCGGGGCCTCGCCGTGGGCATCGGGTAGCCAAGTGTGCATGGGTGCGAGGCCTGCCTTGGTCCCGAGGCCCACGAGGACGAAGACAAAGGCGATCTTCACGATTCCGGGGTCGAGGAGCTTGGCGTCCGCAGCCATGCTCGTCCAGTTCAGCGCGGAGCCCGACGCGGCCGCTGAGGGGGAGACGCTGGCGTTGGTGTAGGAGAAGAGGACTATTCCCAGGAGCGCGAGAGACAGGCCTATGGTCGCCACTATCAGGTACTTCCACGCGGCCTCCATGGCCCCCTGGTTCGTGTAGAGCATTATCATGAAGACCGAGACGAGGGTGGTCGCCTCGATCGCGACCCACATCAGCCCCATGTTGTTTGACAGGGGGACCAGAAGCATGGTCAGCACGAAGCAGTTGAAGCCCTGGTAATACCTCACCATGTGCCCGTCGTCGACGACGCCGCGCTCGTATTGCCTCCCCATGTAGCTGACCGAGTAGAGCGCCGCGACAAAGCCTACTCCGGCTATCGGGATGAGGACGAGAGCCCCGAACGCGTCAAGGTACAGGTAGCCGCCCACCGCGGAGAACTGACCCTGCGAGATCACGCCGGAGACGAGCCCCAGCGTCTGGACCACCACCAAGATGCCCGAGCAGACGGTGATCGCCTCGGCGTACCGCCTCTTGCGCGTGAGCGTGACCAGAACGAGGGCTGCCGCCGGGGTGAGGAGCACGGTGAGGATCAGGGTGCTCCATCCCGAGGGGACGGCGCCAGGAGTCATGCCTGCCACCAGGGTCGACAACATGGCCACTCAATCATCCTTGAGGCTCTCGAGGCTCGTCATGTCGAAGGAGTCGAACGTCTGGCTCATCCGCAGCAGAAGAAGTGCTGAGATCATCACCCCGACCAGGATGTCGGCCAGGATTCCGACCTCGATTATCAGGGACACGCCTTGCGTGAGGGCCGTCGTGAAGAGGAAGAGCCCGTTCTCGATTATCAGGAGCCCGACGACCTGGTTCAGGGCCATCCGCCTGCTCACCATGACGAAGAGGCCGATGAAGAAGAGCGAGAGCGAGACGGGCAGGTATGTCACGGCATAGACGCCCAGGCTCTCCGAGACGAGGGTCTCGTGGATCAGACCGTAGGAGAGCGCGACCAGTAGCGCGGAGATCAGGAGCGAGAGCCTTATGCTCACGAAAGGGTTCGCCTCGATCTTGAACTCGTCCTTCACGGATTCCGTCACACGAACGAGGAGCCGGGGGATTATGACCGCCTTGACGACCAGCGTCAGGACCGCGGCCGCGTATATCTCCCAGAGACCGGTCTCGTACGCGATCACGGCAGTCGAACCGGCGAGGACTACCGACTGGTAACGGTAGGCGCTCAGCCAGCCCTCGAAGCTCCTTCTCACGACCACGCCGAAGGTGGACAACAGGAGACCAACCGCGGTGAGCGTCAGTATCTCAGAAAGCGGGACTTGCATCTCCATCTCTCCGTCACAAATAGAAGAAGATCATCCCGACCATCGCCGTCGCGATGGCCACTGCGAGCAGGTCAGGGACCCTGAAGAGCCGCCATTTCGCCACCCTGGTCTCAACGTAGGCGACGGCGACCGCCAGCAGACCAACCTTGGTAAGGACGGCGAGGGCGCCTAGCCCTAGAGCAGCGAGTCCGGCGCTGCTCGAGGTCGGCATCCCAAGCGGCAAGAACAGGTCAACGAGGAGCGCGAAAAGCATCAGCTGCTTCGTGGATTGGGACCACTCGATGAGCGCGAGGCTCCTGCCGGAATACTCGAGCACCATCGCCTCGTGCACCATCGTCAGCTCGAGGTGGGTGGCGGGGTTGTCGAACGGGAGCCGCCCTGTCTCGGCCAGGATGATAATGAAGAAGGAGATGAGGCCGAAGAGCATGCTGGGCGCTATCACGACGCCGGACTGGGCCGCGGCGCCAACGAGGCTCGTCAGGTTGGTCCCTCCGAGAGAAAGGGAGACGACGAAGATGGTGAGGAACAGCCCGGGCTCGACCAGCGAGGACATCATCATCTCCCTGCTGGTGCCGATCCCACCGAAGGCGCTCGCGGCGTCGATCCCTGCGAGCATGGTGAAGAAGCGCGCGAGTGCCAGCAACCCGATAACAAGCAGGACGTCTCCCGCGGCGCTGAAGGGGCTGAACGGGAGGAAGACAGGGACGAAGAGTGCGGCCGTGATTGTCGCGACGGCTACAATCCAGGGGGTCGAGCGGAAGATCCAGGAGCTGCAGTCCGAGACGACCTCGTCCTTGGCCCAGAGCTTCGACAGCTCGTAGTAGGGCTGGAATACGCTCGCGCCTATCCTCTTCTGCGTCCGCGCCTTCACCTTCCTCATTACGCCCGTCAGGAGCGGCGCGAGGGCGAACACAGCGACCAGCTGGAGGATTCCCACGGCCACGACTTCGATGGCCTCCGCGGTGAAGAGCGTCAAGGCTGGAAGACCACCAGCACCAGCAGGGCGATTGTCACTATCATGATGTAGAGGAGATATGAGTTGATCTTCCCCGTCTGTATCTTGCGCACGCGGTCGAGGACAAACACGACCGCGCGAAGTGCGGGCGAGTAGAGGTAGTCCTCGAAGACCTCCCTCGTCTCAGAGGTGACCCTCACAGACCGCTTGATCAAGTGGTTCGAGTCCGAGAAGTACTCCCGCTTGACGCTCGTGTGGGGCCTGAAGAACGACTTGAACACGGCGCGGATCGGCTGCGAGAGCGATGTTGCCGTGTACTCGGTCCGCTCGTCGAGGGCGCCGAACCCGCCCTCCCATGTGGTGTAGCGCCTGGTGATGGTCTTCCTTCCGGACCCTGCGACTGCCGCGAAGCCCAGCAGCGCAGCCCCTGCGGACCCAGTGAGCAATAGGACCGTCGGCATGGACAGGCTGCTCACGGACCTCAGGCCATCGGCAGCGTACCCCACGGTGAGCGGGCCGAACGGCGCGTAGGAGCCTACCAAGCCCATGTCGAACCCGAACGCGGAGGCAATCGCCGAGGTGGCCACGAACGGCAGGACGCCCAGGACGACGCAGAGCGACCCCGCTATCGTCATCCCCGCGATCATCGACCTCGGAGCCTCGGCGGCCTCCTCGGCGGCCTTCGACCTCGGCCTTGAGAGGAATGAGATACCGAAGAGCTTGACGAATGTGGCGGACGCCAGGCCGAGCGTCAGCGCGAAGGCGATGCTCGCGAAGCCGATTGAGAGCTGCAGGACAACGTTGGGGACCTGATACGACGAAAGCAGCGCCTGAAGCGTGAGCCACTCGCTGACGAACCCGTTGAGCGGGGGGAGGCCGGCGATTGCAATCGACCCGACGAGGAAGAACATCGCCGTCCAGGGCATCCTCTTCGCCAGGCCTCCCATCTGGTTCATGTCGGCGGTCCCTGTTCCCATCAGGACCGACCCGGCGCCCATGAAGAGAAGGCCCTTGAAGACGGCGTGGTTCAGCGAGTGATACATGCTAGCCAGGAGGGCGAGGGCAGCGAGGGTCTCGAGGCCGTACGACATGAATACCGCCGAGAGCCCCAAACCCAGGACGATGATCCCGATGTTCTCGACGCTGTGGTAGGCCAGGGCCCGCTTGATGTCGTGCTCCACCGACGCATAGAGCACCCCGACAAGGGCGGAGGAGGAGCCGGCGGCCACCATCAGGAGGCCGAGCCACGCGTCCCCCGGGGAGCTCGGGACCACGAAGTCCAGCGTAACTCGGACCAACCCGTAGATCCCCATCTTGAGCATCACCCCCGACATGAGGGCGGAGACGTTGCTGGGCGCGGAGGGGTGCGCCTTGGGGAGCCAGATGTGCATTGGGACGAGCCCCGCCTTGGTGCCGAATCCCGCTAGCGCCAGCACGAAGACCAGGTCCTTCGTGAAGGGGGCCAGGTGGCCTGCGGCGGCCCGGAAGGAGTCGAACGAGAGGCTGCCCGTCTGGAAATACAGGACGAGAAACGCGGCCGTGATGAAGGCCGTGCCGATGTGCGTCATGACCAGGTAGGTGATGCCCGACCTGAGGTTGGCCGCCTTCTCGTGCTCGTAGACTACGAGGAGGAAGGAGGCTAGCGACATCAGCTCCCAGAAGAGGAGGAAAGAGAACACGTTGTTGGTCGCGGCGACCAAGACCATCGAGAGGACGAAGAGGTTGAGGAGCGACCCCATCGCCCTGATGCTGTGCTTCCCCGAGTAGGAGCCCGCGTAGCCCAGCGAGTAGATGGAGACCGATGTCGCGACCAGCCCGACTATGAGCATGAAGAAGGCGGCGATCCCGTCGACGTAGAACGAGAGGCTCATCGAGGGCAGGCCTTCGACGATTGGCGTGGAGAATCTGAAGACCGACCCGGAGAGCAGCACCGATGCCGAGAAGACTACGGTCAGGAGGGACGCGGCCGCGGCGGGCACGAAGGAGGCGACGGACTCCCGCCTGGAGCTCCTGAAGACGAGCGGCAGCAAGATTCCCACTACGAAGAGCGCTATAGTTGCTGGAAACAGCGTCGAGGGGAGATTTCCGAGTGGCATCGGCGGTTCCTAGACTGTCACTCGGCCGGCCGCGCCCCTGAGGGTCGCGAAGTCAGGTTGTCTCGCTGCGCCACAACAGGTCTCGCTGCAGGCTGGTCGCCTCCCAAATCGGTTTTAGACATTTTGAGGCGAAAAGGCGGAATCCCGGTAATTCCGCGATTTACAGAAATCACGAAAATCTTAAGACCGGCGATTCGCTTGTGGGAGCTCAGATTGCCTGCCACCAAAGCGAAGAACGTCAAGACGTACCTGACCCACTTCCCGGTGAGGTCGTATCACGAGGCGGACTTGCTCTCCAGGGAGACGACCTGGCGCATAATGGACCACATTCGGCAGTCGGGCGCCCAAGGCATCACCGCGGCCGACATCACGGTGAGGGAGAAGATCCCCGCGAGCGTGGTCTACTCGACCCTAAAGGAGCTCTACCGCCTCGAGTTCATCTTCCTCTACCCGAGGGATAAGAAGCGCAGGGGCGAGAGGATGAAGCGCTTCGTCTGCGAGAGGAGCACCTGGGGGAAGTATCGCATCGACCAGGAGTTCGACTCGGCGCTGAGGGTGAGCGGCATCCTCGAGCGGATCACCGATGAGATGCGCCAGCCTGTCACTAAGGCGCTCCAAGACGCTTACGAGCAGTTCGGCAGGACGAAGGAGCTCCAGAAGTTCCTCCCTTCGAAGGGCGCCAACATCTGCCCAAACTGTCAGCGGAGCCACGAGGCGATGGAGTTCTTCTATGCGACGCTGCTCCGCTCAATCGACCTCATGATAACGGAGTCTGAGGACTTCAAGAAGTTCCTCGTAGAAAGGGGATACGCGACCGACTGATCCAGACGGCTTTCGAAGGCTTCCACGACTACCAACCGTGTTCGCTAACCCAGATGCCGGAGGGTTAGGAGGACCTCGACGCGGGAGCTTAGACCATCAAATATTCCGCGGCTAAACCTTTTTCGACATCAGCGGGTCATCAACCCTGGCGGCCTCGAAGGCTTCGATCCTCCGCCTGCAGCCGTCGCACCTCCAGCAGTGCTCCTCGCCCGCGCGTTGGCAGCTCCATGTCAGTTCCAGGGGGACGCCCATCTTCGCCGCAACTGCCACCACCTCGGCTTTCGTCATGTCCTTCAGCGGCCGCACGATCCTCAGCCCCCTCCTCCTGAGCCTCGGTGAGGCGGCGGTCAATGTCTTCTGCAGGCTTGCGAAGAACTCTTCGCTCGTGTCCTCGAACAGGCGCCTGTCTTCGCGGTTGTGACCCCCGATTATGCAGCCTGAGCCCTTCTCCTCCGCGAAAGCCGCCGCCAGGGAGTAGTAGATGGCGTTCTTCATCGGGATGTACGTGGGCGGGACCGCCCTACCGGAGAGCTCCTTGGAGCCTGCGATGTCCCCCGCCTCCCTCAGCTCCGGGATCCCCACGAACCTGTGCTCGACCACACCCACGCGCCTCCCCAGGCGCCTAGCCGCCGTGAGCTCCGCGTTCGCCGTCCCGTGGATCTCTATCGTGAGCGCCCTCACGGAGTTCCCGTCCCGCCTCGCGAGGCAGAGGCACGTGGCCGAGTCTATCCCGCCGGAGAGGAGGACTATCGCTTCCGTCTGGCCTCTGCCCCTCTTCCCTGGAGCCGCGCCAGCAGGTGCGTCCCCTTGTTCAGCCCCTCGTAGACGTAGACGCCGACGGCCTCCACGTTCTCGGGCATCTTGGGGGCGATCCTCCGGAGGAGCTCCTGCGCGAGGTTCTCCACGGTCGCCTCGCCTTCCAAGAGGACCGCGGTCTCCTTCGGGACGTGGAGGCTGAACTCCCCGTGGACCGTCGAGAAGCTGAGGTCGACGTGCGTCGCCGTCCTCCCTGTGACGTACCTCTCGTTGATGAAGAGCTTGTGATCGAGGCCTGATATCGCGTCCTTGATTATGGGTTTCGCATCGTTGAAGTCGACGACCATCCCATCGACGGGCGACCCGACTATCTCGACGAGCGCAGAGGACGTGTGCCCGTGCATCACAGAGCACTTCTCCGTCTTCGGGAGGATGTGCGCGTAGTCGAAGTTGAACGAGGGGTCGTCGAGGAATATCGTCTGCAGCCTTCCCCCCTCGAGCGCGCCCGCCCTGTCGACGCCCTTCGCGAGGTCGGCCACCCTGAGCCCGGTGTCGAGCGAGTCGCTCCTGGCCGCGCTCATCTCGATCGACACGCACCGCTTCCCGGAGCTCCTGGCGGCCTTCCTCTCCGCAGCCGAGAGCCTCCTCCCCACGAAAATGGCCGTGCGTCCCGCTACGAGGAAGTCCGCCGTCAGCTTGGAGCCCTGGGCGACGGGGCTGTCGACGTCGTACCGCAGCCCGAGCGAGTCGAGGAGGCCGGCGACCGCCGCGTGGAGGCCCGTCCGGTATGCCTTCCCGTTGGCCTGGTGGGTCCTTGCGTACCCCCCTTTGTCGAGGGCCTCGAGCTGCCCGAGTATCTGGGAGCTCGCCAAGAGGTCCTTCCCTCTGCGGTTCGGCACGGTCGTCGGCCGCTCTCGCTTTGGCTTATACGGGTTTCTGGGGGCTAGGCCTCTGAAATCTCTTGTGCCAGGTTGGAAATTTCCTCATTGATATGTCGGAGGAGCGAAAGTGAGTTGTAACGGATCGCGACAGTCCCATGTGGCAGTGGGTTCCTTGTAAAGCTAGGGCTCTTCACCACGGTCGAGATGAAACTGTCATCATTCAGCGAGGTCACTTTCTTCCAGTAATCCTTGCATTCCATTTCGTCATCTTGAATGTGGATGGTCATCCTTGCTCTGATTCGTGCCTCGTTGATGTCTTTGGTGCGAAGATATCTCATGAATACCGAGATTATCCTGGGGTCGGAGTTCACGAACTCGACACGACAGTCCTTCTCCCTTTTGGAACCCTCGCACCAATAGAGGACAGCCCCGATAGTTTGGATATCCACATCTGCTAACTATTGGCGATTATTTAACCCCCAAGCCCGCTGTGTTGTCAGCGCGCCAACCTAATTTATACCGGCTTTCGGGTCGATGATGCAGAAGCGCGGCCGTGATCCAGTGGTTAGGATACTGGCTTCCCAAGCCTGTTGCGCGGGTTCGAATCCCGCCGGCCGCACTTATTTTGCCAATTCAAGGTATTCTTGTAGTTCTTCGTAGTTTCTTCCACTGTGTCGCAGTTCGTTGTAGTGTGGTCGCAGTTTGTTGAAGTAAAAAATCGTCTTAGTTCATGCGAGTATGCGCTTGAGCGATGCGGGACATCCAAAAATAACTACGAATCGTCTGAAGGCTTTTTTATTTCCGTTTACTTTGCTTTTGAGGGCTTTGGAGTCGTGCAGAAGCTGCCAAGCATCGGTCAACAATTGACGACTGATTGGAAGATTCCAGAATACCGTGAGCTGCTGACCCCTCTGGAGAGACGAATCACTACTCAAGTATCTAAGAAACTTTACCAAGAACAACAACGACTCAAACAGCTCGGCTGAGCTGAAGGGCCAGCCGAATGCGTAAGGATTCATATCACCTTGAATTACGCCTTCGAGGCTACGAGTTACGATAAGAAGAGGTTCCTCCTCGTCGAGATGTTCGGGTTGAGGGTTAGAAAGGGAAGAGCCGCATTTCCCGCACACAGTTAAATCGTAATAAGGGTTCGGAGAGGTAGGTCGGAATGGCCCAAGGCATCCGGGACAATTCGATTGCAGAACTACGGCATGCCGAGTGCATACAGATATGAAATTAATCCGCCATGAAAGACGAAGAAACGGATTTGAGTCTTCTTCGAGACATTTCGGGCAGTATCTTCTCGCCTTAGATGGGGGAGTTCTCCACGAAGTTAGTTTGCGGCCCCCGCCCAGCACCTTCTCGTAAAGCGCAAACGTCATTGCGGCAGTTCTCCCTGGCCCGCCTCTGATATGGCCGGAAACAATGTTAAACGCCCCATCATCAACGTTGAGGAAGTCAAAATCAAACCATGCTTTCTTGCCAAGATAGCCGTTTGTGAACTCGTGAACGGAATAGGAATTTGCGAAAGCCTGTCTGATGACCCATGAGGTCAGTGATTCGCCAAATTGAGGCTGTGGATGGGACGGCCAATCCATTAGCTATGCCCGTCCACAACCGGGTTATCTTGGCTTTTTGGTAACAAGAATCAGCAGTAGTGCGAATAAGCGCGCGCTTGGCTCTGTTGGATTTAGTGCGTCTTGTGCGCATGAGGGAGAACGGCCCTAAGCGGCTCTTGCGTCTTATGGACTTGACCCTTTAGGAACTTCTCCTGTTGCAACTCGGGACTCGTGAAGGTTCTGCTGATACTGTTTAGTCTTTGTCATAGAGGCAGAATTCAGGCGGCTGGAACTTCTTAAGAAAGCGCTTTCAAATAAGGAATTGTAAGAAGGATGAAGAGACCGGCTCAAAAACCGAGCGAAGTGACCCGCTATTTGGGAATCCTACTTCTTGCAATAGGAATACTGGCTACGTTATTCGTCCTCTTCCTAATCTGGCTCAACCAGACGGATTGTAACGGAGGGTCCTCCCCAATCCCCACCCAAGGCTGCGGATACGTGCCGCAGCTGATACTGTTTGGTTCGGAAGGTGTCTATCCGGTCTTGCTCTTTGGCCTCTGCCTAATCTTCGCTGGAATTGCCATTTGGCTTCTCGGTTGGCGGGCACGGAGACATACAAAGGCGCAAGAACAGCCAAGCCCGAACACCCGCTCCGAACACCCAATAACCGAAGAGAACCCAGTCTTGACGTTTTGCTTCATGAAAGGTCAGAGATGATGATGTCCCCCGCCTAAGAACCCATGCACCAGTGACAGTTCGTGTATCCCTTCGCCCTCCACAAATTAAGCCCTGAGACGCTATCCACATTCTCTCGATTCTTCGGCAGAATCAGGTCGATGTGGCAAGCGCGCCGCTCTCGTGCCAAGTCGTGAATCTTTTTGCTCACCGGGTCCTTGCTTACGACGTAGGGAGGCATGAGGCAACCTCAGGAGGCCGATTACTTCAGTGCTTCCTTGTCTGGGAGGTCGCCAATCTTCACGGGAGGGAGCGTCCACAGACCGCATAACTCGAAACTACCCTCAACCTTTGCTTATTTCCCCCAACTCAATGGATGGGCAGCTTCTTCCAGGTGTTTTTCGGATATTGTTTCAGAACCGTCGCGGATTGCTCCCTCTGCTCCAAATTTGATGAGCGTCGCGATGTTGAAGAGAATACCAGGTCTTGATGGGTGTTCGGTATCGAGATGCTTGGAAAGCTCCAGGATGAGGGTTGCCTTTTTGTTCTCGTAAAGGTAGCTCGGGTGAGCCAAGGGTATTGCTCTCTCGAAACGTGAAACCAAATCTCTGAAGTCTGGCCCGTCTTCCCACGGGGGAAGTTCCGCGTGCCGGGAGCGCGAAGTCACCTGCCTATCATCCGCTAAGACGCGCATCGTTTCCTCCAGACCAGCCAGCACTATTGGTATCTGAAGCTCGCTCGATATGTTTGTTATCTGGCCCAGAATCTCTTGTCTTTGTTTGATGCTCCCCGCAAGGAGCCTCTGCACCTCATCGATGATGAGGAGCCTTGTTTCACAGGCAGACATCACGTTGTAGACTCTTCGTAGCTTCTGCTGTATGCTGCCCAAGTCCCAGCGGTAATAGAAATTCTTCAAGATTTGACCAAGGAGCATGTTTACACCACCCGCACCACGCGGAATCTCGACATACACCACTGGCGCGACTCTGACGTCAGGGGTCTCGCCATCAGGGTGCGCTCGCATGAAGTCTCGGATGAGCGAGGTCTTGCCGTTCCCGCTCGGTGCGGTCAAAACCTCAAATTGAGCATCTCTAAATTTTTCAGCCTCATCCATCGCGTGTTCCTGCATGAAGTGCTTGAGTATCGAAGTCTTGCCGTTCCCGCTCGCGCCGTGGAGAGCCACGCCAATCGGTCTTGTAGTTCGTAGGCTCGTATAGCATTCCTCCAACTTGGAACGGATTTCCATCTGTCGGCGATATGGAATGAAGCAGAAGTCGTCGCTCTTCAGCGCCTTAATTCTCTTCTCATTCGCCCAATCAAGCATGGGCCTGACGCTTGGGTTGAGGTGCTCCGCATCCTTCGAGGCACGGCTGCTTGCCTCCACTTGCGCCATCAGTTGCCGCCTCCAGATGGGAAGGTAAACCTAATGCCGTTGTCCAGTTCTTCTGGAGTTTTTGGACGATACTCAGACAGGCGTTGAGATGAACCATCGCCCTCTTGTTGCTCCACCGCCGCATCTTTTGGCAAGTTGTCACGCAGTTCGAGGTCTCGTTTGGAACTTGCTACTGCCTTTCTGACTTTCTTGCTTCCCGATGCTTGCAGCTCTGCCTCGTGCCGCAACTCCAGGTAGTATTGGTAGGCGGCGGAAAATGTCGGCTTACGATTCCCCTTCTCGCGTATCGCCTGGAGTGTCTTTTGCCACCAACTGTAGGTGATTGGCTCGTCGCGAACTTCGAGGTATGGCGTGGGTCTGTAACGTAACTTGCGGTATTGCTGAGCGGCGTCATCAAAAATATAGATGTCCCTGATGTCGGTGGGGTCATATCTTATCCGATACGCTTTCTTCGTCTTGCCGTCTTTCTCATGTCTCGGCAGGTCGACCAACGCCTTTCCTGTGTAGACTATCTCTGCAAAATGAACCCCGTCATTTCCGATTGTTCGTGTGCCTCCCTGGTCAGGATGCGAGTAGAAGTCGACCTTGAACCGCTCAATGTCGGCGGGAGGTTTGATTGGAAAGGAAGCTTCATCGAGTCCCGCCTTCCACATTTCGAGCGGCGTTGCTCCCCCCAAATCATCCTGTGGCGTGTTGTGATATTCTTCTGCGATGAACCTTACGATGAACCGCTCCAGTTGTGTGATGGTTAGGTGGGCTTCCAGTTCGGGTTTGTAGTCTCCCTCACGCAGTTCGAGCGCACTGGAGAAAGTCTTTCCTCTGAAATTCGAGATGAGCTTTGTATCAAGCGTTCTGAAGAATCGCTCGATATGAGCCTTGAACCACGGGTGGTGCGGAGGGCTGTGTGTCAGCTTGATATTCCAACCGTCGCACCCATCTCCCACCAGGGAGCCACTGTAGTCCATGCCGTTATCAACGTGAAAGCCTTCGGGCATCCCGTGGATAGGCCACTCGCAATCCAGCCCCAGTTTCTTGATGTATTGGCCCTTCGGGAGGCAACCGAACACGATTGTCCTTCCAATATCGTCATCCTCAGGCTGCCCAATGCTGAGGCTGAAGCTCCAAATACAGCGGCTGAAGACATCTATTCCAAGAGTCAGATACGGCTTGCCGATGACCCCACCTTCTTCATCAACAATCATCACGGGAACTTCTTTGTTATCAGCAGCTATGGTGTGGAGCGGGTAGAGCTTGTCTGGGAACTCCCCTCCATGTGGGCCGTATTTCGCTTCATAGGCGTCGCTTCCGTAGCACCTCAGTGTGACCTGCTTCGGCGAGAGCGCTCGGATTTTGCGAGAGACGTAGCTTAGGGATGGAGCTTCGAGTGCTTTCCAGTTCGGGTCCTGGGCATGCAGCGAGTTCAGCCTTTCAACTTCACGCGTTACAATGTTGTGCACCGAAGTCGGATGCCTCCTCTCTTTTGTCAGTCCCCACTCATTGATAACAGAACTCGTGAGAGACTCGACTGCCCTGTCTGCTCTTCGCCCATCATCAGGGGAGTTTGAAGTCCCCCTCAGATGTTCGCGCGAAAGGGCCTTTATGTCCCTCTTGTTGGTCTTGTAGTTTCTGAGCAGTCGGTATACTTCCGATTTGCAGTAGCCTGCTGTCTTGGCCTCCCGCTCAAAGTCCGCATCGGTCCTATTTCGGAGACCATCGAGCCGACGGACAACATCCAATCTGCGCTGTAGCTCCTTGAATTGCTTTGGTTTGTTCTCCCTCAACCAAGTCACCCAGGGTGCCGCCGACTGTGGAACGGAGGCGCTCCCAGCTTCCGCCAACAAGGTCAACTCGACATGCCGGTAGATTTCGCCAGATTCCACGCATTTCAGAGTCGTATCCCACAGCGCATCTTCGCTAACTATGTCGTAGACGACCCCTCCAAGTGCTATTTGCCTTCCCTCAAGACGCTTCATTCCCTGTGGCGTGTGTCTTGAAGGGTGAGTCATCATTCTCTTGACAAAGCGCGGGTAGGGAATCAGAAACGGCGCGGTGGTGGAGCACTCGCTGTCGAGTGCCACCCAACAATCGTCAATTTTGTCGGTTGGCGTTTCCAAGATGGCCGCGATGCCTTCACGGATTAGGTTGCAAACCGCATGCAGCTTGACCTCATAGGGTAATTCTGGCCGAGTCTTCTCTGCAAGGGTTCTCGCCGTCATCCTCCCTTCTTTTGTCAGAACCGAGGCTACCTCATCCTTCAGACTCTTCTCGGCTTGAGCTTTCCCTACGCGGTCCACCTTCTTGAGGACAATCACTCTGTGGCGCAATTCTTCAATGGACGCTTCTGTGATAATCCCGTAGGGCAAACCCCCAACACCGGCTTTTTCGCTTGCTTCATCATAGGTGTTCCTGAGGTTGTCCCATTTCTCTGCGAGAGATTCTTCATGCAGAATGTCGACAAGGTAGTGGCTACCATCCTTCGTCCTGAATGAGCAGTCGAACGTATGGTCTTGGAAGCTCGCTCGCGCTTCGATGCTCTCGACGGATGGCTCGTAATCGAGAAGATAGAGAACGTCCTGTTCGAGCTGGCCGCGGAAGGCAAGCTTTCTCCCCTGACGGGTAAAGTAGCTGCCTGTTATCCCGAGTCCCCTTATCGGACCGTCGTTCAAACTCTCACCTCAACGACCACCGCGGGTGCGCGAGACTGTATGTGGTCAGGCGAGGAGGTTTGTTTTGCTTTCTGGTATTCTACGAATCTGCTATGCATCGGTGCCCATTGTTTGAGGAAATCGTTCCCGAGAAGAGTCAACAGGAAGTATCCGTTTCGATAGAAGATTGGGAGCTTCTTGCGCTTCCCGTCGTTCTTCTTGTAGTGCTTCATGGCCTCGTCGCGCATCGTGCTGACGGAAGACTCTGTATCGACCCTAAGGCGAACGTCGTCCCTAACCGTGAGGGCAGACTCCTCACCGTTGGAGAGCCAGTCGACAAAGCCTAACGTTTCCTCGATTTCCGGAGTGATGCGAAAGAGTGGGCGTTCCTGTTCGAGAAGATACAAGACAACCTTCTGAATGCTCGGGCTAAACTTCTGGGATTCCGCAAAAGACTTCAGAAGTTCCCAGTGTCCCTTGCCCACCATGACTGTGGAAGAACCCGCCTGCGGCATCTACCTCACCGCTCCTTCAAAGCCACTCTTGCCAGGTCTGTCCGTCGCCATGTTTCATTCCTCCTCCTTGAGCTTCGCAAGCTCGTCTTCCATAGCCTCTTTCATCAGCTCTTGGACTTGGCGTCCCTGCCTGATGGCAAGGATTCTGAACTCCTTCCAGAGTTCCTCGTCTACCTTTACTGATGCCACCTTCAATCTACACGGCTTCTTTGGGGAGTCGTTCCTGTCAATGCCTCTCGGCTCGGAACGCCCAGACGATGGTTGTGCATCTTGACTCACGAGTCTAAGCGGACGACCAAATTCCTCCATTTGCACCCTCTTGTCGAAGGCGTATTCTTTTCCGGATACTCGGGTTTCTTCCATGTGTTATCCCGCCCGTGGTATAACTCGGGAGGATATAAGGTTATACCCGCCATGGGATAACACCGGGGTCGCACAATTATCGTAGTGCTGGTATAACCTTTATACCGCGGCAGTTGTTCATCACACGGTTGCCTATATCGGTCAAGAAAGTGAAGGGAATCGGATACCTCTACTTCACGCGTTACGACGCGGTTCTCAGGAAAAAGATTGAGGAGTATTGCGGGCCCGAGAACGACAAGAAAGCGGTAGAGAAGGCCGAGCGACTTGAGAGAAAATATCTCCAAGATAAGCTACAAGATAGCGCACGCTCGATTCAGCATCAAATAGATGAACTTGAAGCACGCAAGTCAAAGAGAACTCCTTAGAACTCATCAATCGTAAAAGATTGGTTTTTGCCGTCTGCGACCAGCATGAAGTGCTCAAGAATGTCACGGCCTATGAGTGCATCTTCGCGGGGAAGCACGATTACCTCTGCTGTCATTTCGAACAATTTATCGTGGGTGGTGGGGTTACTGCCAACGAATCTTACAAGGTAACTCCACAGGAGATAGTGTTGGCTTTCTAAAGCGTCATAAACGTAAAAATAGCCAAGCGGTCTAATTCCAAGTCTCCTTACGCTATCCACAGGAGCAACCGAAATATCAGCGCCAGTGTCGATTTTGGCGCTCAGTGATGACGATTCTCCTAACGCTTGCTTGTATGGGTGGAGAACCTTCAACTCGATTCTTAATGAGGGCGGGTCGGAATTTACCGCATCGTATCTAATCGGATTTGACGTCTTTGGGCGAATGTTTACTGCTGCGGTTCGTGGGCGAGGCGGGCGTGGCAAACTCCAAAGACCAAGGGATTTCGATTATTCTTTCTTTCCCCGAGACCTCTGCAACAAACGGTGCTTCATTGGGGAATTTCCGTTGGACTCGCAGCGCCAATTCCAGCTTTTTTGAGTCTGAGTCGACCACCTTGCCGTTTAGGATGGCTACGTATTTCCCGGCATACCTGGGGTCTTTGAGTAGTTGAGGCTTCAGATGAACGAATGTCCTGAACTCGCGTTCTGTGGCTGGAGACGGCGGAAGTAGTTTGCTGGCAGGGTGTAATTCGGGGAATCTCTCCCCGCCCTTCGGGTGTCTCTTTTTCGCCACGGCCGCACGCTTGACATCGGGCAAACCCGAGGGAGAAATGCGACCAGGCGCACTCGGGAGCCTGCGACCATAACTCTTACTGGACTTGCGCCCGTAACTCAACCCTCGCTCGCTACCCATACTTCATCTATAAACCATAATGGTGTTGGAGCGAAGTTCGGGTCGCAGTATTGTCGGGATGGTTCTCAGCGCATGATTGTGTCGAGGTGCCTGAAATCGTTCTCGAACCAGGCAAGTTTATTTCGTATCAAGCTCACTGTGAGGTTCGGCCATTCCTGCATCGTTCTGAGAGACTCATCAACCAAGACGCACGCTACTGCTTCAACTCGCATCCATTCGGTTTGACTGCCTTGTGATAGTCCGTGCGTGCGAAGCAATTCGTTCCAAGAGTATTCTCCTGCCTGACTGTGGCTGAAGTAGCGGACGAGCACCTTGAGGATGCTGAAGAACTCCGGGGCCGTGCAATCCGACTCTGGAAGAGGAGGCTGTTTGCAATCGAGAACTTCCTCTATTCGCGATGCAAATCCGAGCAGGTTTTCGCAGTTCTTCGGCCTGATTGCGGGTGATTCGCAGAACGATGAACCGCATGCCTCGCAAGCGAGCGACCTGTCCTCAGAAAAGAAGCGGAGCAACGACGGGGTCCTGGAACACTTCCAGCATGAGGTTTGCAGTAGCACCCCGTGCTCTGAGCAAACGGGCAAGAAGCGGAGCCTCCAGAGGCGTCTCAAGAAGGGGTGGGGGTCATGCGACAGGCACAGTGGGCAGAATCGCGTTGTCCAGATATTGGAAATCCAACTCTTCTGGTCGGCTTTATTCTTCGGTCCGACGGTGCTTAGCCAGCAGCTCAGCGTCATGTCTCGGAGGGTCGCTTCTGCACCTTCAACGCTACCCAAGAACGCCAACAAGGCGAGGTTATCTCCATCGACAAGGTCCAAGTCTTTTCTTCGCCATTCGCCCTGACCGAGATATGATAGCAAGAACGTCCTGATAGGAATGAGATTTGCATTTGCCTGACGGGAAAACCATGATGTGAGGGACTCACCTTCAATCCGTTGTGGATGCATAGGCCAGGGAAGAAGAAGGGTCAAACAGGTTCATCGTCATTGGAAGCGTCGTTCTTCAGTTCTTGAACTACCAAACTCGCAGTCTTATCCGCGACATATGGCAAGTTCTTGAAAAATGAGTTAATGTCGTCCCCGAAGTCACCATCACTCATCTTGACTAACATTCCATTCGACGTCCGTTGTTTGCTCTTGTTGAACTGGCAGTCGATGTCGGGGCAATAAGAGCAATAGTTTCCCGGGACGATGTAGGCGCTACCGTTCATCAACCTGAGTGACTTCTCAAGAACAGTCGATGTCGAAAAGAGGACCAACTCCCTCATTTCCCGCGGTCTAAACAGGGTGACCTGACCTGTGATTACCCTGATGACAATTATGGGCGAATCATCCCATAAGTAACGTTCCAGCTGCTCAAGTGGCAGGCCGAGGCTTGCTTTGATTTCGAGCCTGACTTTCTGTTCGCCGTTGCGAAGTATGCTGCAAGGCTCTCCCTGCATTATGGTGACGTCGTAAATTCCGAAGTCAGACCTGGTTTCTGTGGCGACCTGTGCGTTGATACCTTCGGCGATGAGCCGGCTCTTGAGATGGTCGAGTATCTTCAGCGTCGCATACTGGCTCTTCTCTCTGTATATTGAATCGAATTTCTTTCGCTCCTCTGAGTTCGGATTGGTGAGAAGGTGCAGGGTCCGCCTCTCACATACGTTCGAGGTGAGCAGTTTCGCAACGCTTATGATGCTCGGCTTACCGTTGTGAACCCAGCCGTGACGAAGGCTGAGCGTTTCGAGAGCTTCGCCGAGTCCGGTCTTGGTTTCAGAGATTAGGTCTCCATGATTCTCGTCACTTTGCTGCGCCATGATTACACTCATTACACCCATTACACTACTGCTTATTATTCATTACGCTGGGTGTAATGCGTGTATATGAAACATTAAATACAATTTATGCCCTCCAACCATTGGCGTGGCACGGTCAAGGAGTTCTAAAGTTGCTTCAAGAAATGTGAAACTGGACATTGATACGTATGATAAGCTCGACAAATATCTGCTCGCACTTATGTCCCAGAAAGGAATGAGGAAACTCACACTGAATGACGCTGTTGCGACTCTGTTAGACGAACATCAAGCAGCTCATGAGAGAAAGAGCCGCTAAGAGTAGTGATGCGGGTAAACAGATTGACTAAGAAAACGGCCACGGCGAAGATAATAGTGGCGATGACCGATGATATGCTAAAGGCACTTGAGGAGGAGAGGAAGGTCAGAAAGATAGTAACCGTGCCCGAAGTAGTCAGAATCGTCATCAGCGAATACTTCAAAGAGAAATCTGGAGCACAAAGATAGTTGTCGCACGAAGCTGACGACTTCAAACACCTGACAAAATGGGGTGTAGTCGCTGGCGTAGCTGGATACATTGTCTTTGCGATAGCCCTCGTCCTAACTGCGAGTGGTTTGGTAGTGAATGGTCTCCCAATAATAAAAGGCAACGTGACTGTTTGGTTCTTTTTTGTCACGGTCTTGGGTGCATACCTTGTTGCTGACGTGGTCACTGCAATCAGTGATAAGATTGCGTCGTTCACGACAAGGCAGGTCTTCATCTTCCACAAATTCTTGGGCTTCGCTCTCTCTATTCTGGCAGGAGCGGTAGCAGGAGAATATCTATACAAAGGGATGCTGGAAGGATTGACCAATACTCCGTTATCTGTCGGAGTTTTCATTGCTGTGGTCATCATCGTTCTCCTACCTGTTGCGCTTTTGGGCGATTTCTTTTTCAAAGGGAAATATCGCTTCGCAAACTCTCAAAAGCTAACCATCGGGCTGACGAAGGACGTGATGGCGATGCTGGAGGCGGAGCGAAAGAAGATGATGCTTCGCTCAATTCCTGAGACGATTCGATACATAGTGAGCGAGTATCTATCGAAGGACAAAGGGTAAGCGATTCATTCCATGAAACGCCTCACTTCCGGCTCACTCAACTCGGCGTTGCCCGACTCATCGACCTTCATCTTGAAATGCCATATCTTCGTATCGGATGGTTGATAGTAGATGGCGAGTCCTGCTTCATACTCTTTTCCCACTTCGAGTTTGTGCTCGTAATATTGCGCCTCAGCATCCGCACTCTCGACAGACTATTCCTTAGGGTTCTGTCTCGTCTTTGGGTGTTTCAGACGGGTGTTTCATGCTGGGTGTTAGAGGCTCGGCGAAAGTCTGCAACCTTACCGATTGAATCAAAGTTATATAACGTTCTTACCAAATTGCTCCGTTGACAGCCGTTCCCGCCGGGACATCAGGCAGCCAGAAGCAATCCCACAAGGGAAGAAACGTCGGAATCGCGGTTGTTGTCGTGATAATCGCTCTGATAGCTGTCTCCGCCCTTGCTTCTGGTGGAGGTTCAAGTTCGGCAGGGACCACGACTACAAAGACACCATCGAACACGCCCAGTAGCACGAACAGTAGCACGAACAGTGCCACGAGTTCTACGTCTGCTACCACAACGACGACCACTTCGACCACAAGCGCAGCGACCCAGCCTCTCTTTGCAAGGGACTCCGTTCACACACTTTCCAGTTCGATGTTCGTGGATTCTATCGGAGTCACCAATGTTGCAGGGGAGGTTGTAAATCAGGGAACGAGTAATGTGGATTTCGTGCAGATAACCGTGACATTCTTCGACGCGAAGAACAACGTCTTGTATACAGAAACCACTTTCACCATGATGAATATCCTGACGCCTAATCAAAAATCACCTTTCGTGGCGCTGTCTACAAAGTCCAACTTGGGCGCAGACCACTACAGCGTGGTAGTCAGCGATGCGTCGTATACCACAACTGGACCTGCTAATCTCACCGTCCAAGGCACTACCTCGAATATCGACCAAATTGGATACTATCATGTTGTGGGCCAAGTCACGAATGCAGGGACTACGACAAGCAGCTTTACCCAACTCGTAGTGACGTTCTATGATAGCAGCGGCAAGGTCATAGATGCTGCCACCACATTCAGTTCACCCACTGACTTGCAAGCAGGAGAGACGGGTTCCTTTGACGCATTGACGCCTACCAGCGTGAATCTAATTTCGTCATATGTAGTGCAGGCTCAGAGCGGGTTATGAGTAGTATAGCGCACAAGTCCCGAGTTGCAACAGGAGAATTTCCTAAAGCCTCAAGTCCCTAAGACGCAACAGAGCCGGGATTCGGAAAGGCAATAAGTGGCTGGAATTGTTGAAGGAATCAACGAAATGACCAGTTATGCGAGGTATGCAACCGTTGCCACGCTGGTTATTTTGGTAGCGGCAGCGGCAATAATAGCCTACGCATCCTACACCTCGCCGGCAGTTCCGTCCGGTAGTCCCACTGTCACGGTGACGGCTGGCGCATCGGATTCCGCGATTATGCAATCTGCGGGCCCGCAAACGGTCGCGATAATCCCTACTGGCGCAGCTTACGACGCGCCGGACGACCAGTCAGGACAGAGCTATTATTTTCTCAACGTGACAATAGCTAACAGAGGGACCACCAGTTTTCCGCCGAATGGGACCAGTTATTCGCCGGAATGGGGTGATTTTGAAGTTCTCAATTCGAGCGGAAGCGCCTTCCAGCAAGTCGGCGAGTTAGGCGGTATCCATGTTATACGATTCAATTTCTTGTCGAACGTCCTCACGGATGGCTACGGGCAGCCCGTGGCATTGGGAGCGGGGGAGAACGTCTCAGGCAGCTTGTTCTTCTCGATTCCAACTGTTACGTCGATTACTGAATTGAGATATGTAAGCCCGGCCCTCAACATCACAGTATCGTCGTTGCCGACTCCCAGGTGGTTGTCTCTCATCGCTGTCACGCCGCAAATCATGGGAGATGCATCGGATTGTGCATCCTTTGGCAATGGAGTAATGCCGTATTTCCCGCCGTCGTATTACTTGTTGTCCGGCACGAGCATCACCGTGAATGTGCCTATCACCATATACGATTTTGAAGGCTGCATTCCCTATGTCGGTAATCCGCCGCCTCAAGTTGGGGTGAACATCACGTTGCCGGCTCTTCAACCGCAGCAGATTGTGGAGCAAGCGAGCGTCAATCCGAGTGCAGTTGGCGAGGTCGCTTCGCCGGTGTTGCCCCTCACCATTCCGTCGGGCTGCATCGCTATCGTTATCTCCAACAACTCTGGTTCGTATACCTCCAACTACCCTGGCTCATCATGCGACACTCCAGTATCCCTCAGTGTGACAGCGCCCGCCTATAGCGCAATCATCGACCTGAATGTTACTCTGACCTTCCAATACGACCAAGGTTAGGGTAAAAGACTGAGAGAATGGTTACGCATTCCACCAAACACAAGAAGGACAGATGGCCGAAGGGCGACGGGATGTTCGACGGGCTGGAAGCAGAATACAGAAACGAATTGGTCTCCAATCCTCATAGTCAAAATCCAGATGACATGATAGACATAGGAAAGCTAAAGGAAAGAGACCTTGCTGAATTGCTGGGGGAATTTGCTTTGAAGATTAAGCATGTGCAGACGAGCCGATGGAGACTACGGCAATATGTGATGGATTCGAGACTAATTCTCGACAGAATAGAGAAGCTCAATGCAAAGAAGTGGAGAAGAGACAGAGGTTTGCACAAAGCCGACATTGAAAAACGTGAGAGAGACAGGTCAAAATCCCATTAACAACCAACCTGAAACACCCATCCGAAACACCCAAAGACGAGACAGAACCTGCATGATAGCTTGCAAGCCAAGTCTCCGCCGAACCGAATTTCGGTATTGCGACATCAAGAACTCTGACATACTCAGCTTGTCCGACTGGGTTCATCGCGAGTTTACGCCAATAGAGCAGTTCGCCTCCCATGTCTCCGATTTTGAGCCTTGCTTCGCAGGACAGAATTGGTTCGCCATAGTTAACGATACGTGCTGAAATCACGTTCCCGCCGAACCGGGCCCCTGCTCCTCCGATATTCTGATTTTTGAGTAGCTTCAGACCAAGTTTTGGTTTGGGCTTGAGGAAAGACGAGTGTAGAAGTCCTCTCCGAATAGGAGAACGAGAACCAGTGCGATGGCGGCTGTCGACTCTGCTATCAACAGAGGCGTTTCGCCTTGGATGAGAGGTTGAATCATGGGATTGAAGGCCGAAGGGAAGAGATACCATTCCACAGCGACTACGGCGATAATGCAGAGAAGGGCCAAGGTCAGAATGTCTTTCAGAAGCCCCCGATTCAAGCCTGCATCGCAGAGTCGTGAACGCTGAGTTTGACTGGTGTCCCGACCGTTGACAAAGAGAAGCTACGGGCGACAAACAACCGGATAGAGAGGTTGAACGGGACGGTCCGCGAGCGCGTCAAGGTTCAGCGTGGATGGAAAAGCATGGACTCGGCCATCCCCGAAGGACACCGGATATTCTACAACTTCTTGAGGCCTCACATGGCCTTGGGAAAGCAGACACCCGCACAGGCGGCGGGGATAGACTTGGGCCTTGACGGAAACAAGCGGATGGAGCTAATTAGCAGGGCAGCTCAGGAAAAGACGCATCGAGCCAGTTGTCCCAGAGCGGAGCTAACCTACTGGAAGAGGTCATAGGATTCATCTTCGCAGGAATCGTCTTCGAGTTTCTTTACTTTCAGTGGCTCCCCGAAGTATTTGACAGTCTGCATTTCTCCTTGCTTTGGTCAATCTTCTTCTGGGGCCTCCTGATTGTGATAATCGTTGCAATCGGACTACGCGACCTGAAACACGTTATGAGAAGAGGCGTCCTGTTTGCGTTAGGAGTGATGGGCCTTGCCTATGAGGTGAAGGATTGGTATTCGTTTGGCATAGCTATCGTCGGACTGATTCTTTTGGTGTGGCTAAGAAGGTATGTCTGATAGCCCCAAACCCAGTCTAAGGCCTCATGCACAGGTAACGCAGCGCGGACAATTACCATCCCCATGCACAGGGAGACGGTTAGAAAGACAGTTGTATCGGCGAGTTCTTGACCTGCTCTGAAGGCATCATCATCAATACCCGTCCTTGCGCTTCCTCGCTCTTGACGGTCTTGAAGAGTTTCCATGCCTTTCGGATTAGCTCTGAACGAGTCTCCAACCCTTCTGCTTTCAAAAGTCTGTCCATCTCGCTGAGGTCTTTGTCATCAACCCTTACAGTTACTTGACCCATAGTCAAGGTATCGAGTCTAATACACTTAACACTATCGAAAGTGCGTTTGTAGGTCGGAAGTGCGAGTATAATGATAAATAGTGCAAATGCAACACTGAGAGCGACCGAATGAGTCCAAGACAAACTATAGGACTTGCAGCCCTTGCCCTTGAGGGTATTGCATTTCTGGCTCAAAGGGCCAATGGCCATGAGCTCACGTGCGCCTGCCCGACGTGCGTCACTATCAACCTCTCTGTCCCAGTAACTCTCGCAATCACTCTACCTCCAGATGGAGAAGACGAATAGATGGGTTATTTTCAACGAGCACGCCTCTCCTACGTCTATTCCCGCAAACCATCTCCGTTGCCTCCAGCGAATCGCATTCAGATAAAACTGAGAGGAAGCAAGACAGAGGAGGGGCGCCCGACTGTAAATGAGAAATTTGAGGTGCTACGTGGGATGTTGCGTGCGTCCGCCAGTCCAGAGGACGTGCAGTCTGTCATAACTGAAGGAAAGAACCTCGTCGAGTCATCCAATGGCCCAGCCCACCTCTTGGCACTTGAAAGGTTCAAGAAGCTCTCAAAGGACGCAGAATCGAAGATAGACAAGCTCCGAACGGAACAGACGGAGAATCAAGTGGGCCTGATAACACCAAAAGGCGGCATTGGCATTGGTGTGCGAAGGAAGGTTACGAAGACGCCGGCGCGTTCGCCCTTCGGGAAGGCCAAATCGACGAGCTTCGTCTAAACTCTCAAAGAGAAGCCCGCATGAAGTGCAATAACTGCGCGACTGAAGTCGATGTCGCCAGCCTCGGTTGGAAGTGCCGTGCATGCACGAACGACCTGTTGCTCCAGAACACAGTAGTTTCTCTAACGACCGACTGAGATTCGAGTCGGGGAAGAATGAGTCAAAATGCGGTTATCTGTCCAGGGTGCCGAAAGCCAGTGACTATTACCAGTTCGATTGAGTCTGGGAATCAGACCGGCAAATATTACTCATGCGGCGATTCGAGCGTAAACATCGTCATTAGGGAAGAGACACCGTCGTTGAAGCTAAGGACCAAAGACCAGACAAACAAGGAACTTGTTGAAGCGAAAATCTTGGAATCACCAAGGACACATCTTCAGGTAGAGAGGCTATACCTGAAAGTTCCCACTGTTCTTCAAGTGGTGTTCGAGGGAGGCAAGATAGTCCACCTTGACTGCAAAGGTTGTGGGAACCAGTGGAAGTTAGAAGAAGATACTGGATGGGATGACAGATTTGAAGTCGAGGAGGTTAGCCCACGAATGTTCAGGTTCATGTGCAGGAAATGCGGGGTGGAACACGATTCATCGCATTGACTGCTCTAATGTCCCCGAGGGATATTTTCCACGATAGGGTTAGTTTTAGGAACGTTTGTAACCAGCCCACATGTGCTTTGCAATAGCGCACTATCATTCAACTCCATATTCAACCATTTTATAATCGCGCGCCCAACGGCTGAACGTATTGTCATGGGGACCGCTGCGCGTTTTTGTTAGCTCAGAAGAAAATGAACTTGATGACGAGAGAGCCACGGCAATTAGCGTGATTGAAGAGCTATTTCTTGAACCAATAGCATCGGAGACAAGAGGTGCTTCGGATAAATCGATGGCAGAAAAAAACGAGGAAGAGGTGAGGAATAGCGATGTATACGTCGGAATATTTGGCAGCGAATATAGCCCACCAACCATGAAGGAATTAGAGGTCGCGAGAAAGCAGAAAATCCCGGTCTTGATTTATGTCAAGGACAAGTCGCCTCATGGGCGTGACCAAGAATTGGAGGATTTCATTCGAAAGATTATCTACAGACAATACAATACTTCAGAAGACTTCGACTTTAGACTTCGCCTCTACGATTACTCTTCTTCCCTTGTTCGGGAGTCCTTCAGGGTCCTCCCACATCCCCAAACCGGCGACATAAGTCCCGCTTTCAAATTTCGGATAGACCATTACTTCCCAGTTGCTCGAATAGTTGCCGCTCTTCAATGATATCATTCCTGTGTCGCGGGCACTATCCCAAGATTTGGGGTCTGGAAACCAATACGCGTTTCCATTCGGTGCCACGAGATAGATATCTAAAAAGCCGTTGGTGCACGTTCCGGTGAATTCAGCTGATACGACCATTCTTTCGCCCTTTCTGACTCTTTCTGGTATCTTCGTCTTGATATTTGGCTGTATTTGTCTTCCAAACTGTTCTCTGGGAGCTGCTTCGACCTCAAGTTTCTCTAATCCGAGTCTTACTGCATCCCTGTATCTTTTGCTCAAGAGAGTTGACAAGTCTCTTCTAAGACTCTTGCCAAAGTCCTGTGAATTCTGATATCTTCCTGTGACCAGTCCATTATTGGGGTCTCTACCTATGGAGTTCAGCTTCTCAATCTAAAGAATCCGCGAACTTCAGGAATCCGACAGCGATAAGATGTCTACCACCAGAATTCCGTAGTCTTTTAGGCCCCAAACGTCCAGCAACACCCGCGTGAAACACCCAGAGAGGAGAAAGGACCCTCAGAGGCCAGTCAACTCATTTACCACCCGAATGCTAACTGACTTGAAATGAACAAGGGGAAAGGTCGGCGAAGGCGTCTCGGGCTCATCGACCGAATCAAGAATCTCAAACGGAAGCCGGTCATAGCAATCTTCGTGATTGTCCTCGCCGTCTATCCCGTCTACAGGGCCTTGAATGTCGTCATACCAGTCAGCGAGGAGCCAGTCACGTTCGCCTTCGCCCAGAAGACCCAAGCGGTGAACGGCACGACCTTCCCCGCCTTTCAGGGAGTGGCGACCTTCATATTCACCACGACCGGAGCATTCAGCGAAGGGAACCCGATAACCGTCAGCCTCACAATCTCCGATGTGAACCTCACGAACTTTCTGGGTCAATACAACCGGGTCGGCTTCACGGACGCATTCACACCGAATCAAAAACCCCTCGTCCCGGCTAATACGATTGTCTGGGCTTCGACCTACCTATCGCAGGACAGCCAAGGCAACTTCGTCGCCAACGGCACGTTCGACTGGCTGGCGGGGGAGAGCTATCTCAATATCCTCCCAAACATCAAGGCTAACATCACGTCGAGCACTCAACCTTTCGGGCCTCCGATGATTACGGTGGGACCCGCATCCGATAACGTGGCGCAGGATTCGGCAGCGACAAACCAGAGGTTAACATGGGTCTTGGTTGCGTTCAGCGCTCTCATGCTCCAGCCAGTCCTTGAGGCTCTTGTTGGGCCGAGTAAGACAGAGACAAAACCAGACCAGAAATGAAAGGGATAGCACCGATTGCAAGCGATGCATTTCCTACTTCACAGGCTTGGAAGGTCGTCAACTTCTGAACTAACCTCAGAGGGACGACAGGAAAGACAAGGTCCAATGAGGCAGAGAAGGGTCGTCTTTGAGCTACTGGAAGGTGCCGGTGAAAAGGAGCTGGGCTCCATTGGATAGCGTGACTGTGCCCTGGAATGTCTGGCCTGCAACCGCGCTGACAGTTAGCTTGGACGTGTCGGGGAAGATTATGTAGGTAGTTGAGGTCGCAGAACCAGCGGCGCTAACCACACAGGAGGCCGAAGGCGTGAATGCATTGCTCGCGCCTGCCCATGTAATACTCACGGCGGTGACTGTCGCGCCAGCCGACCCGGTGTTGGACAAGGAAACATAGGCGTTTGTCGAGGCCGTAGCGCACTCGAAGTTAGTCGTCGTTCCTGCTGCGCTAAAGTCTCTTGCAGGAAGCACCGCTCCCGTAACGGCGACCTGAGCCGACGTTACGCCCGTGACGACCGGGACGACCGTCGCCATGAGGTCCAGGTTTCGTATGCAAGCCTCTTGAGGTGTCGCCACTTCGATGCTCAAGGTTTGACTTTGGAGCTGGATGAGACCGCCGCTGCCTTCTGAAACTAATGCGGTGGGAAGGGAAGGCTGGACGCTCGTTAAGGATACGGAACTATTGGTCGAAATTGATGCTATCTCCATAGATTGTGGGTTGGGAGTATAGTATTCGGGAGAATAAGATGCAGTAATGTTGACATCGATTGAGTCGCCAGTGAGATAATAGCTATTGATTGCGTAAATATCGAATGGAAGGTAGACATTAGAACCTGAAACCGAGGATGGCGAGTTGCTTACCTGGACGTTCGGGCTATCACAAACGTAACTGGAAACCTGTGGGATTCCGTTTGTGCTGGCGTTGATATTTGCGGTCTGATTGAGGTATTCAAGCTGCGACGGCGTTTGACCGGAGGGCAACTGAAACGCGAGCTGGCCTACTGCATGCTGGCCGTTTGCCAAAACAACATCGGGGAGCCAGTCGTTTAAGCCCTCTACGTTAGCGACCCCGTAGACCGCCGAAGTATCGCTCACCAACTCGAAGACGCTTGGGTCGACGTTCCAAGTTCCGAGGCCCGAATAGTAGGCATCGACGTTCAGGATATACCCGTTCGTTCCTGATGTGAGTTCGTTCAGCGCGACTTTCGTAACCTCTATGCTGTAGCCTGAAGTGCCTGCGCGCGAATTTTGCGGAGTGCTGGTAGAAGCAGAATAGACAGCGCTTGCATCGTTTGCGTTGTTCGGCGGGCTGTAGGCTGGGAAAGAACCCGTGCGAAAACGGTAGAGCAAGACACCACTAACCGCTGCGGTTATGATGATGATAAGCAGAACGACGGCCACAACACCTGTAGTTACCGCTTTTGAGCCGGTATGTGGGGTCAAGGGGTCAGTTTTTTGAATTCGATTGAGTATTAAGCCGGTGTGGATTTGAAATCCAATTTCTGGCTTTATTCAGTTCCTGCCCCAGCTACGTGCGCCTATTAGCAACCCGAACCACGACGAGCCAGATGTCCTTTAGACAGAGTTCCATTGTCAAGCCATAGGTCGTCAGCTATGCACGCTTGGCCTGTATTTCATATTCGAAGTTGAAATCAAACAATCTTGAAAACCACTCAACCAGAAGTTCTGCAGTCTTCAGGAGCACTAATTCACTGATTGTCTGCCGAGAATCGGCTGGCCTTGCCCCAAATTTCTTCAAGGATTCGTGATATCGTCGGAGACTAATCTCCCAAGGATTGAAATGCGCCCATGCGTTCCGAACGCCGATTAAGGCGTCTATCCAATTTCGTTCTTCGGACGCCAGTAGTCCCTTCTTCTCCGCTATGGCATAAATATCTCCTTGCATCAACTCAGTCAGGCTCTTTCCTGTCGCGCTTTTGAACTGTTCATCCCACTTCTTCCAATTCTGGTCACGCCTCTTTCCCGAATACAAGTAGGCGACATCGAGGTAGCTGATTCCCTCGAACAACTGTTTACCCCATTCAACTCTCCACCAAAATGACTCGACAGCGAAGACACAATACAGGCTTGAAGCTTCGAAAAGTCCGTTTTGAATTGCGATGTCAGATTTCCTCAGCATTTCAGATACGAGACGAGCAAGGTCGCTTATCGTTGATTTCTGTGATGCATCCAATTGTCAAGAACCCAGTTCGAATCCACGGGGCTGGTTTTGAGCATTGTCATCCTGTCGGGGGGCTGATTTCGGGTGTCGCATTCGGGTGGTGGGTGGAGCTTCGTTCAAGGGCTGGTCGACCTCTCTGCTTCAGTTGGGGTGGTCTTTGGCTTGCGGAATGAGAGTGCCAATCCAGTCGTCGAAACACTTGCTATTCCTATAGCAGTCGATTGACGGTTTTGTCAAGCCTCCGGCGGATTACCTGCGTTTCTTCGTCTGTCAACATTCGGTGGATGACGCCTTAGGTCTCTCAAAGCCTTCATGAGAATAAAGGTCGTTGCCAGGAAGCCGCCGAAAAGCAAGAATTTCGATTCCACCAATAGATACTGCACTGCCCCTTGCGGATAGATTAGAGCATCAAGTCCTTCAGTTAGCGACTGGAAGCTTATTGATATTGCGACGCCTATGAGGACGAGGAGCATGTCTCTCGTGTCTTGGCGTTCTGGATTAGAGTTAGCCACTTGTCGTCTCCCTCGACTCAGAATCTTTTCTTCTTTCTTCGGCATAGGTCTTGATGACTTGCTCAGCAACTGCCTTTGAGATTCGCTCCAGTAGCTCTTCCTCTTCCTGTTTGCTTCGCCTCCCGCGTCTTAAAATCCAATCTACGACTATGGCTATGGGTATTTCTGACACCACCAGCGTAAAGAAAAGAGGCTGGTCGAAAAATTGGGTTGGATTGTGAGATATCGCGGAATATGTGGCCTGAATCGCCAAAGCAGCGACATAAATTACAACTCCCCACGAGGCAATGCCCGATATCAGAAGAAGAGTCAAGCGCCAACGGCTTTTTTGAGCTGCTTCGACCAGCCCGTGAAGGACCTCCCAATACTTCATAGCTTCAGGCGCTGGTTTTCTTACTGATATTTTCTTCGATGACCCGTCTGAGTCCATGCGATAAGTCCAAAAAAAGGGAGCGATGCAGGCAACTGGCAGAAAAATCAGCTATTTGATGACAAGACTAAGAACAAGTGGATGGAACTCCTCAGCAAGTCGTTAGAGAAGATTTAAGGCCGAAAACCGAACATTCGGCATGATAAATCTCCATGACCCGTTGACGCAGGCCATATTGGGAATAGCTCACACAGCCACATATTCATGGAACTATCCACAAAAGTGGACGTGCACTTTCTGAATTTCTTGCAATAACTGCAATGTCGCCTTTCGACCAACCCCGCTTGTAGGGGAAACTCGGGATACTGTATGCAGGATTCGGATTGTCTGTCGCCCTATATCCTTTCAGAGTTCACCTGAGTGTTTCCTTGTCCGCGAGTTCATCTATCTTCACTGGAGGGGCTTCCATCCGCAGTTCGCGCAACTGATTTGGACGGTGCGCTCGTCTATGTCCTTGGCCTTGAAACTGGTAGAAGCGCACTTGGGACATGTCTGCAACTAACGACCTCAGGGGTCAATCTCTCTATGAAGTCGAATAGCACTCTCGCTTGTCAAAGTAGTTGTTTCACCTCATTCATGTGAGGTTCGCTGGATTGCGAGTCGTATCCTAAGACGAACCTCTTCTCAATCGCATCTACATCTTCAGCGCCGACCTTTACCGTGACATCGTATTCCTTTGGTTGAAGTAAGACCCTTGACTTTCGATACCGTCCAGTGACGCCGAAACCGCCCCTGCCGATTGGCTGAGGCTCCTCACTGTAGCCGCCCTCTGAAGGAATTTCGAAGAAGAATCTCTGTGGTGGTTGTCCCTGCCAGCCGAGTTGAGCGACTTCAAGTGTCTCCACCATGCCTTTCGGTATGTCCCAATACTGTGGATTGTCTCCAACGGACCAGCACACATTCATGTCTTCGACCTGTTTGTAGTCTTCATCAGTCGGAAGTATTATTGCGTGCTTGCTGAATTGACTGGGAGGAAGAACATCCTGTTTGGTGTGACCTATCGTGACTCTGCCGTAGCACCGTCGCGCTACTGAACGCCCATTATTTCTTATCTTTAGTCTTATCCGCCTTCCGTGTGCGTCTACCTCTGCGATTTCGAGCTTTGGCTTTATAAAAAAACTTGCCAGAGTTGAATAGCCGCTGGAATACCAAATAGGATGATGAGAATTACGTCTGCCCAACTTGTCACTAATGGTATAGTGGTGCCCGCTGTTGTTGTCGTGGTGTTCGCCACAATTAGGGATAGCATCGCTATACCCTGCGAGTTTGCGGGATATAGGCATGCCACCTCGAGAATCGCGTCCTTGCTCATCGACCTTTTTGAACAGGCCCGAGACTTGGAAAGGTCAGAATCTTCATCCAAGACTTTGTTCTTCGTTCTTGGCCGCTGCCGACACCATATGTTGCGGCGATTGCCTCGATGTCTTGAACGGCTTCCCTCAGAAGTCCGCCGACCTAATTTATGTTGACCCGCCCTTCGGAAGGGTTCTGTTCCGTCCCCGGGACATGGCCTCCGCTGTTACAGGTTTGGACATAGCTATATCTTTCAGCAAACAACCTTTCGCACATGTCCGACCCCATCTCCTCCTACTTCGCCCAATATTGGGGGGAGATTCTCGCCGTCATCATCGGAGGGGCTATCTTGTCTGTGGTCGCTTGGATGCTCGACAGAACTCAGTTACCACATCTAACGATAAAGCACAATGTGGAGAGACAGAACAAAGGTTTCGCGCTTGTCTCTCTGGACATAACGAACGAAGGCAAGACCGTCTCGGTAGACACGGTTGGAAGTCTCTCAATAAAGTTGCCAAAAATCGTCCGCGATGGCAGACCAGCCGATATTGTCTATGGAGACATCGTGGCAAGAGACTACGGCTGGGACTTGGAAGGTCGTCAGAAAGAGACCTATGACCTTCATCCCCGAAAGGGCAGCGGCGACTCTCTTTATGTCCAAGTAATGAGTTTTCACCAGGAGTCAACAGGAGAGTATGGCCTGTTCTTCCAAAGGCAAAATGAACCCAAGCCCATTTTGTCTGGTAGAGGTGAAGGGATGATGTTCATCGGAAAGAATGGGCAACCGACACCGGATTTCCGTGCCGAAGCCATTTTTACGGTTAGGGGTATGACCGCAGACGGCACAAGTATCAGCGAAATCAAGGCATACGACTTGGAGTTCCCCGGTCTCGGATTGCCGGGTATGCGCGACATTCGAAAGGTTCGGCTCGTCCCTATTTCGAGAGGTTCCCGCTCAAAATCACCCGTATCGTCTCCGGTATCGAGTCCAGCATCCTCTTCTTTCGCTCCCTACTCAAGCGCGACCTCCATCTCTTCGGTCATGGCTACCGTGTATCGCTTCATCGTCCACATGGGGACGTGGACGAAAGAGCATCAAATGAGAAGAGAATGGGCAGACTACAACGTGAATCTAAGAGGCCTTCTAAGGCTCGCCGTCTTCGACACCGATGGCAACCGCTGGGGTTCCTTCGATGGCATCAACAACTTCCGGCTTTCATCTTTTCCGAAGCTTTCACCCGTCATGCAACACGATTCCAAATCACCCACCGACTCAAGAGCCACATAGCACTCCATAAACCTAATATTTCCGCACCGCACATTTCAGCTCGGTCGCCTTGGAAATGAAGAGTAAGCTTTCTGGCAGCTATTTGCCAAGTCTTGTTGTATTGACCGCCGTCTTAGTCACTGATGTGAGCTTCAACATGTTTGTTACAGTTATCTCTTATCTTGTGACCGCAGCCATCTTGGCCCGCATTATGGTGCCAAAATACAGAAAATCTGTGTTTTATCGCATCCTTCTTCTTTTCGACTTGACGACGTTTGTGCAGGTCATCAGGAAGAAAATGATTCACGTGGGGAAAGCTCGGCGAGCCGCATTAGTAGGCGGCACACTCTTCTATTTTGTCTCGGTTTACGAGACCTTGATTCTATTCACCTCTGGGCTATACTTGATGAATATCGACAATGGCATAGTCAGTTACATTCCTCCAATATATCGGGAGATATCTGTTGCTTCGGTATTCGTGCTGAGCGCACTCGCATTTACGTTCACAGTGTCTGTGTTTCTCGTAGGGTTTGGTTACTACGCGAAATTCACAAATTGGGAAAGCGTAATTCACTTAGCGCAAACGCTTCATCCAGAGTATGGAAAGTCCAAACATGTTGAAACGCCGCATCCGTGGCAGTTCATGAACAGAACACAGAAAGTCTCATGTGTCGCGATTAATGTAGTCGGAATATCCCTGCTAATGTTCGAGTTCTACGCTTTGGGGTTCATAATGTCTCCTGCTCAGACATTTGCGACAACGCTCGAACCGAAGTTCATGGCACTCGTTCTTGACACTTTTGGAACATTCACAAATGCTCTACTCGCCGAGGTGGGAGTGCTATGTTCCATCGGCCTAACGATGTGGGGCATGATGCGTTTGGGTCGCCGAATAGAGAATCAGGCGGTCGGGTTCGATTTGCATGACAAGCGGCTATAACATGGGCATCTCTGTCTTGCGCGATGTTGGTTTTGTAAACCTGATTTAGGGCAATCGCATGAATTGTGACAGGAAGATACAATTTCACAGACTTCACTCGCGTGAACTTTGACAGGGCCACGATTGAGTGACCACTTCTCACTGCAACGAATTACGACGCTCTACAATTCTTGAGTGATTTAGCGTTGACGGCGACGTTATCTGGGCATTTAGGCCTGCTAGACGCCCGTCGAGGGCTTGAGCCCGATGGTCCCGCCCTTGATCTCCAGCTCGTAGACTTCGTTGACGTCGAGCCTGATCCCGAACATGTCGTATTCGCCCTCCGTCAGGACCATCGTTATCTTCGGGAAGGCCATCTCCCTCACCTGAGGCATAAGGCCCATCCCCTGCAGCTGGGAGACCATGTTCTGGACCATCCTGTTCTCTTCCGCCCCCATCCCGTACACCTGCCCCGACGCCCTCTGCCTGACCTCGACGAGCTCGATCTGCTTCGCGGGCAGGCCGGTGTATGGGTCGGTCACGCTGCTGATGCGATGGACCTTGACTTGCACCATGATGAACGACGGCTCTCCCGGAGAGTTATATTGGTATCTGCTTGAGATGCAGGGCCTCTAGACCGTCTCTTCCCTCGCCTGCTCCTCTACGTCTTCCTGCTCCTCATCATCCGCGTCGGCCGCCTCGAAGTCATCCTCTTCTTCGTCAAGAGGGAAGGCCGGCGCCGCCGCGACCGGCGTCTGAGTCGCCTCCTCCGCCACAGGTGCAGCGGCCGGTGCGGGCGGAGGGATCTCTCCTTGAGGCTCGTCGGCGGGCATCGCTTCCCGGCTCGCGAGCTCCTCAACATATTCCGGCGAAATCACCCTCGCCATCGAGAGGTTCACCAGGCTGTTGTTCGACGCGTCCCCGGTGACCCTGCCCATCTCGTGCTCGATGTGGCGCCACTTCAGCATGCTGTGGCCGCTCTTCGACTTGTAGATTATCCCCAGGACCTCGTTCGCGTTCACGAACGTGATGTCCCGTATCCTCTTCAGGGTGACCTTGTCGGCCGCCTCGATGTATATCGAGCCGGGCTCCGACTCCTTCTCTGGGAAGACCTCGGGGTCCCTGAGGTAAGACTCTGGGATGAAGCTCCTGCAGGTGCTGTTGACAAGGAACCTTCTGAACGCTTCAAGATGGCACGTGACATCTATTTCCACCATGATGACTCCCCCACCGGGACACTCCTGACCCCGAATCGGTCATATTTGAATATAGGGTACGCGTCGACTCCTCGTAACGAAGTTTGGTGTGGGTTCCCAACTCAAGATCATTTTCATCGATTCAAATAGGCTAATGCGGTCATCACCCACGCTCGGCCACCGCGTCTTTGCGCAGCCAAAAACCTATCTTCGGACGGTCCCGGGAGGCTGCAGCGTTGAAGAAATCGCGATTTCTGCTCCGCGTCGTCCCCGATGATTCCGACAGGCCGAAGTTCCTCGGCTCCCTGAAGGCGGTGGGGGGGAGCCTCGGCGCGGGCGTCAAGCACCCAAGGTGGACCTCATACGGCGCGGTCGAGGTCGACGTCTTCACTCCCTCGACCGTGGACTTCGAGGTCTTCGTCGCGGCCATCGAGCCCCTCTCGAAGGTCGAGTTCACCAAGAACCTGGACGAGGCGCCCCCCTTCAAGCCGAAGGAGGAGGTCCTGGAAGAGGCGAAGGGCTACTTCAACTCCGAGAGGTACTGGGAGTGCCACGAGACGCTAGAGTCGGTCTGGCGCCCCGCGAAGGGCGAGGAGAAGAGCCTGGTACAAGGGATAATCCTGATCTGCGCCGCGTTCGTGCACGAGCAGAGGGGAGAGCGTGGCGTCGCGCTCGGGATCTACAGGCGCGCACTGCCACAGATTGCGTGGCAAGAGCTCACCTACCATGGCATAGACATACCTCATCTCCGCCGGAACGTGGAGCGCTCCCTGGCCGAGGAGAGGGTGTCTCCCTTCAAGATCTAGCCGAACACGGGCAAATTGAGCGGGCTGTCCTTCTCGGCGAGCCCCTTGGCTGGCCTGAAGGCTATGATGTCCAAGACGATGCTTATCACAGAGAGGACTGCAGCGACCTCAACCTCCGCGGCGACGTAGCCACTCCATTCGAGAGCGACGCGAGCGAGGACAACCGCGGATAGCGCAGCCCCAAAGGCGAAGCTAACCCTCACTCCTACGAGGGAGATGAGCGAATCGACGACAAGGATTCCCCCAACAACAGCAACCCAAATCGTTGCAACAGGCGCGGAGGTTACCTGCGTCGAAAGTCCATAGTAGTGGATGTATATCGCCCACGCGCCATTAAGAAGGCTCAGCACCGCCGCAAGAATCCTGATAGGCGACAAGAGCTACTTCAGCATCCGCAGCTTGTAGAAGCCAGCCTCGATGTTCTTGTTGATGTGGTCCTTGACCAAGAACAGGCGGTGGACCGTCTCGCCGTCGTCCGGCTCGATCGTCCAGTCGTCCTTGACCACGAACTCGTGCTGGCTCCCGTTCTTGGGGCAGGTGTGCTTCAACGTCTTCCCAGGCTTGACCCCGAGGCTCATCATGTAGACGCCCTTGATGTCGGTGCACGTGAGTATCCCCCACTGCTCGTCCTCCGGCACCTCCTCGAAGCCGACGCTGGGCTTGAGAGGCTCTCCGTACCGCTTGTCGTCGCAGAAGAGCTTCTTGCACCCCCTGCAGATCCAGACGTCGACGACGCCCTGCAGGTAGTTGTCCCTGTTGACGTTTACCATCCCTGCGAGGACTATCTCGTGCTTGTGCTGGGCCCCGCCGGCCTTGCTATCGCCGCTCATTTCGAAATCAACTGGTCGCCGTTCGCGCTCCCCCCGGACCACTCGCATTTGTGCCCTTCGATTCGCCCGGCATGAGCGGGATGAGCTCAAGCGTGAGCTTGTCCACGAGGAGCCTCTTCTCCTTCCTCTTCCGGATCGCCCTCTCTTCGTAGGCCCTGAACAGGTTCGAGAGCGCCATCCGCGGATGCACCGGCAGGTAGGACCCGCCTTTTGCGTCGAGTATCAGCATGCCCCGCGCCGAGAGGGAATGGGCCACAGCCTTCCCCTTCGCGTCCGCCGGAGCGCATCGACCCTCGATGAGCGCGCTGACGTAGAGGTCCGCCTCTTCGACCGGAATCTCGAGGGCTTCATGGATGTCCTGGACCAACGAGCTGACCTCTCGAGGCACGACTTGACTCCCGCTCTTCAGATTAAAAATCCTGCTAACTCCGATTGCATTTTTCCTTGCCGGTCGTGGGACATGATGCAATTCTTTCAATAATCCACTTCCAGGAAGCCACCGGTTATAGGGGGTACAGGGGAATACAGGCCGTACAAGCATGAATCCAGCACACGCGGGGTGGCACACCCTTGCAATTTTTGCAATTTTATTCTTGTTGGGCTTTGGCTTCGTGGTCTACGCTGTCCCCGGGGCGGCCAGCCTTGCGCCCCTGTCCAATAGCTCGTCAACGGCCACGACGACCAGCTCCCAAGGCAACACCGTCAGCTACCGCCTCGTCCAAGTCGCGACCACGGCGAAGGGGGCGCCAGGCGCGAACGCGACCGGCTCAGCTGAGATCTATGTCAGTGGCCAGTCCCTGAGCCTCGGGTGGTCCGTCACAGGCGCGGTGCCGGGCGAGCAGCTACAGCTGGTGATGGAGGCGGCGGCGACCACCGCCACGGGCACGAGCAAGTCCTTCACGTTTGCGACGGTCGAAGTGAGCTCGCAGGGAACAGCCGGGTCGACGGCCTCTGCCACTTTGGAACCGGGCTACTATTCAATCGGGCTGACAGTCGTCGACCCGAGCACCAGCTCGCGCACGACGGTCTTCGCCAGCGACCCGGCCTCCGCGCAAGTGGTCATAACGTCGTCTTCACAGACCACCCAGACCACCGAGACCAACACGGCGGCAGGGAGCGGTCTGAGCTACTCGTTGGTCCCTCTCCCGGTCTACTTGGGCCAGGTCGCCCCGTCCAACTATTCCTTCAAGGAAGGAGGGGCCCTGATAGTCGCCTCGGGAGACCAGCTCCAGGTGACCACTAGCTTCATCGGGGCGGCGAACACGGAGTTCGTCAACGTGGTCCAAACCACGCACGAGAACATCACTGCGGGGGCTGTGACAACGACCTCCACAGGGGGAGGCGTCTTCAAGGGAAACGTCACGCTCGCGCCAGGCACGTACGACGTCGGGCTCCTCCTGTACGTCTTCGGGAACACGGTGTCGCCGGTCGCGGTGAGCGTCCCTCGGGCGATCCAGGTCACCCTCGCAGGCACGACCCAGACCTCGAGCACCAAGACGACGAGCCCTAGCAGCTCGTCGAGCAGCTCTACAAGCAGCACCTCCAGGACGGAGAGCGTCACTACAACCACTTCGACCAGCCATACAACGACGACTAGCACCACCTCGTCTACGCCGCCCGAAGCCCTCAACGAGCTGCAATTCGCTCCGGTCACGACCACCACTGCGCCCGCGGGGTATCTTTACGGCAAGGGGAGCGGGGAGTTCGCGGTCACGGGCGGCAGCATCTACTTCAGCCTCGCGTTCACCGGGCAGAACCCCGGCGCTCGCTATTACCTGGTCCTCTCCGTCAACGGGACCTCTAGGACGATAGGGAACTACACCGCAAGCTCCGAGGGCAGCGCTACCACTGGGGCGAGCGTTCTCCTCGGGACCGGGACGTTCGTCCTCAGCTTGAGCGTCGTCGACCAAGCGGCCTTCTCCGTGCCCACGACCGTGCTGGCGGGCGTCCCTTCGAGCTTCACAGTGCTGGCCAAGGTTACCACCACGGCCACGAGCACGACCAAGACCGAGACGACAAGCAAGACCACGATCACGAGTGCGACTGCAACCCAGACCAGCACGTCCTCCTCGGCAGTGACCTCGACGCCGACCGGACCTGAGTGGACGTTCAAGCTAGTCCCCGCTATGATCACTACCGTCCCGACCGGATACCGCTTCCCGACCTCTGGCACCGCCGTCGTCTCCTTAGACGACGAAGTACTCTCTGCTCAGCGTCGTGCTCGGGTTCCAAGACGGAAACCCGTCGACGACATACAACGCAGCCTTGGTCATCAACGGGACGAGCGTCAACTTGGGGTCGATGACCACCAACAGGGCAGGCGGGGCGGAGCTTCACTCCAGCATCCAGGTGAGCCCAGGCAACTATCTCCTCGGCGTACGGCTGTACGACGTCTCTGACATCGCCGCATTCAATGCGAACGGCCCCGTCCTCGTCATGGTCAGCGACCCGAGCACGCAGCTCGTCACCATTCCGACGACCACGGAGGAGTCCTCGACGAGCTCCACGTCGACCTCGAGCTCGTCCCAGAGCTCGACCACGTCTCAGGCTGTCGTCACGAGCACGGTGACCACGACCGTGACTACCATAAAGGCGGGGTCCGACGTCGAGTCGCAGATCCAGAATGCTCTGAACAACCTCACCATCCCTGCCACCGTCCAGATCACGCCCCTCGCGAGCTCCACCAGCGTCCTCGACTCTCGGTTCTCGCTCTCGGTTGGTCAGCAGGTGGACAACGGCCTGGTCATCGCCATTTCGGGGGAGAACGTGACCGGCCCGCGGGTCCTCCTCATCAACATGAGCAAGACGGCCCCGTTGGCCTTGTATCCCGCCCTGAACATCACCCTCGACGGGATGCCGGTGGTCGAGGCCGCGTCCGCGCTCCAGGTGCTCAACCCCACATCCTCCGACCCGCCCCGATACGTCCTCGTCGCGACCACGAACTCGATCCAGCTGCTCGTCTCGATACCGCACTTCTCCCTCCACATCATCCAGGTTGCAGGGGAGCTGGTCAATAACGTCCGAGCAGCCTTGTCGCTCGACGGCCCCCTCCTGGTGGGCTCGATCTTGGTCATCACCCTCGCTTTCGTGGGTGCTTACACGGCGAGAAGGAGATACTTCCTATCGTGATTCAAGGCCACGACATAGAGTTTGGAGTTGGTGAAAAACAAGAATGCAACAATATCGTAACAGGCTCAAGATAATCGCCGACCTGCTCTCCGTCGCTCTCACTTCCAGTGGGGAGGGCGGGGCGAGCCCCTCTGTCCTTATGCGGCGATCCAACCTCTCCTACCGCGGCCTTGAGCAGCTGCTCACCCAGCTTCTCTCGGCCGGGTTCATCCTGGCGAAGCAGGAGGCGAAGGGCATGAGATACGTCGTGAGCGCCAAGGGATGCGAGTACCTCGCCCACTACCACCAGTTCGAGACATTCGCCGAATCCTACGGCCTGCGCCTCTAGCGGCGCCGAGCGTGGAAAGCGGATTTCGGCTCCGTCAATCTTTTAGAATGGTGGTTGGAACTTGCAACAATTGAGCGATGAGGCGCTGGACTCTGCGAAAATCATGCGCATCGTCAACCACCCCGTCCGCATGAGAATCATCGAGCTCCTCGCCGTAAAGCCGATGTCCTGGAAAGAGCTCTCGAACGAGCTGGGGGTCCGCACGGGCTCCCTCTACCACCACCTGGACACCCTCGAGAGGATAGTCACCAGGGACTCCCAGCGCCGATACACGCTCACCCGCCTAGGGCAGGAGATCTACGCCGAGCTCAACGACGAGAGGAAGACGCCGGCGCAGTCGATGCAGGGGATCGAGAAGGCGATGAAGAAGAGGACCCTCGCCGGCTTGGCGAGGGATGTCTTCGTCCCGAGGAGCCTGATCGTCCCGCTCACGTCGAGCAGGTCCAGAGGCATCGCGAGCCTCGCGGGGATCTCCGCGATAGCGCTCGGCCTCCTTCTTGTCTCGGGGGACGAGCTCATCCTCTTCTCTTTCTCTCCCTCTTCTAGCGTCCTCTTGTCGGTCGCCACCTTCGCCGTCAGCCTCGCCGCCCTCACCGCCGCGGCGTACGTCGCCCTCGCCGTCGCCTTCAAGGAGCACGGGGACGTCCTCACGCTTCTTACGTCGACCGCCCTGTCGTTCATCCCGCTCTGCCTCTTCGGCGCCGCGCTGCATTTCCTCTACGCAGGCGCCCCTCCCGCGTCCGCCGGGTTCCCCCTATCGATCTTCGCCGACAGCGCGGCGGTGACCGTGATGTTCGCCTTCTTCCAGGCGTGGGGCGCTGGCGTGGTAGGGGCTGGGATGAGCGTCGCCTCAGGCCTCAGGGTAGAGAAGACGCTGGTGGTCAGCCTGGTCGTGCTCTATGCCACGATGCTGATAGTCCTCCTTCAGGGCGGGCACCTCACATAGGGCGCCTGCGGCCCCGGCCTGGCTACGCCTTCTCCTTCACCGTCTCGCGCGAGTTCCAGAGGAACTGGAAGTAGTCTCGAGCGAAGCTCGCGAGGCCGGGGTGGTCCGCCCAGATTGCCAGCGCGGAGTTCGCGCCCTCTCCCGTGCCGCCTCCTCCGAGGAGCAAGACGACGTCCTTGGAGTCCGCTATGACCCCTCCCCCGAACATCATCCTCCTCGTGCGCACCTCAGCGCTCGCCGAGAGCGCCGAGAGGGACTCCTCCGGGAGGCCCTGGGAGGTGAGGATGGAGATCTTCACCCCTTTCTGCTTGACGGCCGTGAGGAGGGAGGCGACCTGGTCCGCGTAGGGGGCGATGCCGACAGGCAGCGCTATGAGCAGCTCGTTCCTCGAGTTCACGACGGTGTTCTTCACTCGCGAAAGTATCTCCGAGGTTCCCCTCAGGATCCAGATGTCGGGACGCTCCTGCTCCCCCTTCTTCTCGTAGATGCTGACCAGCTCGGCTAGCGCGACCTTCTCCCTTTCGCGAGTCTCGGACTCGTGCTGAGACCTCAGCTCCTCGAGGGCGCTCTCCGGAGGCTTGGCCGTGTAGAGGATTGGCCTGCTTCGCTGCCTGTCCACCCACCCCTTCTTGTGGAGGGACTCGAGCGCCTCATAGACCTTCGAATAGGGGACCCTCGCGGCTCGGGCGACCTCGCTCGCGGTCATCGTCCCGCCCTCCAGGAGCGCGGCATAGCTCCGGATCTCGGTCTTGGTAAGGCCCAAGCCCTCGAGTGCAGTCGCCGCTCTGTCGCTCACGCTCATACGGGAGACATCCCTAGTCCGCTAGTCCGCGAAGCTTCTCGCCACTCTACTTATGACTTGCTGCGCCCGTGGGCCGCGACCAGCCCCGCTTGAAGTGGTGAGGTGCGCGACCGGGCGCCCGCAAGAGCCGGCTCACACGAAGGCGACGAAGATGACCGCGAGGGCGAAGGCGGCGAGCGGGACGACCACCCAAGAAGCGACGACCTCCAGAGCGAGCCTCCGGTTGACGATGGATATCTTCTTCGTGAAGGCCGCCCCGAACATCCCGCCTATGAGGCACTGGGTCACGGAGACGGGGATCCCGAGCTGGGTCGCCACCCACATGATTAGGATGGTCCCGATGAAGGCGGCGAGCACGCCTTGCGGAGAGAGCGAAAGGAGCCTGTCGCCGACCGTGCTCGCGACGCCTCCCCTCCCGAAGATCGCCATCGCGATTATCGCGACCCCCGCAAGGGCGAGTAGAGTCAGGACAGCGTCGGCAGAAGGAGGTTGGCTCCCGCTGAAGGAGTTTCCGTAGATCATCCCGATGTTGTTCGCGCCGAGCACGTACGCGAGCGCCAGAGAGACCAGCCCGACCCCCGCCCTGTTGAAGGCATCAACGGACAGCAGGCTCAGGTTCGCGGTAGCTCTCTGGATCACCCTGTAGGTCAGGAAGGTGGCGGCCATCGTTGCTAGTGGGGCTATCATCCAGAAGGCGATTATGGTCGCGAGGTCGCCTCCCCTGATCTGCGCCGAAGAGGCGAAGGCCGCCCCGGCAAATGCACCGACCATCGTGGCGCTGAAGGTCACCGGGATGCGTCCGGCCGTCAACCCAAAGGTGAGGACGATCGAGACTACGAGAGTGGCCAACACTATCGAGTCGGTCGGTGGAGCGGAGATCATCCCCCCCAGGCTCTTCGTCATCTTTGACCCTTCGAGCACAACCCCAAGAAGCATTCCTATGGAGCACAGGATTGTGGACTCCAGCCCGGAGAGGGTCCCGGAGCCTCTCTCGTTGCCTATCAGAATTCCGCTGTTGTTCCAGCCGAAGATGAACGTGAGGATCCCGGCCAGGGCGAGCGGGAGGTATTCATCCATAGCCTTTCGCGACTAGGACAAGAGCGATGTCGCTCGCGTCTTCGGACCTGTCAGCGACGTCGTCGGCGCAAAACACAAAGTCCCTCACCAGTATCAGAGTCACAGGGTCGATCTCTCCCTGAGACTTTTCGAACAGCGCCACGAGCATGTTTTGCTTGAACGTGTCCGCCTCCTCCTCGTACTCTTCAACGGTGTGCACCCTCTCGAGGACTGTCTTGCGGTCTATCGCGAACGCCTCGATCAACCCTTGAAGAGCGACAACCGCGTTGTCGAGGTTCGCCAGAAACTGCTTCATGTCTTCCGAACGGAGCACCTCGATCGCCCTTGCGTCGGTGACCCTGGCCAGCGTGATCAGCCGAGCGGCGTCTTTTGCCTTGTCAGCAACGGAATGTATCTTCGTAATCAGGCTGAGCATATCCTCCCTGACCCCTCCGAAGAAGGCCCCCTCTGCTATCTGCTTGCTGAGCTCTCGAGCGACGGCAGCGGCGCTTGACTCGAGGTCGAAGATTTTGGTCCTGCTCTCCACGGAGGCGGCGACGTTGCCTGCCGCGACGGCCGAGACGAGGCTCGGGAGCGTTTGCTCGGTCTGCCTCACGAGTATCACGTAATCGACCATCCTCTTGACGATCGTGCTCTCCTTCCTGCTGAAGGTCACGCCCGGCAGGCTCACCAAAGCCTTCTGCTCAGCCCGAGTGCGATACTTAAGCTAGGCTTCCTCATGACCGCCGGCGAGCCCAAGAAGCGGAGCCCGCTTTTCAGAGCGGCGCTACGACCGGCGACCTATGACCGGTTTCAGGCTCCCGTGGGAGCCGACCTGGACCTCGACCAGGGGCTTCGCCTCCTTGACGCCCCTCGTCCTCGAGATGCTGGTGACCGCCTTCTCGATGGCCTTCTCGTCCTCGCCTTCCACCGTCACTACCGCGTCGAACGCCCCCAGCACCATGTCGACGTGCGTGACCGAGGGAATCTCGCGAATCTCGAAAATACTGGAGCGGTCGGCATCGCTGTAGACCGTGACCAGGACGAATGCTCTCTTTTGGATTAAAACCACCTTGGTGCTCTTTGTCGGACCGGTGCATGCACGTTCGGCCCGCCTGCTATTAGAGCTTTGGTGTCAACTATCTTCTGATCGTTTCGGAAAAGGCCGATATCGCGCTGCGAAATCGCACGAAGCAAGGCTGCTTCACTATGCAAAGTACGTGACCTGAGGGGCGTGCACGGGGCCGTCACTTTCTGTTCTGCGACATCCACTTCTTCTCTTCTGACGTAGGAGTCAGGTCGTAGCCGACCGACCATAGAAACATCCTCGCCGTCGACCCTCCCACGTGCTGGAACTTCCCTTGGAGGTCCTCCTGAAGCCTCCCCTCGTCCTTCCCGAAAGACGCGATGTATCCCTTGAAGGACCCGAACTCCTTCTTCAGACTGACGAACTTGCCGGCGTTGTGAATCGTCGCCCTGATCTTCCGCTCGTTCCGCACTATCCCGGGGTCACCCATCAACGACTTTACGTCCCTCTCGGTCATCTTGGCGACCTTCTCAGGCGAGAATGAGGCGAACGCCTTCCGGAAGTTCGGCCACTTCTTCTCCACCATGCTCCAGCTCAAGCCTGCTGTGAAGAGAGCTCTGCTCATCCTCTCGAAATACTCGGAGTCGTCTTTTGGCGGGGTGACTTTCCATCCCGGCGGCACGCCTCAAGGAAAGCCGCGCGCCGCTATTAAGGAGATTGTTCTGGCCAGGCAGGGTCAGAAGAGCTCCCTGCGAACTCCGGGTGTGGGCCTTTTCGAATGCGTCTGAACCGTCGACTGCTGTTCGCGTTGTTTGATTCTACTTTGTCGGAAGTTGCACTATCTCGGTCGCGCTCTCCACCCTGAACCCAGAACTTGCTCCAAGGTGGCGGCTTGACCCGGCGAGTTTCTGCTTGACGATCTGAATAGCCTGCTCTTCTTCATCGGCATTCACTATAACATGTCCAGCTACATTGACGACAAATGTCTTTTGCATGTCGATGAACGATTCCCGTCCGCAATTAAGGCTTTTTGGTAGCTGTCAGAACCAATGCAACCCGTCATCTTCTCCTTCAGTTTCGACTCCACACGCCTCGGTTGGAGCTGGCGTCAGCGTCTGGAGGCCGAGCTGAGAAGACGCGGGTGTGCGAAGAGCGGGGGACAAGATCTCTCTAGTCGCCGGACGGACAAGCTTCACGAGGGGGTGAACGTCCAACCCCTGAGCTCCCGGCTCCAAGACGATGGAGAAATTCCTGCAGAGGGCGACTCTATGGGACAGCCACAACGGGAACGGTCGAGTTCTCGATGACCCTTCTCGAGGTGCTTCCGAGTCCTGCAATGCGATCCAGGTAATGTAGCCCGTGCACCCCCACAACGATGAGGCTGACCTTCCTTTCCTTTGCCGTATCGAGTATGCTTGCCGCGGGGTTGCCCACTTCGTATATCCCTTCGACCTCTACGCCTGCCATGGATATCCGCCCCTTCATCTCCGAGATCACTCTCGCCGCGACTCTCTCGTAATAGTCCCCTTCGCCTCCGGGTTTTGCGACCTTCTTTCCTTCCGGTCTTCTTCCCGGCTCGTCGAGCACTTCCCAGGAATTTTCCTCCGCGATGGGGACCTCAGGTATGACGTCTAGGAGTATGATCTTCGCAGATAGCGTCTTGGCCAGTTCGGCGGCAGAATCGACCACCCTCTCGGAGTGTTTGGATCCGTCTATCGCCACTAAGATCTCAGTCAAGGAAGTTTCTAACCCTCATCACCCTATTTAACCTCATGATGCGATTCTCAGGCGCCTCACTTTCCGCGCGATTTCACTGCTGTTCACGCAGGCAAGGACGGCCACAAGGCCTACCAGAGCACGCGAACTTGTGAGGCAGATAGGTATTCTAAGCGGCCATTATCAAACATAAGAATCGTGTCGCGGTGTTAAGTATCGCAAGCACCATTGACCTTGTTGTGGAGCTGAATTGCGACTCGCTTGGTGGGGAATCGTAGTTATCGGTATCGTTCTTGTGGGAGCGGGCGCATTCACCACCTCGACTTCCCAGGGCACGATAAATTACCTCAAGACCTGCAAGGCGACCGGATGTGGCAAGACGGTCACAACTGCTGCAAGTGGGATTGGAGTTTCACAGCCGCGATTCTTCTTCAGCGAGGCTTCCACGGTCTCAATGCAAGACGCCCAGCTGGCCTGGGTCGTCGGGATCGTAATGGTGGCTCTGGGTCTCGTCGGCATAGCTTATGGGTTGCTTGATGCCTTCTCTTCGCAACTCAAGCCAGAAGAGCGCGTTACAACTTCGTGACGCCACACATGGCTTTGGAAGGCCAGACCCTGGCGCAAGCCGCTGGACTCGCTCCGAAGGGCTGGATGGAGCTACTCACGGAAGCCTTAGAAGCATCCGACGCAACTTAAGGTCACAATGACAGCGAAGCGCGTTGTCATTCTCGCGGCGGCCGCTATCGTCATAGTCCTCGTCGTGACTGGCACCTACTACGTACTTCTGCCCGGAGCCTCGAAAACTGTGACGATAGTTGCGACGGGCAGCTCTCCTGAAGGAAGCTTGGGCGCTCCCGAAGAGGGCTTGGTTTTCGCGCCAGCGAACTTCACAGTCAGGGAGGGACAGCGGGTCACCCTCGTATTTGTTAATCGCGGTAGCGCTCCTCACGAACTAGCCATCCCTCAATTGGGAGTGGACACCGAAGTAGTCAATGCAGGAGCAACGAAAAGTGTCTCTTTTGTCCCCAATGCGGTCGGCACATTCATCATTATGCAGCCGTGTGGGACAGTCGCTGAATTGGCGGGTCTGCCTGGCTGCAACATTGAGGGATATGGCAACATTGAGGGATATGTGACAGTCTTGTCCCGGTAGCATCACCAGACATGGGACGGCGTTTCAAATCACCGGAGGATGGGACAGAATCCGGACGGTCGTATTTCACTTCTTACCGTAGAAGAAGTTAAAAGGCTTATATCCTCTTCCCGCCCTGCTAGACAACAATGGCTCAGATAGTAGATATCTCCCTGGACCTGAGGAAGGAGAGCGCCAAGGGTAGATTCATCAGACAGACGCAGTCGATTTGTCCTGACTGCAACAAGATTTTACCCGCGATAGTTTTCGAGCGCGAGAACAAGGTCTTCATGACCAAGACCTGCCCCGAGCACGGGGAGGTCGAGGAGCTCTATTTCGGCGATTACCAGATGTACGCCAAGTTCGCACGCTTCTGGAAGGACGGAAAGGGGACCCATGCGCCGAACGTGCCCATGGACGTCTGCTCCTGCCCTGCGAACTGCGGATTATGCTCGAACCACCTCTCTCACACCGGGCTCTCGAACATCATCATCACGAACAGGTGCGACCTGACGTGCTGGTACTGCTTCTTCTACGTCAAGAAGGGCCTTGAGGGCGCGTACGTCTACGAGCCCACCATGGACCAGGTCCGTGAGATGGCCAGGACTTTGAAGTCAGAGAGGCCGGTCCCGGGGAACTCGGTCCAGCTCACAGGCGGCGAGCCGACGATAAGGAAAGAGCTGCCAGAGATCGTCAGGATGATGCACGAGGAGGGCATCGACCACGTCCAGCTCAACACCAACGGGATCAACCTCGCGCTCGACCCGTCCCTCGCTGGGCGGCTCCACGAGGCGGGAGTCTCGAACCTCTACATGTCGTTCGACGGCACATCCCCCAAGACCAACCCCAAGAACCACTGGGAGGCGCCCTACACGCTCGAGGCGTGCAGGAAGAACAACATCGGCGTCGTCCTCGTCCCGACCGTCATCAAGACGGTCAACGACCACGAGCTCGGCTCGATAATCGATTTCGGTCACAAGTACCTTGGCACGGTCCACGCAGTGAACTTCCAGCCAGTCTCGCTCACAGGCAGGATGACAAAGAGGGAGAGGGACAAGTACCGCATCACGATCCCAGACTGCATCAAGAGGATCGAGGAGCAGACCAACGGAGAGATAACCTCAGAGGGCTGGTTCCCAGTCCCGTCGTGCTCACCGCTGACGAGCTTCATCGAGGCCTTCACCAAGAAGGAGCAGTACGAGCTCTCGATACACTTCGCTTGCGGCGCGGGGACCTACGTCTTCGAGGACGCAGAGACCAAGAAGCTGGTGCCGCTCACGAACTTCGTCGACATCCAGGGGCTCATCGAGTACCTAGAGGAGAAGACTGAGGAGATCTACTCGGGCACCAACAGATACATCGTGGCAGGGAAGGTCATCACCCAGATTTCACGCTTCGTGAACAAGGAGAAGCAGCCCAAGGGCATGAGCTTCGCGAAGATGATATCCAACGCGCTCATCAGGCACGACTACTCGGCCATCGGCGACTTCCACACGAAGAGCATGTTCATCGGGATGATGCACTTTCAGGATAAGTATAACCAGGATGAGGAGCGCCTGCAGCGCTGCGACATCCACTACTTGACGCCAGACCTGCGAATCATCCCCTTCTGCAGCTTCAACGTCATCCCAGAGTGGTACAGGGACAAGATCCAGCAAAAGTACGGCCTGCCCATCGAGGCATGGGAAGCGAAGAACGGCAAGAAGCTCGAGGACGGGCTCTACCGTGGCACCCTAAGGAGGGGCACCCACCACGCGGGCTGCGGGTGCGCCGTGGGCGAGCAGGGCGAGGAAGTCCACATCCAGCCTATCACGGGAACCTAGACGGGCCTGGCCTTGCGAGGCCGGCACTTGTTCCTTTTCTATTACTTCGTGTGTGTTTATATTTTCCCCCACGAATGATTGGACAGAATGAAGCGCTCCGAGAAGGAGTACCAGGAATCCTTGTCGTATCTCAGAGCCAAGTTGGCAGAGCCTGAGGCTCAGGTTGACGCGTGGTTAAACGAGATAATAGACAGTTGGATTTCTGCACGCAAGGCAAAGAGGTCCCGTAGAACGCGTGTCTGACGAACGATGGCGCGAGGACGTCCGATGGTTAGTCGCGCGACTCTATCCAGTGATGCTAAGGAGAGTGGTGAACGCGGGGCGACTTTCTCCCGAGACTCTTCCAGACGAAATTCTCTTGTTGGAGAGCGTCGTGGTGTTGCGGAAGGAGCTCAACTCCTGAGTCTGAATATCCTACGGGGCGAGCAGGGCGCGGGAGTCCCCATCCAGCCGATTACGGGGATTTAATCTAGCTGCAGGTCGCTAGGAGCGCTTACGCTCCGATATTGAGTCAGCCTGTAGGCGAGGGGCGTATCTCATGCTCCAGTTGAAGTCCCATGTTGCTAAGGGTCAGGGTCAGTATCTTCTTTGAAGCGTCGTATTTTGATGATTTCACGCCCATCTTCTCGCTGCAAATCCTTTCGATGATTCCAGCTACCATTCCGTTTGTGAAAGGGCTGTCGCGGAACTCCGGGTCCACCGCGATTGGCTGCTCTCGAATCGTAACCTCCGCGGTCCCATCAATCAGAAGCCTCGACACATCGAACGTGTAGAGGCCCCATCCGGTCGTGCGCAGTCCTGCCACCACGTTCTTGAGCAGCAATTCGGGGGAGGCTCGGGGCAGCATCGCGTCATACTCTCGAAGGGTGGCCAGCGCGTAGCTCTTTCCTTCTTCGAACATAATCGAGGCCCCACCGGAGCCGAACGTGTCCATGAGCTTCCGTTCGACCGCTAGGAGGGGTTGCAGTCGGAAGACGATGACCCTGGAGTCGTTCCCCGCCATGACAGGGAACAGGTATTGGTCGAAGACGACATCGCTCATCTTGTTCGACTCGACATTGTCGACGAAATCTAGCATCTCTATGTCGGCTGTCACGCTCTCGATTGCAGACTTCGAAGCGACGAAGTCCACAAAAGTCGTCCAGACAAACTTGCCCGGCTCGTGCGAGTAGTATCCTCCGCTCGGATAGAGGTTGACGTAGTTGTCCGCCATCACGGCCGAGAGCTTTGCGGCAACGCCCGGTACGGTTCTTCCGGTCACTAGGATTTCGTATACCTTGCCCGAAGTCATCCTCGCTTGACGAGGGGCCAGTCCGATATACCTAGGGTAATAATGCCGTTCTGGCTCGCGGGACATGCAGTCGCCTAATCTGACCGTTTTCAGGATTCTCCTATATACAACTTGTGAAGACGGGCTCTGTCAAACATCAGGACGAAGAACGCCTCCAGCGCTGCTACATCCACTACCTCACCCCGGACCTGAGGATCATCCCCTTCTGCAGCTTCAACGTCATCCCCGAGTGGTACCGCGACAAGATCCAGCAAAAGTACGGCCTCCCAATCGAGGCGTGGGAAGCGAAGAACGGCAAGAAGCTCGAGGACAGGCCTCTACCGTGGCACCTTGAGGCGCGGTACGCATCAAGCAGGCTGCGGATACGCCGTGGGCGAGCAAGGCGAGGAAGTCCACATCCAGCCGATCGCTTCGCTTGGATTTGACTAGGTCCTTGGCGAGCACGAGGACTCAGAAGGAAGATCATGATTCGACCCTTCTCCTAGGAGAATATGGGAATCAGCAGGGAGGACTGCTAGGTGGAGTGAAGTATGTTGGCTGCGTATATTTGCCGAATACCAAGGTCGCACCCTGATTAACAATTGGCCACGGAGACCCAGGGTTCCCCACCCCCTTTGACGACCCAGACACAACCCAAGCGGATTGGAACCCGCCTTTTCCTGCCGGAGCAAGACCTTGAACATTTCGTGGATAAACGACGGCGGTATGGCCATGGCCATTGGGAGCCTTCGGGTCACTTGGAGTGGCGGCCACAGCGGGATACCCCTGATTAGCCAGGGACTGAGCGCATGTCGCATCCACCTCTCTCCAGTTTTGCTGCATGTATCCAAATTGCGCGTCAGCTAGCTTGCCAGTTAGCTCATTATTGCCGTAGACGTCTTGGAGAATCCTTGCTGTAAATAAATTGCAATTAATCAAAGCTTCAGAGTCGGAGACATCGCTTTCGCTCGCCTTGGCCTCCTTTACTATCGCGTCAATCCCCTTCTGAATGTCGCCGACACTTGTCCTCGTGTAAGAACCTCCATTGCTCCATCTGTCTTGAAATCCCTCCAAGCTCCCACCAGACCACAATGCCAACGCTCCCATACCTATCCCCAAGATGGTCAACGGGAGTGTGACCAACAGGTCGAAGCCGAGCGAGTTTGAGACCAACGTGTTCGCGAGACCTGGGGCGTTGCTTGTGGAGTTGTTCACGACGTTGCCGCCCGGAGGCGGTGTCACCACCTGTGGCGTCGTGACCGGCGGTGTAGGCGGAGCCGCGGATTGACCAACGACAAATATCGTGCTCCCGGTATTCCCGCAGTTGTCAGAGGTCGTGATCGTGTAGGTGCCTGCGGTCGAGTAAGTATGGGTCTCGTAAATCCAGAGTGAGGCGGGAGGAGTCGCGTATGAGACATCTGTAGGCGCGCTCCCGTCTCCCCAATTCCAGGTTACTTCCGTGAGTTGGTCGTTACAAAGGGATGTCAAAGTGGTGATGTCCTGATAGTCGTATATCTGAAAGGTAATTGGTTGGCCGGGTTGGCCGACTGGAAGAGGCGTTGGAACAGAGTTGCCGGGCCCGGCTGGCGAAATGTCGGTTCCACCAGAGACGACAGCTAGGCCAATGACGATCGTTCCACTGCCCGTGTCGCCACAGTTGTCCGAATCTGTGACGGTGTACGTTCCGGCGCTGGAATATGAATGATCAACAGTGACGGTCGGAGTGGGTATCGGTGAGAGTGTTATCACGGTCGGCTGACTCCCGTCTCCCCAATCCCACGTGAGCTGGATGGCCTGACCATTGGGAGGAGTACAACTGAAAAAGGGGAAGCTATCGGTGCCAAAGGTGAGCGTCGCACCGGCGGGGCAGGTGTTCGAGGAAGAGGTCCCGCAATTTGGGTATGTCCCAACCTCAGGTGATATGTCTTGGCCGTTGGCGTGAGCAGGCCTGACTGCAAAGGAAGCAAAGACTATGCAAGTGGCGAGGGCGAGTAGCAGTAAGACGTGATGGCTCCCGGGGTGCGAGTAGGGTTTGCTTGAAGGTGGTTTGGTCATGGCCAACTTCTGGAGATCCCTCCGTTTGAGAACGAGTCGGTACGGGGTGTTTGGTCTCTCTGACGTTCGACGTGGACTAAACCGAAGTAAAAAGGCCGCGAACCTGCGCTGGCTGAAATGGGAGATTTCAGCGTCATCCCTTTGCCCCGCCCAGGTCATGGACCAAGAGTCCGTTGATCGCCAAAACGAATAGCCGCTTCCCATCCTGGAGATACGAAACAGTGTTCTTCGCGCCGTCGGTAATCTTCGCTCGATCTGTCTTCTTCATCGGGAAGTCCCTACCCTCCAAGATGACCCGATATCCTATGCGCGACTTCTCGACCAAGGGTACGCCCGTAGAAACTCTTACCGGACTGCCAATGAGTCGCTTGACTACGCCATTCCTCCTCCGCCTTGCCTGGAGCCCCAGCGCAAAGGCTCCCAGTCCGAATAGCAGACCCACCAACGACATAATGGAGTCAACTTGGGTGAAGGTTGAGCCCTCAAACTGTTGGATGCCGGGAATGATTTGCGCAAAAATGACGGAAGTAGAGATCGGCAGGAAGAGAGCAAGAAAGCCGAGCGCGAAGGCTTGCCCGGCAGGAGCTGCCACGAATGGGTCCTTGCTGGCAAGTTTTGCCAACACCGGTCGGTCAGCTTTCCCCATCACTAATCCGGTAGGCGCGATTTGCGGTGTCGTGGTCAGGGAACCTCTGTTGCCCGCGGGCGTGCCGCAACTTGTGCAGAACCTACTTCCTTCCGGAATCATCGTACCGCATTGCCCGCAGTACAGGTGTTCTACGCCTTGGGACGGTAACCCGCTTCTTTCTATTTAAGCTCTATTCAAGCCGGCGACGCGCGCTCCTGGGTTTCACTCCGGTCATTTGATTTCTGATCAAATAAACCGTGACAGCTTCAACAAGAGTACGGTCTTCCGATAGAAGCCTAGGAAGCGAAGAACGGCAAGAAGCTTGAGGACGGGCTCTACCGCGGCACCCTGAGACGCGGAACTCACCACGCGGGCTGCGGCTGCGCGGTCGGCGAGCAGGGCGAGGAAGTCCACATCCAGCCGAGTACTGGAACCTAGACAACTAGACTGGGAGATCTAGCCAAGTCTAGACGCAGACTGCTCAGCGCTTTTGGTGGCGCTTATATTCCCCGTTGTCTTCAGTGCGCGAATGATGGATGAAGACTACACCGTCGAGGATTGGAAGAGTTTCGAGCGACGCGTTCTCGATGATCCTCAGAAAAGTAGCGAATGGGCAGACCGGGTGATTGACGCATGGATCAAGAGAAGGTCAGGGAAGTCAAGAAGGCTCTCGACAAGCTCGAAGGGAAGCTCCTAATTCGCCTCCCGAGGGCGGCCGACCGGAGCCCCGATACCTTCGGGGAAGAAATCGAGACCCTCAATTAAGTGCTGGAGTTGAAGACAAGGTTGGCTCTCGTGTGACAGAATTATTGGCCGACAGATGCGCAGTGGGCGAGCAGGGCGAGGCGTCCACATCCAGCCGATCACAGGGACCTAAAGAATCAAGGCCCGGCGGAAGACCTTTCCTAGGCCTTCCATTGGACTAGGTCGCCCCACTCGTGCTGGCAGAACCTGCATCTGTAGGTCACTTTGTAGGTGTGAACATGAGGGCTCTGGTAGTCTTCAGGAAATTCGTTCTGCCAGGGAAACCCCGCCATAGAACTGGGGGAACTCTTGTCGTCCGAAGCGACCATCGTTCTCTTGACCTCTTTCGCTGCGAATGGCCTGTGACAGGATGGACACGACTTCAGCAAGAGATTGCCGAACCAATGAAAGAAGGTGCAGGTCCTAATTACACTTATTGCGCCGCGTGGTCACAACCCTCTCTGCGGATGCGCAGTGGGCGAGCAGGGCGAAGCGTCCACATCCAGCCGATCACGGGGACCTAGAGAATCAGCCTGGGACTCCCTCAGCCTGGGACGCAAAGGGTTCGGGCCGAAAGAGCGCAACTGACAATTCAAGCGAATACTGGCGCTGCAACCTTCTCGGCGGTCTAGATAGAGTCTGAACTCGAAAATGAGATTAGTTACCGATAGGCTAACACCTCCTAGTAGTCAACAGCACCGCCCACAAGGCACTCGAAGTTGCAACCTCTGCGCAGTTTAAAAGTGTAAGAATCGTAACTTTGGCGGGGAAAGTCCGTGACTTTGGATGTGGTCCTTGCAACGTTCAGCGTCGTTCAGCTGGTTCTTTCCGCAGGGGCGGCACTCATCGCCTTCAGTCTCAGGAAGACATTCGAGGGAGGAATATTTGAAAGGGCTTGGCAGGTAATCGCAGTAGCTCCGATCGTCTATGCGCTGGGACAAGCCATCGAGTTGGTCGAGGCGGCGTATGGAGAGACCTCGACGTTAGGGGCTCTGGCGAGTGTGGTCGAAGTAGCCTTCCTTGTCATACTGGTCTCCGGGTTCTTCATGTTCGCGTCCGCGTGGGGAGGTGCCAAGAGCCAAGTCAGCAGTGGCAAGCAACCTGATATGGGAGAAGACAGCTACGCCAAGGCTGCGAAGGGTGCGCTCGTGTTCATTTTGGGACGGAATGGCGCCTCCGCGACAATGCTCTACACGGGAGAACCACATGTGGAGGACTTTGATTCGAGGCTTCACAAAGTGCTGGGGAACGGTGCCGCCACCGTAATGCGACACATGGCAGAAGATGAAGCTAACCAGAGCAAGAAGGTCGAGGGAAGCGTCGCCTCCTAGGCCTTCGACTGAGTTAGGTCGCCCCACTCGTGCTGGCAGAACCTGCATCTGTAGGTCACTTTGTAAGTGTGAACATGAGGGCTCTGGTAGTCTTCGGGCAATTCGTACCTGGTCATCGGCATGCTAGGGGGTCTGGGAGAGCCGTTGTCATCTGAGGCAATCATTACCCTCTTGACCTCTCTTGCTGCAAGCAGCCTATGACAGGAGGGGCACGACTTGAACAAGAGAGAGGGCCATCGCCCGAAAAAATCACTGGAGCAGATTGATTTACGCTTTCCCATCACGGCGGCTGCGGCTGCGCAGTGGGCGGGCACGGCGAGGGAGTCCACATCCAGCCGAGTACTGGAACCTAGTCGGGCCTGACCTCACAAAGGCCAGCGCTCTCTCCTTTCCATCGCTCCCAACGCGTTTTTGACCTGAACGTTGATCCGCTTTGGGACGCCGAGCTTGACGGCTACGATATGACCCGATAATCGTCTTCAAGCCTTACGATGTCAGCCTCGTCGAAGTGACCTGTGGAGACTTCAAGAATGTCGGCGCTTTCTTCGTCGCATCCGAGGCGATGGATGGTCAGCTGGGGAACAATGACGCGCGAATCTTTTTCGAGGGGAATCCTCTCGAAACTATCGCCATGCTTTAGAATCGCGTACGCGCTGCCGCGAAGGCAGTACCACTCCTCCGTGCGATTGCGATGGAATTGAAGACTCAGGCGTGACTTCGCATAGACATGAATGATCTTCACGGTCAACTGTTCGCCGGGTCTGTGTTGCAGGGGCTCCCCCGTAGGATGGTAGATTGGTTCGAGTTCTGAGAGAAAGTTCGCCAGCCAAGAAAGGGATGGCACTTGGCCCTGAAGGAAGAGGGAGAAGAAGCCCCAAGGGCGCCGCTCAACCCTGATTGGCGTGGAGAGAATCGAGGACTTCATTACTGTGTGACGTACTCTTGCATCCGCAGGATCTGCAGTGTCTTGGATTCTTCAGCCGTCGCTCCATTCTTCGAATTGCTCCTTTGTCCCCCGCTTTTCCCATCGCCTAGGTCAACCAGGCGCCTTTCAATGGAGGCCGCCTCGCTATCGAGCACTGCCAAGTTGTGAAGTACGGGAGAAGTGCAGCTTAAAACCGTTTGATAGGTATCACGAAACGCGGATACCACGCGGGTTTGGGGATGCGCGGTCGGCGAGCATGGCGAGCAAGTCCACGTCAGCCAATCACCAACGCGGAGTTTCAGAGGCTCGAAGACTCAAATCTCGGAACCAGCCCGCTCTGGGCCGTGGATGACTGGGTCCGTGTCCTCGGTGGAGCCGAGTACCATGCCGAGAGCCGCAGGCTCCAATCCTTGATGAGAGAGGCACTGTCGAGTTTCCCATCGGAGGTTGCGCCGCTCAGGACTGTCGCTGAAGTCCAAATGAGAGGAAGGGCGACTCGAGGCACGGTGGGCCTCACCACTTACCGCATCACCGGGTCCGGTCACAGAAGGGGCAAAAGCAAGGCTGACCAAGGCAGACAGATAATCACCTTCTATAGCGATCTCTTTGACCAGCTCTCAGACGAGGCCGCCACAGGGGTGATCGTCCACGAGCTGGCGCACGCTTGGTTGAACGAGCATGTCTCGCCCCTGTCCTCGAGGCGGAGAGAGAGGGAGGCTGACGAGCTTGCCCGAAATTGGGGATACGGAAGATATCTTGACGCGCTAGACGCGGAGACCGACCCCGCTTGAGGGGCGCCCTTGTTCACACCGACTCAAACTGCCGGCGCCATCGTGTGGCCTATCTGGTGCTTGGGCTTCGTCTTCGACCGCAGCAGGATGTTCGGCGCTCCGTATGTGCTCGGGCTCGTCCTGAGTGTGCTGCCCATCTACATCCGAGCACGCCCGCGGACGGAGCAGAGCTCGGTCTTCGAGTGTGTCGTCGCGGTTAGATAGAGCTAAAATACGCCGTATACGTGACACCATCTCGTTCTCCATGGCTAGGCAACGCAATCTCGGTCCGGTGGCTATCGCGCTTCTGCTGTTGGCGGCCTTCGTTCTGCCGTCGTCTCTCCTCTTGTCGGTCGCTCACGCCGCGCCGGTGGTCGCGACCGTGCCGGTCGGAAACAGCCCCTACAGCGCCGCCTACGACTCCGCCAAGGGCGACGTCTACGTGACCAATTACGTGGATGGCAACGTCTCCATCATCTCCGATTCTACCAACGCAGTCGTGGGGCCGCGGGTGGCAGTGGGCATCGACCCATACGGCGTCGCCTACGACTCCGGCAAGGGCGAGATCTTCGTGGCCAACTCTAACACCACCACCGTCTCAGTCATAACTGACACCAACAACAGCGTGGTCGCGACGGTCTCCGCGCAGCTTGGTGCCTTTGGCGTCGCCTACGACTCCGGCAAGGGCGAGATCTTCGTGAGCGACGCTGGCACCGCGAACGTCTCCGTTATCTCCGACTCCAACAACGCCGTGGTCGCCACGGTGAGGGTGGGGACCGATCCTTCCGGCATCGCCTACGACTCCGGCAAGGGCGAGGTCTTCGTGGCCAACTATTTCGTCTCCAACAGCGTCTCGGTCATCTCCGACGCCACCAACAGCGTGGTCGCGAGCATCCCGGTGGGGAATAATCCATCCGGAGTCGCCTACGACTCATCCAAGGGCGAGATCTTCGCGACCAACTTCAGCGACGGGACGGTCTCGGTCATCTCCGACGCCACCAACAAGGTGGTCGCGACGGTCAACGTCGGGACCGATCCCACCGGCATCGCCTACGACCCCTCGAACGGCGAGGTCTTCGTGGCGAATAGCAACAACAACGGCACGGTCTCGGTAATCTCAGACACCAACAACACGGTCGTCGCGACCCTAATCGTCGGGAGCCAGCCCAGCGGCATCGCCTACGACTCCGGGAAGGGCGAGATCTTCGTGACCAACTCTGGAGACAATACCGTCTCCGTGATATCCGTGCCGCGTTCCGCGAGCGCGACGAGCGCCGCGGGCAGCACGAGCGCCACGAGCACCGGGCAGTCGAGTTCGGCCACATCCGGGCAGAGCAGCGACACTCTCATCATAGTCGCGGTCGTGGTCATAGTGCTAGTCGTGCTCGCAGCCGGAGTAGGGATGCGAAGAAGGGGGAAGCCGAGCTCAACGAGTCCACCGGCTGCTGCGAGCTGACCCAGTCCTCCCGACATTTCCTTCTGCGGCCGCGCTCCGAGCGGCATGGTGGAAAGATTCAGAGCGCGCTCTGCCTCCCGCGACTCCGATTGCCTGCAGAGTTGGCTGAATCGCCAAGAACTCTTTTATCCTGAGCCTCCCAAACTGGAGATAGGTGGTCGCAACGACGCTCGCAGACTCTGTGGTGAAGAAGATCTTCGCGACCGACAGGAGGATTCAATTCTGCGCGCTCGTCGATGCGAACGGCAAGCTCGAAGCCGGCGGAATGAGGCCGGGCCTCAAATCTCTAGAGCCGGCGGTCGAGACCGCAAGAATAGTGACCAGGATGTTTCTGAACCAGGCGATGAACCAGGCGACCGACCCATACCTTGGTCGTGTGATGTGGTCCATCATCCGCAGGGAGAAGCTCGTGCAGATAACATTCCCGCTACCCGGACAGAGGCAGTTGCAAATCACCGCTACGGTCGACTACCCGATTTCAAAGGCTGCCAAGCTGGCTCGTTACACAGGTCAGCTCGGCGTCACGGGCTAGACGTCGGGTCGGCGTGCGTCCAAGTCCTCAACGCATTCGGCGACACGTGCAGCTAACCCGGCTTGCGGGTGTGTGATGGAGAATGTTTATACTATCTGGAGCGCGACCAAGAGCCCAAGATGTCAGCCAAAACCAAGAGAAGGGACAAGGTGGACGCAGACCTGAAGAAAGCAGGTCACGACGCGAAGAAGGCCGGAAAGGACATCGAGTCAGCAGTTGAGAAGGGGGCTCGTGATGTCAAAACGGCGGGCAGCAAGCTAAAGAAGAAACTCTGAGGCTGACCTCGCCTCATTTCCGTTCTTTCGACGTCACTGCAGCGCAGGCTGCTGGCGCACTTCGGGTGAGCAGAAGGGCCCGCCCATAACGTCGACCCAACCCGCTGGACAATCTCGTGAAGAGTCGAAGGGAGGTGAGAAAGAGTTCCTCCGCAAAAGTCGACAGCCGTAGAACTAAAATAGTCCGTCTTCGCTCGCATTCGTAAGTTCGTTCCGAATGGCAAGGTATCACAACCTCCGTCCGGCAACGGTTGCACTTCTCTTGCTCGCAGCGCTTGTTCTCCCGTCAGGGCTCCTCATATCGCTCGCTCATGCCCAGCCTGCGGTATCGACCGTGCCCGTTGGAAATAGTCCAAACGGCATCGCCTACGACTCCGGCAAGGGCGAGTTCTTCGTTACCAACTATGTCGATGACAATGTCTCGATTATCTCCGACACGAACAACGCCGCGGCCGGGTCGCCAGTGGGCGTGGGGAGTTTTCCATTCGGCGTCGCCTACGACCCCGCCAAAGGCGAGCTCTTCGTGGCCAATTGGAACTCTACCACCGTCTCCGTCATCTCCGACTCCACCAACGCCGTGGTCGGGTTGGTGAGCGTAGGGAGTGCCCCCAGCGGCGTCGCCTACGACCCCGCCAAGGGCGAGGTCTTCGTGAGCAACGCCATGAGCGACACAGTCTCCGTCATCTCCGACGCCAGCAACCAAGCCGTCGCGTCGGTGCCGGTACGAAGCGATCCTCAAGGGATCGCGTACGACCCAACCAACGGAGAGTTGTTTGTGGCCAACGCCGGAAACGACACCGTCTCCGTCATCTCGGACGCGACCAACGCCGTGGTGGCGACCGTGAGCGTTGGGACATATCCAATCGGCATAGCCTACGACTCCTCCAAGGGCGAGCTCTTCGTGGCCAATTTTAACGGCGGCACCGTCTCCGTCATCTCCGCTGCCACGAACGCGGTGGTCGGGTCGCCTGTGAAGGTGGCGGGTCAGCCCAACGGCGTCGCCTACGATCCCACCAACGGCGAGGTCTTCGTGGCCGATAGCGAGCAAAATGGTACGGTCTCCGTCGTCTCCGACTCCACGAACGCGGTCGTCTCGACGGTTGTCGTGGGAGGATTTCCCGCTGGTATCGCCTACGACCCCTCCAAGAACGAGGTCGCCGTAACCAACGTCAGCGACGGCACCATCTCAGTCATCACGGTGCCACCACCCGCGCCTACTACTACTACCGGCGTCTCCTCTGCGGCGAGCACTGCGCAGTCACGGAGTTCAGCTGCAGCCGCGCAAAGCAGCGACACTTTGATAATAATTGCAGCGGTAGTGATAGTGCTTGCTGTGCTTGCAGTCGGAGCCGGCCTTAGGAGACGGGGAAAGCCGAAGCCCCCCGCAGCCGCCACCTGACACCAGACCTAGGCATCGCTCTCTTCTGCCGCTTCGGTGCGACGCTATGGGGTCCGCACGTGCCCCCGCCCTGGTCGGGCCGAGGACGAGAGGGTGCAACGAATTAATAGAGCAAATTATTCCAAGGGTTGAAACGAAAATGATAAAGGGAATGCACGGGCTTCTTTACACTCCAAAGCCAGAGGAGCTGCGCGCGTTCCTCCGGGACAAGCTGGGTTTTACGTTTACCGACACAGGTGATGGCTGGCTGATCTTCGACCTTCCCGAGGCGGACCTGGGGGTCCACCCCTCTGAGAGACCATCCCATTCGATTTCCTTCTACTGCGACGACGTCTCCAAGACGGTGGAGGATTTGAAGTCGCGAGGCGTGGAGTTTACCTCCGGGATAACCGACGAGGGCTGGGGATTGCTCACCCACTTCAGGGTGCCCGGGGGGATGGACATCGAGCTATACGAGCCCAAGTACGAGAAGCGGAAACGGGGCAAAGCGCATAGGGCGCAGACGACCCGCAGAGGTCGTAAGACGAGGGGCAAGACGAAACGGTAACCCATCAAAAGCTGGACGATCCTGCCGAGCTGCACGCGCGCTCCAGCTTCCTTTCTAACTTCATCCTTGGGAGCCAGGACGGGCTGGTCAACGTCCTCGGGATCTTGCTGGGGCTGACCGCCGCGACCAGCGACCTCCGTCTCATCTTCGTCGCGGCTTTCGCTGCGCTCGGCGCCGAATCCATCTCGATGGGAGCGGTAGCCTACACCTCTACCCTGGCGAGAAGGAAGCAGTACCTGAAGGAGGTCGACCGCGAAGAGACCGAGATGAAGGAGGTGCCCGAGACAGAGAAGAACGAGGTGAGGTACGTCTTCCAGAAGTGGGGGTACAAGGGCGAGGAGCTCGACCGCCTGACCGAGCTGATTGCCTCCAAGCCGAAAGCTTGGCTCGAGTTCATGATGTCCCACGAGCTCCAGCTCGAGCCGGTCGGCGAGTCCGAACCCAGGAGAAGCTTCCTGATAGTGCTAAGCTCCACCATCTTCGGCTCTATCATTCCTCTGATACCATACTTCTTGGTCGGCAAAGATGTCTTCCTGGGGGCGATCGGCTCCGTGACTATCAGCGGAGCGGTCCTCTTCGTCATCGGGTACTATGAAGCGAGAACGACAGTCGGGTCGCTCTGGAGAAGCGGGCTTCAGATGGCCGCGATAGGGTTGGCCGCGGGGTTGGCTGGCTTCCTGATAGGCCATTTCATCGGCGCCTCGCCAGCCTAGCTCTAGCCGGCCGCGGCGGTCGAGCGGGGCGAGGACGGAGGAAGAGCTAAGCCAGAGCTCGACGGTATGCGGCGACAAACTCTTCGTCCGCGACGCCGGAGACGAGCCTCTCCCTGCCGTCGGGGAGTATTATCGGAAACGCCGCCGCATGATAGGGAAGCTCCAGCGTCTCGGTCAAACCCTCGCTTTCGAACACGCCGACCTTCTTGCAGTCTCCCTGACCGCACACGAACTGATACACCCTGAGGATGCGCCTCTCGCCGAAGCCGCCTCCCCTGCTTCCCGCGGCGGTAGAGAATCCTTCAGGAAGCTGTAGCAAGAAGATGGTGTTCGGCTCGTCGAGTTTCGTGAGGTCTATTGGCCGCTCGGCCACGTATACGCACCGCATCCTTGACTCGATCAGGCCAACGAGTTCTTGCAAGTCCGGCTTTGCCGGACCTTCGTATTTTCCCGAACTCGGGCTCCGCCGAAGTTCTCCCGATTCTATCATGGGATGCAAGCCGCCTGCTCGGTATTAATCCCATGGATACGATTGCCAGAAGTGAGAAACGTGGCGGCGAGTAGGCGAGCCACCCGGCACCCCGAGGGACCATTCGAACCTAAATAATCGAACACCGCGTCAGCGAAAGGATGAGTTCGACGCCGGACACCGACGAGATGAAGGGCAAGGTGTGCCTCGTAACGGGGGCTAGGTCTGGCATCGGCAAGGCCACCGCGACCGCGATGGCCGCGCTTGGCGCGACGGTGATAATGGTCTGCCGCGACGAGACCGGAGGCAAAGCCGCACGATCTCAGGTGGTGTCCGATAGCGGAAATCAATCGGTCGACCTGATGACCGCCGACCTGTCCTCGCCGGCGTCTGTCCGCAGGCTTGCAGCGGAGTTTGATGCCAAGTATCCCAAGCTGGATGTCCTGGTCAACGACGCCGCAATCTTCACCAGCAAACGCGTCGTGACGCCCGACGGCCTCGAGCTCATGTTCGCCACGAACTACCTAGGGCCTTTCATCCTCACTCGCCTCTTGATTCCAAAATTGGAGGCGGCAGGCCACTCGCAGGTGATCAACGTCAGCGCCCCGTCGACCATGATGCCCGACTTCGATGACCTGCAGGGAGAGCGGAGGTTTGGGGCGATCACGACCTTCGGGGCCTCGAAGGCCGCCGATCTGCTCTTCACCTACGCGCTCGCGCACAGGCTCGAGGGGAAGGGTGTGACGGTGAACGCGTATCACCCGGGAATCGTTCGCACCAAGTTGGTCCGTGGGGCACCGACAGCGGTTCGAGTCATCACGAGCGTGCTCAACGTCTTCATGGGCGTCTCTCCCAAGCGCGCCTCCAGGGGGCTCGTGCATCTGGCCACTTCGGCTGAATTCGAGAGCACCACCGGAGCCGTGATCCACGACGGCAAGAAGATGAAGGCTCCCTTCGGCAGCGACATAGAAGCCCAAGACCGACTCTGGAAGGTCAGCTGCGAGCTAGCAGGGCTTCCCGAAGAGGTGTGAGGTCAAGACCGGCCGGCGCGCTCACGGGGAGGCCGTGAGACCGGGCCCGAGCAACGACGTCGCTGCCTCCGTGTTGTTGAGCATCACATTCGAGATTAGGGTGTTGTTGTCGGAGTCGTTCGCCTCTCTGACTCCGAACACCTGCGTCTGCGCCGAACCGCCCACATTGCAGAGCCAGTTGTCGGCGATCAGGTTACCCGTGGACCCGACCTGCCCCTGGTCGTTGTAGAGAAGAACCCCGGCGCCTGAATTGTTATCGCATTGGTTCAGCGAGATCACGTCGTCGATGGCCGAATTCAGGATTATCCCACCAAGGCTGTTTAAGCTGCAGAAGTTCCCGACAATCGCGCTGCGTCCCATCGCGGGCAGCGAGCCGTGATAGAGGGCGATGCCGTAGCCGTAGTTACTGTTCGCGATGTTTCCGCTTACCGTGACGTTCCACGACCTTTCGACGTAGATCCCGTACTTGCCGTTCGACTCGACCACGTTGCCCACGATGGTAGAATACGAGCTGTGGTCGTTCGTTATCCCTGACTGGTCCTCGGACCCCGCGTTGAATGTCGATATGTTGTCTGTGATGACGGTGTAGTTGTTGTAGTAGGCCTGTATCCCGAACCAGGCCATATGGCTGACCTGGTTCAGGGTCACCGTGTCGTTCTGTCCGTTGGTCACGCCTATGCCGATCTCACCGGGACCGTCCCCCACGGTGTTGCCGACGACGTTCCGGGTGATCGTGACGCCCGACGGACCGTTGGTGTAGATGCCCCCGACTCGGTTGTTCAGGATGACGTTCCCAGAGATCACCGTCCCCGTGATTCCGGTTGACGCGTTCGAGAATTCTTGGACGCCGTATCGGTTGTTGTCGTGGAGGGTGTTATCTAGAATGGAGACGTTGAAATTCGGCCGGACGTTGTCGTAGATGAGGACCCCGTCAAATCCTGCGTTGGTTACGTCGGCCCCCTCGACCACGGTGTTATTGCTCCCATATTGTATCCTGAGCAGCCCGCTGGCGTTCCCCCTGCCTGGACCAATCCACTCCCCCCCTCTTATCACGGTTCCAGGGCTGGCGTAGACAAGCAGGAGCCTGTTCTCAGATGACGCGTTCATGACCGCACCCGGGTAGAGGTCGAGCGTCACTCCCTCCAGGTGCTTGATTTGTATCTCTGATCTCACGGTGTAGTCCCCAGCAGCGAAGCAGAACGTCTCGTGCGATGCGAGAAGGGAGTTGAGGAACGCCCCCAAGTCCGTCCCGGCGGAGTCTACCGTCTCGGCTCTCGAGTTGTTGCGAGCAACTGGCGTCGTGCCGTTAAGGGAGATTGCATAGCTGCAGCCTGATGCTGGAGCGTTGGAAGAGACTTCGCCTACTTGAGCGGACGAAAGCGGTTGTGACGGGAATTCCGATGCCGTCGTGGACGATGTCGAGCCGACATGGGTCAGTGCACCGGCGCCGTTCGCGACAACAAGCAGGACCAGCACCAGCGCGACGACGAGCGCTAAAGGCAGGCCCGCATTCTTGACGGCGCGCCGTTGAAACCGCGAGGGACGCCCCGCTCCCCCGTCAGCGGATTCCTCGCCCAATATCCTGAAGACTTCCATTCCTCATCCGCCCCTCCGTCTGAGTTGCTTTTCCGCTTGGGAGTGAGAGTCCGAAGTCATTCGCGAGACTCGAGACAGACTCGGGACTCACCAATGCGGGCTCGATCCCTTTGCGCGATGTCCCCTTGCGCTCCAGATCTCTCACGTCCGACAACTCGAATCGCCTGCAGAGATACTCTCCTCACATTAATCCCTTGTGCTGCAGAGCACTGGCGTGCTGGGCCAGTGGCGGCGGCCGGCGCCCAGGGCCAATTCTTGGAAGGAAAGGACAGATATCCCAGCGGCGACGAAGCTAGCCGATGGCCCGAAATCGGATCATCGTCGGAATGGGGGACTCGACTACCGCGGGCACGCCGGGGTTCCTCTCCCCGGTCGAGGCGCCGCCGGCGGGCAGGGGGAACCGAGAGAGCCAGTACTGCTACTGGATGATGATGGCTCATCCCGAGTGGAAGGTCCTGAACAGGGGGGTGAATGGTCAGCGCTCGGACCAGATCCTTTCCAGGTTCGAAAGAGACGCAGTCGCAGAGAAGCCCGCGGTCGTGATAGTCTTGGCCGGGGTGAACGACATCTACCAGGGCCGCAGCGCGGACTCGGTGGAGCGCAACCTGGAGGCGATGTACGCCCTGGCGGAGCGAAACGGCATCGTCCCTGCGGCTGCCACGGTCCTCCCCTACAACATCGCAGGCCATCAGGAGTGCCAGTCCATACATGAAGTCAACGAGTGGGTCGGGACGGCCTCGAGGGCTCCTGGCAGGCTCTTCTGCGACACGAACCTCGCGGTCCGTGACAAGGGGAACCCCGACCTTCTCGCCTCCAGCCCCGACGGGCTGCATCCGGACGTGGCGGGATACAGGAGAATGGGAGAAGCGCTCTCAGCTGCCCTCGAGAGGGCGGGCTACTAGAAGCGCAGCCCTTCACGGGGCTCACCGCATACGACCCCCGCTACTCGAACTACACCGAATACCACACTGCTTACGCGGCTGCATTCAACTCGACCGCCGAGGTCCTCGGCTTCTCTCAGGCCGGCGCCGACACCAGGGGAGCGATGTCTTCCCTCAGTCGGGCGATTGACGTGAACCTGAACGCCCAGCGCATGCCGAACTCCTTCGCGCCCCTGACGTTCTCCTCCTTGTCGTCGATGAAGACCACCTCGGTGGGCTTCGCGCCGATCTTCGCCAGCGCCCTGCCGAACGCCGCAGGACTGGGCTTCACGCTACGAAGCTCGCACGAGGAGAGGAAGCCGTCGAAGAGCTTGTCCCACCCCTTCCGCCTCAGGAGTCTCGCGTGCGGAGGCGAAGTGTTGGAGAAGAGGTAGACCCGGTAACCCCTCCTCCTCAGCGACCTCACGAGCTCGACCGTGCCGGCCCGGAACTTCACCAGCCGCTCGAACGGAAGCGTCCAGAGCTCGTCCGGAGAGTCGCCCGTTCGCAGGCGCTTCCCGAACCTCCCCAGCGCCTCTTCCATGAAGTCCCGCATCGAGACATCCCCGGATTCAAGCCTCGGAAGGGCGAGTTCGAAGGCACGCCTCATCTCGGCGCGCGGTATCCCATATCTGTCGGCGACGTAGTCGAAGATCGGGTTGTTGCTCTTCCACTTGATTACGACGCCACCAAAGTCGAAGATGAAGACCGGGTGTTTGGCGGGTCTCTTCTCCGTCGGGCGCATCCGCTCGCGTCTCCCGCCAGGGCGTTATAGTCTTGCGCGAGCCCTTCGTAACGTATAACCGGAAACGAAACCCAGCCCCAGACGTGGCCCTCGCATGGCGCTTGTAGCTCGGCGACCGGGAAGGAAAAGCGGGTTGGGGCGCTCGGGGAGACCCAGATGACGAGCGGAGAGGGGCTCAAGAAGAGAGGAGGGGGCACGCGCTGGTTTTACTCGCAACTCCCCATCGACATCGCGACGGGGCCGGTCAGCACCCTCATCCAGCTCTACATCCTCGAGCTCCACGGCACTGTCATCGATGTCGGCCTCACAATCACCCTCTTCAACGCCGTCAGCATCCCCGCCGCCGTCCTCTGGGGCTACGTCACAGACCGCTTCCAGAGCAGGAAGACGATACTGGTCCTGAGCTGCGTGGCGGTATCGGCCAACCTCGTCATCCTCCCGCTGGCCAAGAGCATCTCGGGGGTCGCGCTGATCTACGCCCTCTTCTCTCTGGTCTCGTCCGCCTCAGCCACGCCGGCAAACCTCCTGATAATGGAGACCCAGCGCAAGTCCCATTGGGCGTCCGCGTTCGCGAGGTTCTCGATGGTCTCGAGCGTCGGGACCACCCTCGGTCTGCTCCTGGGGATCGCGTGGTCCAGCTACCTCGCCATCTCGCTCCTGGTCCTCCCTCTGTCTGCCCTCTCCCTTACTTCCGCACTCCTCTCGGTCGTGATGATAAAAGAGCCCTCCATCTCTTTCGAACGGGAGTTCATCGTGCTGCAGAGGCGCAGCCTCCAGCAGAGACTCCTGGCCATCCCTCTGGTCTTCCTACGGCTGCCCAACATTGTCGACTTCAAGTCAGTCTTCAAGGGTCTCAAGAGCACGCTGACCAGGCAGCTCCCCCTCCTCTATCTATCGATCTTCGTGTTCTACGTCGCTAGCGGGCTTTTCAACACTTCCTTCATCCCCTCCCTGCAGGCCGCGGGCTTGAGCGCGAGCGAGGTCTTCCTACTTGTGATGACGGCGAACTTCGCCCAGACCGCCTCGTTCTACTTCGCAGGACCCTACGTCGAGAGGAGAGACCTGCGGAAGTCCGCGGTCGCAGGCCTCGTGGTGAGGCTGGCCTGCTACGCGGCCATCGGCATCCTCGTCGGCTTCACCCGCGGGCTCTCATACCTTGGGGGGACGCTCGTCCTCTACCCGATCGCGGGAGGCCTTGCCTTCGCAATCTACTATACGTCCTCCAACACGATGATCTTCAACACGCTCGGGGCGAAGAACCAGGGCTCGAGGCTCGGGGTATACAGCGCCCTCGTCGGGGTCGCGACGATGATAGGCTCATTCGTCTCGGGCTACGTCTCGTTCTACTTCGGGTTCCTGGCGACCTTCGTCCTGGCGGCGGTCTGCCTGGCGGGCTGCGCTCTCCTGGTCCCGGTGGTCTCAGCAAGCCACCCAGAGGATGCGCTTCGCCTGGACGACTGAAGGTCGGCCTACATCTGTCGCCAGTGCTCGCCGCGGCGGCGCTTCCTCAGCTGCACGGAGAGCCCGGCCACGGCCAGCACCAGCGAGACCAGCCCCGCGTAGAGCGGCGCGACGCCGAAGAAGACGAGAACGCCGTACAGGACGACACCGCCCAGCACCGCGGTGACCAGCTCCAGGAGCTTGCTCGAGACGGCGAGCCCCACGAAGAAGAGGATCACCCCGACCCCGACCGCCAGTACGAATACGTTTGTCAGGTCGCGAGTGGCAAGATAGCCGAAGTACCCGAGGGCCAGCCCCATGCCGATGTCGACCAGCAGGAGGCCTATGGCGCCGCCGACCAAGAATCCGAGGACCCCGCCGATGACCGCGCCTATCACCCCCAAGAAGAGACTCCCGACGGCCAGGCCGAAGGCGGCTCCCGCGAGGCCGACGACAAGGAAGGCGAGCCCCTTGATTATGGACCTGCCGTCGAACATGAGGGCGAGCGATAGCAAGAAGAGGATGACTGCGAAGACGTCGCCGCCAGGGCCCGAGAGAGACCGGGGGAAGAAGGTGCCCGTCGCGAGATACGCGGAAGCGAGGCCCATCCAGAAAACTGGATCCTCAGGGCCGGAAACATCCCAATAAAGATTAGCAGGAGACCGAGACCGCGCGATGCTTGCGCGAGACAAAAATTTGGGAGAACCGAGCGCAGCTCAGGGCGTCTAGCCCGTGATGGTGCTCGTGAGAGACACTGCGTACTCGGTCGTCCCGTTACTAAAGTCCAACGAAACCCTGGATGTGGTTGTCCCGCTGAAGTTGCCGCTGGCTGTCGCTCTCAGGATGTATGAGCCGGAGGAGCTCGTCGCCCCTTCGCCCTGGATGCCTGCCCCGCCAGGCCCCATCACCGCGGAGCCTGAGGTTATGTTGTAGGTCGTCCCGGCCACTGTAAAGCTGCCCCCGATGTTGAGGATGTAGCCGGCCGTGAGCTTTCCTGTGACAGTGAACGTCAGCGTCCCCGACGCTGTGCCGTTGGTCTTGCCCTGGGTTCCCACGACGAAGTAGGTTCCCGCGGTGCTCGTCAGGGTGATTACTTGGCCGGTGGTGAACGTGGCTGCCTGGGCTTGGCCATGGCCGCCGCGACCGCCCCGCCCTCCGAAGAAGGCTGCGAAGCGTTGCAACGGGCCGGGGTGCGACGTCATGGTCGGTACGCCGGTGGTCGTTGCCGCCGAGCCAGAGCTCGTCGAACTGGTGCTGGTCGATGTGGTCGATGCGAAAGCCGGGTAGGCGAGGAAATGCTACCATTACCGCCGCGCCCAGCGCAACGACCGCTATGTGTGATGCCTTCATGTTCTTACTTCCTTGAATCCTTGACGCGAGGTCCCTTATAATTGATTGTGGTGCAGTCGTCTAAGACCTCGGACCAATGTCAGAGGCAAACGACCCATAGGCCGGAGGAGAGACCCCAGAGGACCGCGGGCGGCTTCTCCGCCCGTCCTCCAGAAGCCCTTGTCTGACGACAGGTATTTAGCAAAAGAGAGTTAGGAGCGGGGATAATAATCAATTATGGTGCAAGCGTCTAAGACAGCGCCCCAAGACCCGGGAAAATGACGAAGAAAGGCGTCGAATCGACCCCTCGGTCTTCTCGACGTCCGAAAACGGAGGCTCAGCGCAGCAGGCTAAGAGGCGGGACCGGCCACCATGGTGTCGAGGCTCGCCATTATCTCCTCGGGTGGCTTTGCCTCGAGCTGCCTCACGTTCTCTTCGACCTGTTCGGGGCGGGACGCTCCCACGATCATCGAAGTGACGGCCGGGTTCTTCGCGATCCAGTTCAGGGCGAGCTGCGATAGGGGCATCTTCGCGATTTCCGCCAACGCCTTGAACTTCTCCACGATGGCGTAGTTCTCTGGCTTGTTCATCCTCCCCCAGAAGCGGGGATAGAGGGCGCCCCTGGTGCCGGAGGGGGCGGGTGTCCCCTCCCTGTACTTCCCGGTCAGGAACCCGCCGGCAAGCGCGGAGTAGGTTATCGCGCCGAGACGGCTGGCCTCGCAGAAGGGGAAGAGTTCCTTCTCCGCCTCTCGGTTGAGGAGGTTATACGGCGGCTGGAGCGCTACGATCCTCTCGAGCCCCAGCCTCTCGCTCACCTCGTTCACCGCGCGCATGTTCTCAACGGTGAAGTTGGAGCATGCGAGATAGAGTACCTTCCCCTCGCGGATGAGGTAGTCGAAGGTCTTCAAGGTCTCTTCGAGCGGGGTCTCCGGGTCGAACCTGTGCATGTAGTAGACGTCGATGTGGTCAGTCTGAAGCAGGCGTAAGCTCTCTGACACCTGCCAAAGGATGTGCTTGCGCGAGAGCCCAGAGTCGTTCGGCCCCTCGCCGACCTCGTTCCCCACCTTGGTCGCGATGACGAACCTGTCCCTGTCCCCACGCACGGCCTTTCCGATTATCTCTTCTGACCGCCTTCCCGTGTAGACGTTCGCGGTGTCGATGCTGTTTATCCCAAGGTCCATCGCCTTCCTGATGACGCGAATCGACGTCGCCTCATCGACGTCCCTGCCGAAGTTGTTCGTCCCCAGCGTCATTCGCGAGACTCTGAGACCGGTATTCCCCACGAGCCTGTATTCCAATTTGTCAGCACTACGCCGCGACCCGCGCTAGAAATTCTTTTCCGGGCTGCGCCGTCGCGGGCGCGCTGCCGGTCGGCTCGCTAGCCCGAGCGCGGCTCTTCTTGCGACCGCAGCGACGTGGGCCCTGCTGCCGCGCAACCGGGCCGTCGGTCCTCTCAAGGTCGTCGAAGAGGTTCAAGAGCATCTTTCCCATGGGCGTCACCTCGTAGAGCCTCACGGTCCCGTATGCTGCCTGCTCCCTGACGAAGCCGTACTTGTTCAGGATCTGCACGTGCCTGTCGACCGTCTTCCAGTCGACGCCGAGCTCCTCCGCGAGCTGGAGTCTGTCCTTGGGGGTGCTCAGCGTGTTGAGCACCTTGATCCTCGTCGCTCCCCCCTTCATCTTCATGAAGAGCTCGAAGACGTCCGACCCGAAGCCCATCTCGCTGTACCTCGCCCTCACCCGCCCCCTCCAGACCCATGCCCCCGCGACGAGGATCCACGTGACGGGCGCGAGCAGGAGGGCGGTGGCCTGCGCCTCCCTGAGCAGCGACTCGCCCTTTCCCGAGGCGGGGCCGAAGGCCGCCAGGCTTCCGATGGCGCTTGCCGGCGCGGCCCCCGAGGTTACCGAGCTGACGGCGCCGAAGCTCACGTTTGCCGCCGTGGCCGGTGGCAGTGGTAGCGCTGGTGACTGTAGTGGTGCTCCCAGCGACGGTGACGGAACTCACGGTCGAAGAAGCGGTGATTGTGGTCTGGGTCGTCGTGGCGATCGTGGTAGTCGTGCTGGCGGTCTGGGACGAGACGCTGTAATAGGGGGTGCTCGAGGAGGAATAGGCGCATATTCCGGCGCACTAGAGGTCGTGGCCGCGCTCATGCTCGCTTCAGGGGCTGAGGAACTGATCAGCCCCCACCCCGCAAGAAGGGAAGTGGCCACCGCGACGAGCAGCAACGTGGCAAAGACGACCCTGACCCGGTTCAAGCGAACCAATCGCAAAATTGCGCGTTTTTCATGATAAATACTTTTGTCCGAACGTTCGGACAAACCCTCATCATAGCAGCCGCCATCGATGCAGGCCATGCGCTCAAGAGTGGCACTTGTCGTGATAGTCTTGCTGCTGGTCATCGTTCCGGGAGGGATACTCGTTGGGCTGACGAGGCCATCTTCTTCGCGCGTCGATGGCGCCCTCCACCCAGAACATCGGAGAAGGTGCCTCTCTTCAGGGCCTCGGCTCGACCTATTCCTTTGGTGCCGTGGGCAGCGTTGCGGGCTCGGCCGCCAGCATTGCAGGCTCCGCGGCTAACGTACCTATCTACGCGGCCGGCAGCACAACGACCGCCATGTCGACCGTCACGATGACCGCCAGCACAACGACCGTAGCCGGCCCCGGGGCCCCCAGCACGACAGTTATCGAGGCAAACTCGCAGGGCTCAGGCGCCTCCCTTTCCCCGTCGACGAGCGGCAGCGGCGACATCGAGTTCTTCAGCAACGTAACGCTCCAGGCGGCCTCTGCCTCGGTGGCGTTCACGAAGGCCACCGCGATAGCCTACTCCGTCGGGGGATACGTCTCCGACTCGACCGAGACCAACACGACAGCGCTCATCGTGATGCGGGTCCCAGCGGCCAGCGACCAAAACGCGTTGGCCCAGCTCGAGGGGTTGGGCACCCTCGTCAGCCTGAGCTCTTCGAGCAACGACGTGACCGTGCAGTACACCGACCTGAACGCGACCTTGCTGTCGCTGCAGGCGGAGCAGACGTCCCTCCTGACGATCCTAGGGGAGTCCAACAACATCAACACTACGCTGGACGTGGAGTCCAGGATCCAGGCCGTCGACCAGTCGATCAACTCCGTCCAGAGCCAGATACTTCAGACCAGGACCCTCGTGTCGTACGCGACCATCTCCGCCGTCATCGAGGAGAAGGCTCCGAGCCAGCCCCTCACCATCAAGGTAACGGCCACGCCCCGAAGCGGGAACAGCCCGCTGAGCGTCACTTTCAACGCCGTGACCAAGGGAGGAGAGCAGCCCTACATCGTCAACTACAACTTCGGCGACGGCTCCTCTTACGAGGGGCAGGCGCTGATACACACCTTCGTGCAGCCCGGTCGGTACAACGTCACCGTCACGGCCACGGACGCCTCCGCCAACGTCACCGAGGCTTGGACCGTCGTCAACGTCTCCGCCCCACCTGCCGGCTCGGCCCTCGGCAGCTTTCCGAACTTCGTCGGCGGCCTCTTCCTCCAGGTCGTCGAGGGGATAATCGAAGTCGCCATCGTCGCGGTCCCGATCGCAGCCGCGTTCCTCGTCGTCCTTTTCCCGCTGCGTCACAGGCTCGGCCTGTCGCCTCGGAAGGCACAACAGACTAAAGAAAGCGGCTCGTCGTAGCGCTGCGCGGATGAAGAGACAGGGCTTCCGGGAGCGCCGTGCACCACCGCGTGAGGGAGCTGCGTGCGGCTGACCTCGAGAGGGGGTTTCTCGAGACCCTCGGGAACCTCAGCGACACTGGCGGCCTCTCCTCGAGAGAAGCGCGCGGCATCTTCGCGTCCTTGAAGCGCGACCCGCTTCATCGGGTCTTCGTCGCGGTGGCGGGCGATGGCGAGGTCATAGGCACGACCACTCTCCTTGTCGAGCGGAAGTTCATCCACCGCGGCGGGCTCGTCGGGCACATAGAAGACGTGGCGGTGCGGAAGGACCACGAGGGCAAGGGCGTGGGCGGCTCGCTCGTAGTTGCGGCCGTCCAGAAGGCGAGGGAGCTCGGCTGCTACAAGTGCATCCTGGACTGCAAGGAAGACCTAGTGGCCTTCTACGAGGCGCTGGGTTTTCGGCGGCACGAGGTCGAGATGCGCATCGACCTCAGCCCCGGTCTTGCTCGAAAGCAGTGACGGCTAGAGCGAGTAGCCGCAGTTGGGGCACTGGTATCTGACCACCTCGCCCTTGTTCTCCACCTTCTCCATGAACCCCGACCTGCAGTTCGGGCATAGCACCTCCATCGGCTCCGCGGGGGCGTCGCGGAAGAACGCGTTCAGGAGGGGCTTCCTCCCCAGGAGCGAGCTGCCGTCGAGGTCAGCCAGCGTGACCCATCCGAGGAACTTTTCGCCCTCGAATACGCCGAGCCTCGTTATCCCGGCATCCACCAGCCTCCGTCTCGCCTCTTTCGCCGAAGCGTCCGGGTTTATCTTGAAGAGAGGCGACATCACCTCCTTGACCGTGATCTCGTCAGGCCTTTTGTTGAAGGGGATGAACTTGCGGAGTATCCTCCTGTCGGTGAGCATGCCGACGGCCTTGTCCCCGTTGAAGACAACCACCCCAGATGAGCCCGTGTCATTCATTATCTTCGAGGCCTCGAGGACGCTGGTCGAGGCGCTAACCCTCTCGACGTTGGTCTGCATGACGTCTCTCACCTTGGCCAGCTATCTCGCCCTAGTCCCTTTCACGGCTAAAAGCCCCGTGAATAATCAACCTTTCCCAAGGATTGGCGCGATATTAGCGCGGACGTGGTAACTTGGAGCGACCTCCTCCCGCGAAACTGCTAAAGCCGACTACGGGAGCAAGCCCCTCGTGAGCCCCGAGATTCGGACCGACCAATACATGGTAAAAGAGGGGGAGAAGGTCAGCCTGCGCAGGTGGTCGCCTGCCGACTCCTCCGGCTTCACCGAAACGGAGGCCCTGGACGAGTCGAGGAAACTCACCCTCAAGCTCGAGAGGCTCCAGGAGGTCCTCTACGCCGAGCACAAGCACAAGGTCCTGATCGTCCTCCAGGCGATGGACACAGGCGGCAAGGACGGCACCATCAAGAAGGTCTTCGAGGGCGTCAACCCGCAGGGAGTCAGGGTAACCCACTTCCGGACGCCCACCCCGGAGGAGGCCGACCACGACTTCCTGTGGAGGGTGCACCAACAGGCGCCGGGAAGCGGCGAGATGGTCATCTTCAACAGGAGCCACTACGAGGGCGTGCTCATCGAGAGGGTCCACGGCCTCGTTCCTAGGAAGACGTGGCTGCGCCGCTACAAGGAGATAGAGCACTTCGAGCACCTGCTGCACGAGGACAGCACCGTCATCATCAAGTTCTTCCTCCACATCAGCAAGGACGAGCAGAAGAGGCGGCTCGAGGAGCGCCTGACGGACCCGTCAAAGCAGTGGAAGTTCAGCCTCGCCGACGCCCAGGAGAGGCGGTTCTGGTCCAAGTACATGAAGGCCTACGAGGGCGCCCTGAAGAACACGAGCACGGACTATTCCCCCTGGTACGTCATCCCTGCGGACAAGAAGTGGTTCCGCGACCTTCTCGTCTCGAGCGTAATCGTGGAGAGGCTCGAGAAGCTCGGAATGGAATATCCAAAACCGTCCGTGGACCTGAAATCGGTGGCAATCTAACCCGCCCTCGCGGCTCCCGGAAGGCCCGCCTACTTCGTAACCATCACGGAGCACCCAGCGTAGTGCAAGATGCTGTTTGCGACGCTCCCGAGGAGTAGCTTCTTGAACCCGCCGTTTCCTCGCGTCCCGACGACCACCAGGTCAGCGTCGTCGCGCTCCGCGAGCTGCACTATCCCCTGATACGGGGAGACCAGGTCCGTCACCAGCTCGTCCTTCACGCTAGTGACTCCTGAGTCCTTCGCGAACTTCACGGCATCGGCCAGCAGCTGGCGCGCGACCGCCTCCGCGTCCGCTTCGATCTTGTCGGTGGGGACTGCCGAGCCCGGGACGCCCATGGACCAGAACAGGGTTGGGACGTAGACCACGTGGGCTATGCGGAGCTCCGCCTTCAGGCCCTTGGCCATTTCGACGGCTGCCTCGAGCGCCCTCTGCGCGTTCTGCGAGCTGTCGACCGCCACGAGGATGCGCTTGATGGCCGGACCAGCTTCGTCCTTCTTGCCGCGCGGTCGGACGACCAGCGTCGCGCAGGGAGAGTGCGCCGCGACCCCGCTCGATACGCTACCCAAGGCCGCCCTCCTGAATCCGCCCAGGCCCCTGGTCCCCATGACTACTGAGGTCCATCTTCTCCTGGGCCGCGTACTTCACAATCGTCTCCACGACGGAAGCGCGGCCCTGGGGGACCTCCTTCTCAGAGACGGAGACGCCTGCTTTCTTGAAGACCGAGGCGGCCTTGTCGGCATTGTCGTCGGCCTTGTTTATCAGGTGGGAGTAGTATTCGCCCTCGAGCGGAGCAGCGATCGCGCTTATCGAGGGGATGGCGCTGAGCACGGTGACCTCCGACTCGAAGCTCTTCGCAATCCGCGCCGCGACCTCGGCGGCCTGCTGGGCGTTGGGCGAGCCGTCGGTCGCCAATAGAATCCGCGCAAATCGGTTCGCAGTGGGCTTCGACATCGGGCGCCCCGAATTCGAACAGCTATTTTAGCGTAGAGCGGCGGCCAGGCGCCGGCCCTCGCGAACGTTGACCCCGGGTCAACTCCGCTGCAGCCCATCGCTAAAATGCGAAGTGCGCGGGTTGCGAGCGACGGGAACGAGCATGGGAGAGTCTGTCCTTCATCTTCGCATGAAGGAGAGCGCCTCCCGGGAGCTGGCCGAGGAGGGCTACTCTGTCTTCTTCGAGCCGGCCTTACGCGCCGTCGAGGTTCCTGAACTGGGTCGCGTATCGCCCCGACCTCTTCGGGGTCAGGGCCAGCGCCGGGAGGCAGGAGTACGCCCTCGTTGAGTGCGAGACGAGGCCCTCGAGCAGGAGGCTGGCCTCGAAGAACTTCCGGAGCGTGGACGTCCAGACGAGGTTGAACTCCGACCTTTCGCTGAGGAGGATACTGGTCGTCCCCCGGGGGACGCTGGCCAGCGTCGATTCCTCCGTGAGGCTCTCTTGGGAGACCTGGATCTACGAAGGAGGCGGCTTCCAGAGGTTCCCGAGGGCCTGCGAGGCCGCCATCTCCGCCCCGCCGCGGTGAGCCGCGCCCGGTGCCCACGCCGGCACGAAACTGCTTTTACGTCGCCCCTGCGCTCCACGCCCGTTGCCTGAGGCGGAGAACCTGGAGTCGGTCCGCGCCTTCTTCGAGAGGATCCTGAACGCGGGAGACGCGGCGAGCCTCGAGAGCTTCTCTCACCGCGACGTGCTCGTCCCGCAGTCGGCGCCGTGGCATCGAGAGCTTCAGGAGGCTCCTGGTCGAGATGAGGAGCACCTTCGCCAGCCCCGAGTACAAGGTCATGGACACGGTATGCGAAGGCGAGAAGGTGGTCGCACGCTTCTCGGCGAAGGCGACGCACGCAGGGAGGTACATGGGCGTCCCGGCGACCGGTCGGTTGCTGAGGCTATGGGGCGTGATGATATTCAGGTTCGAGGCTGGAGCGATCGCCGAGTTCTGGAGCCTCGTCGACGCGCAGGGGATCCTGAAGCAGCTCCGAGAGCCCTAGGCCGACCCTCCGCGAACCACCTGAGCTTCGGTGCGAGCGAGACGACCTTGCCGACGACTATCACGCTGGGGGCGGCCACCTCCCCCGAGCCGCCGGCTCCCTTCGCGGCATCTCGAAGCGTCATCGTCACCGTCCTCTGCCTCTTGGTCGTTCCCCACATTATCGCCGCCACCGGGGTGTCCGCGGGCTTTCCCGCCATGAGCAGCTTCGTCGCAATCTCCTTCAACTTGGCGGCCCCCATCAGCACCACCACGACGTCTGACCCTCCGGCTATCTTCGCCCAGTCTAGCCTGCTCTTCGAGCCCGCCTCCTGGCCGGTGACCACCGTCACGGACGACGAATAGCCCCTGTGCGTCAACGGGATGCCTGCGTAGGCCGGGACAGCCAGCGCCGAGCTCACGCCCGGGACGACCTCGAACCCTACCCCGTGGTCGCGCAGGAACTCCGCCTCTTCTCCGCCTCTGAGAGAAGATGAACGGGTCTCCCGCCCTTCAGGCGGACGACCTTCCTCCCAGACTTCGCCTCGCTCAGCATGAGCTCGTTGAGCTTGTCCTGCTTCTCCCCGCCCTTGGAGCCGGGGTCCTTGCCGGCGTATATCTTGACCACACCCGAAGGGATCAAGCTGAGGACCTCCTCGCTCACAAGCCTGTCGTAGATCACCACGTCCGCCTCCCTGAGGCGGAGCAAGGCGCCCACGGTCAGGAGCCCGGGGTCACCGGGGCCCGCTCCCACCAGGCTGACCGTGCCCTTGCTCCTCCGCCTAGGCATCGCTGGTCGAACCTGCCGTTGTCGATGCCTCTTGCAGCAGCATCTTCTCCGCCAGCCTTCTAGCCGCCGAGTAGTCCCTCTTCCTCAACAGCGCCCCTATCCTCCTGTCGCGTATCACCTTGTAGGCGAACTCCTTCCTGGAGGCGGCATCCTTCAAGCGCTTCCTCGAGGCCTTGCGGATGTAGCCCTGCAGCCTCACCTGCAGGACGTCCTCAGGGGTGATCACCTTCTCGATTCTTCGTCTCAGGATGCCGGCCATCGCGGGGCTCCGGCCCCCCGTCGACACCCCGACCCTGATGTCGCCGAGCTTCGCGATCGCGGGCATGTTGAAGTCGTTGAGCCTAGGCTCGTCCACCACGCAGACGAGGGGGGCGCTTTCATGGGCAGCCCTCGCGACCTCAGACAGCTCCTCGTCAAGTTCGGGATTCCCGGTCGAGATGAAGACGACCCTGGGGTGAGTCTCCTGCACGGCCCTCAAGACGACCTCCCGAGTAGGCTTCGCGGAGATCAGGCTCACTCGACCCTTGCTCTTCGACGCCATCCTGCGCAGGCCGGCCGTGAAGCTCTCCCCGACGACGGTGACCTTGGCCTTGGCATCAAGCAGCTTGAGGGCCTTGTACTCCGGTTCCTTGCCCTCGCCGACTATCAGGGTCTGCTTGCCGCTAAGCACGAGGTCGATCAGCATCGCTACCGAACTCCAGCGCCTTTCTTCACGTGCTCGGCAAGCGCATTCATCATGGCGCCCATGGCCGAGACTTCGGGCATGACGTCCACCCTGATGCCGTGCTCCTCGAGTTCGCTCTTCGTCGATGGCCCCACCGCCACGATGACGATGTCCCTGCGCTCTCTGAGAGCATTCTTGAGCCGCTCCTCCAGGCCGTGCTCCACCGCCACTTCGAACAGGTTCGCCACCGCCGGAGGGCTGGTAAACGTTATCGCATCGACCCTGCGAGTTTTCCCGACTATCTCTTCTATGAGCTGGACGACGGTCTGCTCGTCGGGGGCCTTGTACCGGAACCCGATGGAGCCCAGGACCTCCGCCCCCTCGGGCTCGAGGACGGTCGAGTAATGATAGGTCAGGCACTCGAAGACGTCGCGACCGCCAGCGGCCAGGATCCCTTCGCCCAGGGCCTCGCTCTTGGAGCCGTGCCACACTATCGCCACGCGCTTTCCGGCCAATCCCCTCGCCTGCAGTAACGTCAGGATGCCGCTCGCGGTCGCCTCCTCCCTCGGAGGGGATGCGTCCACCTTGATTCCCGTCCTTGCCAGCTCTACCCTCGGCTTGCCGCTCCTTGCGACGACGGTCGTCCGGTTCGAGTTCAGCGCCTCGATGACGGCCTTCTTCAGGCCCAGCCGTTCGGCCGCCAGCATCATCGCGCGGACGCCCGTCGCGGTCATGAACACCGCGTAGTCTGCGCCCGGAGACCCGACGAGCTCCCTCAAGAACGGCTCTATCTCCGAGTCGTCCCTCGGGATGCTTATCCCGACGGTCGGGACGACATACGGGGTACCGCCTAGGTTCGTGACCAGCGCAGATTGCTCAGGCGCTCTCCTGCTCCCCGTGACCACTATCGTCAGCCCCTCGAGAGGAAGCGAGGCGGCGGACGACGGCTCTTTCAAATCCCTTCTCTTTGCTTCGCCCTTTTCTTAGGTCTTGCCGTTGCTCTGGAGGCTCTGGTTCGAGTAGAAGGGGTCTGAGATGAGGGGGTTCGGATTGGTCCGCTTCATCAGCTCCGCCGTGTCAGGATGACCCTTCAGGTACTCGATTATCCCTGGGAGCCCCACCCGCCTGAAGAAGTAGCCCATCTGCCCGGGCTTGCTAAGCTCCTCAGGGGTGCCCTTGGAGACATAGAACTCGAAGAGCGCGCTCGTTACCTTGGGCACCTGCTCGCGGGGGACCATCCTCATGTAGATCTGCTTCGTCTGCGGGTCCACGATGTATCCCCCCTGGTGGCGCCCGTCCTCGGTGCCTCCGAGCTTCAGCGCATACACGTTGTACCCCGTCCCCATCCACCCGATGGTCTTGGTGGCCGGCCTGAAGCACTGCCGCTCGCAACCAGTGATTCCGATCGACTCTGTCATGTGGCCCCACTTCTCGTCGAGGTCGTCGAGCAGATACGGCTCGAACTTTTCCGAATCGGTGTAGGTCAGCCGGCAGGTGTCCCTGCCGACGCACGCGCCTGAGAGGAGCCTGAGGGTCGTGAAGGGCTTGCCGTTCCTCATGCCATATCCGAACGTCTTCATCTCCGAGATGAACTCATCCTTCTCGGACTCTTCGAGGCCTCCGAAGAGGAGGTCTTGGTTCGGAGTGACAAACAGCAGGACTTGCGGGTGGCTCTGGGTAAGGCGCTTCACCATGGACATCAGGTTACCATCGGCGCCGCCGTCGATTATCCTGCCGGTCTGGATGTAGGCGCCGTAGCAATACTTCCCGTCGGTCTCTTGCCTATTCCATCCTTGATGCAGGCGCCTTTTGCCATAGTCGAGGTCCTCCTGCGGTGTCTCGAGCTGCGCTCCCCTTAGCCTTCACCTGTTCCCTGAACCAGTGGACCCCCATCTTGTAGACCACGTATTTCATCCTGGCCCAGTTCCTGTTCTTCCTGTCCCCCCACTCCTTGTGCGTCGCCACGATTGCGTCAAGGGCCTTCAGCGCCCCTTCCTCTCCGCTGGCTATGCCCAACGGCTTGCCCATGGTAGCGAAGGTGGGGAAGCCGGCTTTCTCGCCCTGGCTTCCGCCGATGTATATCTGGAACCTTTCGACCTTGCTTCCGCCGTCCAAGAGGGGGACGACGCCTATGTCGTCGGTTCTCACCTCGACGCAGTTGTCGGGAACGTATTCGCCCGTCTTCTCGTCCCGGTCGACCGCTGATATCCCTATCTTGAACTTCCTGTTCAGGAGCCGGTCCCCGTACTCGAACTTCTCTCCTGTCTTGCGGTCGTCTCTCAGGTACTTCGGGTCGATTTCGAAGATCTCGATATATGACTGCGTGGGAAGGCGGAAGTACTTGGCCGCCTTCTCAGCAAAGGCGTTCCCGTCAAAGTACTTGGAATAGTGAGAGAGCGGACAGGCCATGAAGTTTCGAACGTTGTCGCCGCAGCCGTTGAGCGTGTAGAACCCGGAACTCGCAATTTCCTGCATCGCCGGCACCACGTCCTTCTTCTTCACCCAGTGAAGCTGGATCGCCTGGCGAGTCGTCAGCCTCAGGGACGGCTGCATCGTCCCCGTGTAAGTGTCGGAGGCGGTGTACTTCCTCGCGATGTCGTCCAGGATGGCCCACTGTCTCGCGTTGATCGGGCCGCCGCTGGGGATCGCGATGCGGAACATGTACATCCATTCTTTTTCGTCTCCGGTCGTCGCCCTGTTGAAGTCGGTGTAGATCCCGTAGGATTTCGCGAGGGTCTCGGCGACGTCTGGGAGGTCTTCGAAGCTGGTGTCCCGAAACTGATGGGCTAGGTTCGCCGGGCTGTTGATGTCGCGGATGACCACGGTCAGGCCTTTCGTCGCGAGCTTGGCCTTCTCGGGGCCCGACCAGTCCTCTTGGGGCGTGTGAAGCTCGGGCTTGATGTCAGTCATCGCTCAGAATGCCCTCTGCTACTAGCCCGATTGTAAATAAGCTACACATAGCACCAGCTTTTCAAGCGCTCGATTACCTCTTGACCCACTACCTCTTCGCCCTGAGCCTTCTCTCCGCCATGACTCGGTTTGGCTGCTCGCTTGGTGGTCGTTATCGCTTGCGCGTTGGAGCTGCTGCTTTTCACGAGCCGAACGGCTGAAACAAATTATATAAGGCGAGTTGATGGGAATATGAGCGAGAGAATATTCGGATTCGAATCAAAATTACCGCGGCGGATATAAGGGACGCCGCCTCGAGCCTAACTCGCGACCCCTTGAAAGACGAAAGCCGCACCTTACCCTAACAAACGTTAAATAACAAAAAAAGAGGTCGTGGGTCGATTCTTGAAGTCTACTCTGGTCGCGCAACCGGAGACAGTTTCCCTGTCCGCGCAGAGGGGCTTCGAGAGAGAACCTTCTGGCGACGGCAGGAGGACGAGAGCGGGAGCGGCGAAACCCTCGGCCGCGACCAGGGTTTCTTCGATCATCCTGGTCGGCACATCCTTCAAGACCTCTTCGTTGGCCTTCAGAGAGGCTCTCGCCCGGCGGCTCTCGCGCGAGTCGGCGAGACTCCCTCGTCTTCTAGGCGTAAAGGAGTACGCGCAGTTGGTCACCTGCAACAGGATCGAGGTTCTCATGGCAGCCGACTCCATGGAGGCGGTAGAACGCGCACTCCTAGGTTGGCTCTCCAGGACCCCAGGGATGAAGCCAAGTTCGATCTACGTCCACGAGGACGTCGACGCAATAGCGCATCTCTTCCGCGTGGCCTCAGGGCTCGACTCGATGGTCATCGGGGAGGAGCAGATACTCTCCCAGGTCAAGGACGCCGGGATCGCGGCGAGGACCTCGAGGTCGTCACGAGGGCACCCTCTCCGCGGTCTTCGACGCCTCCGTGAACGTAGGTAAGCGCGCGAGGGGGGCTCTAAAGCAGGCGGACGAGTCCGTGAGCTCGATGGCCCTGCAGCTTCGCCCTGGGCCGCCTGCCTCGCCCTCCTCGGAACGTGCTGCTGATAGGCACCGGAAAGACGACCAGGCTGGCAGCCAACCAGCTCGAGGGCGCAAGGCTCTACGTCGCGACGAGGAGGGCGTCCCTCCCTTCCTTCTCGCGGGCAACCATCATCTCCCACAAGGAGCTGAGACGCGGTCGCCGCGAAGTGCGACCTCATAATATCTGCCACGAAGCACCGCGGCTACGTCCTGAAGAAGCGGCGAACTCGACGGGAAGAGGCGGGTGATCCTCGACCTCGCGTTCCCGAGAAACGTCGACCCTAAGCTCAACGCGGGGGCGACGGAGGTCTACAACCTCGAAGATCTGGCCAAGGTCTTCGCCTCGCGGACGACTGCCGCTCGGGCCTGAGGCAAGGCGCGTCGAGGAGTTGGTCTTCGCCGAGGCCGAGAGCTTCTCCCGGTGGCTCCTCGCGAGCAGGCAGTCGTCAGCGCTCTCCCACGTCTACCGATGGGCGGAGAGCATCCGAAGAGAGGAGACCGACGCGGCCCTGAGGAGGCTACCGAGACTCTCTGAAAGGGAGAAGAAGGTGGTCGAGGCGATGAGCAAGAGGTTGGTGAGCAAGCTCCTCGCGCCGCCGACCAGCTTCGTAAAGTCATCCAGCCCTGAGCTTCCGCAAGACCAGCGCCTCGACGTAGTCCAACGAATCTTCGAACAGGGGGGAAAGTAGTGGGCATCCTCAGCGTGAGGATCGGGGCGCGCTCGAGCAGGCTTTCCCAAGCGCAGACAGCGATAGTCTCCGACCTCATCAAGAGGAGGTTCGGGGATAGCCTCGCCCTTGAGTTCGTCCCGGTGAAGACGCTCGGGGACCGGACGCCTCCCGCCGCGAAGCGGACCAAGGGCCAGGCAGGAGCGAAAGGGGCGTTCACGGGAGACATCGAGGCTCTGCTCTTGGAAGGCAAGATTGACATTGCGATACACAGCATGAAGGACCTGACGAGCGACCAGACCGAAGGCCTAGCGATCGGCGCGACCCCGCCCCGGAACGACCCGAGGGACGCCCTCATCACGAACAACGGCGAGACCATCATGACGCTCCCCAAGAGCGCCAAGATCGGGACGAGCAGCCTGAGAAGGAAAGCGCAGCTGTTGAAGATGAGGGGAGACCTCGAGGTCGTCGAGCTTCACGGCAACGTCGACACGCGCCTCCGAAAGGTCATGGATGGCGGCAGTCTGGACGCAGTAGTCCTCGCGGTCGCGGGCTTGGAGAGGATCGGGGAGGAGAAGCGCATCTCCCAGAGGTTCTCGATTGACGAGATGGTCCCGGCGGTCGGCCAGGGGATCATCGCGATCCAGATGAGGCGAGACGATAGAGACATCGCCAAGGTTCTGATGAAGATCGACGACGAGGCCACGAGGCTGGAGTCCAGATGCGAGAGGGCCTTCGCCCAACGCCTCGGCGTCGATTGCAACGTGCCCGTGGGGGGGTGCGCAAGGTTGTCTGGGGAGACGATCAGGATGGTCGGCATGCTTGCGAAGGAGGACGGCAGCGAGTTCAGGCGGAAGGCGGTCGCCGGGCCTGGCAGCGATGCGGTCGCGCTCGGAAGGCGGCTGGCCGAGGAGCTGCTCGACGGGGCGCGGACGCGGAGGGGCGCAGCGTCATGACGGCGCAGGTCGCAGGCACCCGCAAGATTGCGAGGGTGGTGATAACCCGGTCGAGAAAGGGGAACGCTGAGCTGGCCAGGAAACTCAAGGCCCTCGGCTTCGAGCCGGTCCCGATAGACACCATCGAGTTCCTTCCGCCCGAAGACTGGTCGCACGTCGACGCCAGCCTGACGATGCTGGGGGAGTTCGACTGGCTTGTCTTCACCTCTCCGACGGGGGTCGAGTTCTTCGCGCAGAGGATGAAGGCGCTCTCACTGTCCGTCCCGTGGCGCGGAAAGCCCGCGGTCGCCGCGGTCGGCGAGAAGACGAGCGCCGCCCTCCAAAGAGAGGGGATCAAGGTAGACTTTGTCCCCTCCGAATATCTGACCAGGGCGCTCGCGGAGCAGCTGCCGAGAGGGCTTGGAAAACGCCTCCTCATGCTGAGGGCGGACATCGGGGACCCAGAGATCGTGGCGACCCTCGAGCGAGGCGGCTTCCGGGTCGACGACCTGGCAATCTACAGGACGTCGTCGGTCGCGGCAAGCGATGACGACGAGATTGAGCCTGCGTTGGAGGAAGCGGACGCGATAATCTTCGCGAGCCCGTCCGCGGTAGAAGCGTTCATGAGGAGGCTAGACTCGGCTTCGGCAGCTTCCGCATTGACCAAGAGACTGCTCGCGGTCTGCATCGGACCGGTCACTGCCGCAGCGGCGCGTGAGCGCGGGTTCGAGCGGATTCTCGCACCGAAGACGCACACGATCGAGAGCCTCGTTCGGGAGTTGGGCGCCGCCGCCTCGGCTGAGGAGGGAAAGTGAATGCTCGAGGAGCGCGCCGGCCGTCCGAGCAGGAGAGTGGACGAAAGGCTCCGCAGGCTCAGGCGGACGGAGGCCATCCGGGAGATGCTCAAGGAAAGCCGCGTCCACGTCTCCAACCTGATGGCGCCCGTCTTCGTCCAGGACGGCGAGGTCGTCGTGGAGCCCGTCGAGGCGATGCCCGGGGTCAACCGCTACTCGGTGGACACGGTCTCGGACTACGTCGGGAGGCTGACCGACGAGGGTGTGAGGTCAGTCCTCCTCTTCGGGATACCAGACTCCAAGGACGAGTCGGGGAGCGAGGCCTACTCGAGCGACGGCGTCGTCCCGAGGGCCATAAGGGAGCTCAAGAGCCACTTCCCCTCGCTCGTGGTGGCGGCGGACGTCTGCCTATGCGAGTACACCTCCCACGGACACTGCGGGGTCGTGGAAGACGGCAGCGTCAGCAACGAAAGGACCCTCCCGCTCCTGGCCAAGGCTGCGCTGCAATACGCCAGCGCCGGCGCCGACATCGTCTGCCCGAGCGCGATGATGGACGGGCAGGTACTCGCGATACGCAAGGCGCTCGACGGCTCGAGCTACGAAGAGAGGCTCGTGATGGGCTACTCGGCGAAGTACGCCTCCTCCTTCTACGGGCCGTTCCGGGAGGCCGCGGGGTCTGCGCCGGCGTTCGGCGACAGGAAGGGGCTACCAGATGAACCCCGCGAACTCGAGGGAGGCGATGAGGGAGATCGACTCCGACATCAAGGAGGGCGCGGACATGATCATGGTCAAGCCCGCCCTCGCCTACCTGGACGTGATCAGCAAGGCGCGCTCGAGGTACGACGTCCCGTTGGCGGCCTACAGCGTCAGCGGCGAGTACTCCATGATCAAGGCGGCCAGCGCGAGGGGCTGGCTGGACGAGAAGAGCGCGGCCATCGAGGTGGCGACGTCGATCAAGAGGGCGGGGGCGGACATCATAATCACATACTTCGCGGAGCAGCTCGCGGTCTGGCTGAAGGAGGAGCAGTGAGCAGAAGCGATGGAAGAAAACCCGACGACCCAGATCGAGAGCCAGAGGACCGCAACGACCTCGCGCTTCCTGAAGTACACCTTCTTCAAGGTCGCGAGGGAGTGGAGGTCCCTGCCAGACGCGGAGAGAGAGGCCGCGAAGGACGAGCTCGGCCGCCCTCCTCACGAAGGGCCATTCCGGCCTGACGCTCCAGCTCTTCTCGCTGGTCGGGCATCAGGGGAGACGCCGACTTCATGATACTGGCCGACTCGCGCAGCCTGGAGCCGTTCCAAGAGCTCGTCTCGGCCGTGCTCGCGACTAGGCTCGGAAGGCACCTTGAGATCCCATACTCTTACCTCGCCATGACAAGGCCCTCCCACTACACCCGCTCGCACAAGCACCCGGGGCAGGAGGGGTCGGTGGGCGATGAAGGCCTCCCCCCGAAGCAGGCGAAGTACCTGTTCGTCTACCCCTTCGTGAAGAAGAGGAGCTGGTACGGGCTGCCGTTCGCGGAGAGGCAGAGGATCATGGGGGAGCATTTCAAGGTGGGGCACAAGTATCCAAACATCAAGATAAACACGGGCTACTCCTTCGGGCTCGACGACCAGGAGTTCGTGCTCGCGTTCGAGGGCGACGAGCCGGCCGAGTTCTTGGCCCTGGTCGAGGAGCTCAGGAGCACGGAGGCCAGCAAGTACACGGAGCTGGAGACGCCGATCTTCACCTGCGTGAGGAGCGACGCAGTCCAACTTCTTCGGCTCCTCGGTTAGCCAGCGGCGCGCAGCTCGCAAAGAGAAGGTGCCCAAGATGGCGACGAAAGCTCGAGACGCGCGCTACAGGAAGTCCGAAGCGCTCTTCGCGCGCGCGCAGAAGGTCATGGTCGGCGGGGTGAGCAGCCCCGTCCGCGCGTTCAAGGCAGTCGGCGGGACGCCGCTCTTCATCTCGCGTGGAAAGGGCTCCCGCATCTGGAGCGTCGACGGCGACCGCTACATCGACTACGTCTGCTCCTGGGGGCCGCTGATAGCAGGGCACTCGCATCCCAAGGTCCTCGAGGCGGTCTCGTCCGCGCTCCGGCGTGGGACGAGCTTCGGCGCCCCCTCCGAAAACGAGCTGAAACTGGCTGAGAAAATCTGCTCCTGCTTTCCCGAGCATCGAGAAGGTGAGGTTCGTGAGCTCGGGCACCGAGGCGACTATGTCCGCGCTAAGGCTCGCAAGGGCCTGCACGAAGCGAGACAAGCTGCTGAAGTTCGACGGATGCTACCACGGGCACTCCGACCCGTTCCTCACGAACGCGGGGTCTGGCCTGGCGACGCTCGACGTCCCTTCGTCTGCGGGAGTCCCAGCCTCCGCCGCGGCCGACACGGTCACCGTCCCTTACAACGACCTCGAGGCGCTCGAGTCCGCCTTCGCGGCCCACCGAGGAGAGTTCGCCGCGGTCATCGTGGAACCGGTGGCCGGGAACATGGGCGTCGTCCCGCCGACGGAGGGCTTCCTCGAGGCAGCCCGGAGCCTATGCACCAGTTACGGCTCGCTCCTGATTTTCGACGAGGTGATAACGGGCTTCAGGCTCTCGCTGGGCGGAGCCCAGGCCCTCCTCGGGGTGAGGCCGGACATCACCTGCTTGGGCAAGGTGATCGGGGGCGGCTTCCCCGTCGGGGCCTACGGAGCCGCGGAGGCGCTCATGAGGATGGTCGCGCCCGAGGGACTGGTCTATCAGGCGGGGACGCTCTCGGGGAACCCGGTTGCGATGGCCGCCGGGCTCGCCACCATCTCCCTGATGGAGAGAAGCGGTAGCTACCGCCGGCTCGACTCGACATCAGCTCGGCTCGAGGCAGGCCTGCGCGCGGAGGCTGAACGGGCAGGGCTCAAGGTTACGACGAACAGGGTGGGCTCCATGCTGGGCATCTTCTTTTCCGGGCAGCACGTCACGAACTTCGAGGGGGCGAAGCGCACAGACAGGGGGCGCTACGCCAAGTTCCACCGCTCGATGCTCGACCAAGGGGTCTACCTGCCGCCCTCGGCCTTCGAGACACTCTTCGTCTCCACCGCCCACACAGAAGCAGAAGTGGACGCGACGGTCAAAGCGAGCAGGAAGGCCTTCGCGAATTGCGCAGGAGCCTCGTAACGATGAACTCGACTTTTCTGGACGCGTGCAACGGGAAGGAGCCAGAGCACACGCCGGTGTGGTTCATGAGGCAGGCGGGCCGATACCTCCCCAGCTACAGGGCCGTGAAGGGGAACAGGCCGGTCACCGAGATAGCGAAGGACCCGATGCTCGCCTCTCAGGTGGTCGTCGACGCGGTCAGGGCGCTGGACGTCGATGCCGGGATAATCTTCGCCGACATCATGCTCCCGCTCGAGGGGATGGGAGTCGATTTCAAGATAGAGGAGAACGTCGGGCCTATAGTGACGAACCCGGTCAGGACCCTCGACGACGTCAACTCCCTGAAGGGCCTGAGCCCGGAGGAGGACGTCGGATACATCTTCGACGGCATCGAGGCCACCCTCCAGAACCTCGACGACGCGGTCCCGCTCATCGGATTCTCCGGAGCGCCCTTCACACTGGCAGGATACATGATCGAGGGGCGTCCTAGCAGGGACCTTGAGAAGACGAAGCAGATGATGTATCGCGAGCCAGAGACGTGGCACCGCCTCATGGGCGCGCTGACCAAGATGATAACGACCTACCTCTCGTGCCAGGTGTCGCACGGTGTTGACGCCGTGCAGCTCTTCGACAGCTGGGTGGGGTGCCTCTCGCCTTCAGACTACGAGAGCTACGTCTCCGAATACACGAGGGAGATCACACGCTCTCTCGAAGGAAAGGTCCCGCGGATTCACTTCTGCGCCAACTCCGCCTCCCTCCTCGAGCGGTTCGTGGACACAGGCCCCGACGTGCTGAGCGTGGACTGGCGGATACAGATCTCTGACGCTTGGAGGAGGTCCGCGAACCGTGTAGGGATCCAGGGCAACCTCGACCCCGTCCTCGCGCTGGCGGGAGGCGAGGCCATGCGAGGGGAGGTCGGCAGGATACTGGCCCAATCGAAAGACCACCGAGGGCACATCTTCAGTCTAGGGCACGGCGTGCTCAGAGAGACGGCACCCGAGAACCTGCGCGACATAGTCAAGATGGTGCACGAGACGACGAGACACAGGGCCTAGGGGGTGACCGGGACAGGTTGACCGGGAACGAGCGGATCTGCGTGGTGCTGATGACATACGGGTCGCCCGCGACCCTTGAGGAAATCCCCGCCTACCTGAGGAACATCCGCGGCGGGCGCGAACCGGACGAGGCTCTGATCGCGGAGTTCCGGCGCCGCTACAGCCTGATAGGTGGCTCGCCCTTGTTGCGGATCACCAACGCGCAGGCCGCCGACCTCGAGGCTGGGCTGAACGCGCTCAGGGACGGGAACTCCTACAGGGTGGTGGCCGGCATGCGGTTCTCTCCGCCCCTGATCGCGGACGTGGTAAGGGAGGCCGCACCGCAGTCCGGGCGGGTGGTCGGCGTCATCATGTCGCCCCAGTTCTCTCCGATAATCATGGGGGGATATGTCCGCGCCTTGGAGGAGGCGGTCGGCGCCCTCCATCGAGACGGTCTTTCCCTGAGAATCGCCGGGGATTGGCATCTCCAGCCTTACTTCCTCGAGGCCCTTGCGCAGCGTGTCACGGAGGCACTCCACCGCCTGCCGCCGAAGGTCAGGGAAGACATCCCGGTCCTTCTGACCGCCCACAGCATGCCCAGACGTGTCGTCGAGCAGGAGCCGGAGTACATCAAGCAGCTTGAGGAGACCGCGGCGGCGGTCGCCGAGCTCGTGGGGCTGCCCGAAGGCCGCTGGATGTTCTGCTATCAGAGCGCCGGCCACACGCCAGAGGAATGGCTGAAGCCGGACTTCGCCGACGTGATGCCGCGCCTCCGCGAGGGTGGCCACAGCCACGTCTTGATAGCGCCGGTGCAGTTCCTCGCCGACCACCTGGAAGTGCTCTACGACATCGAGATAGGGGCGCGCGAGCAGGCGGAGCTGGCTGGAATCGAGTTCGCCCGCATCGAGTCTCTGAACACGTCGCCGCTCTTCATCAAGGCCTTGGCCGCCGTCGTCCAGGACGTGCTCGCAAAGGCCAGCTGATTCCTGCCACCTTTATTACGCACCGCGACCGCCTAGAGCTCGCAATGGAGATGCTCGAGGGCGACGCGCTATACCACATGCTGCTCCAGCGCTATTCCAAGAACCCGCGAGGGTGGAGCTTCACTATCTCGCCTTCACCCAGCAACGGCTTCTTCGACGCCCGCGTGGGATGCCCCGACGAATCGTGGCATCTCAAGCTCGACACCATCTACAAGCCCTCGCCGTTCGTGCTCGGTGCGAAGACGGACCAGGACCACTCGAGGACCTCGCCCGCGCCGCTCTCCTTCGGGTTCCGGAGGGTCGATCCGCAGGATGCCCCCGCGCTCCTCGCCGACTCCCACGAGGGGATGGACCGGCTCCTCGCCTTCCTGAGCACGGTGAACCCTGTGGTCCCCACCGGGCCTGGGAACTACATACAGGGACCGTACGTCTTCACCAGCCGCGGAAGGACGGAAGGCTCGATGACGAGGGAGGAGCAGAGCGTGGACAGCCGGCTTTCGGATGAGATGCGGAAGCTCGTCCGTAGGCGATATCCGAGCTATCTCTAGCGCGTTCGCCTTTGGGGCTACTGGCGGCAATCCCCCTCGGGCCGCGCGTCACAGCTTGCGGCGCCTTCGAAGCTCCTGCACGATGAATTCGGCGCTCGCTTCGGGGGTCCCCTTCTCGGTCTCGACCACGATGTCAGCGTCGGCCGGCTCCTCGTAGGGGTCCTGTATCCCTGTCATGTTCGTGATCTCTCCGCGCCTCGCCTTGGCATAGAGGCCCTTGGGATCCCTCATTTCGCACACCTGCAGCGAGGCTTTGACGTAGATCTCCACGAACCTCTCTGGGCCTATCATCTGCTTCGCGCTCTCGCGCGACGTGCGATAAGGCGATATGAGCGCGACTATCGCGACGACCCCGTTCCTCGAAAGGAGCTTCGAGACGAACGACACCCGCCAGGCGTGCTCCTCCCTGTCTTCCCTCGACAGGCCCAGATCGCGCGACAGCCCCTTCCTCACCTCGTCGCCGTCAAGAATCTCGACGCGCCTCCCCTGCGCCTCGAGCTTCCCCCTCAGGAGGCCCGCAAGCGTCGACTTGCCGGACCCCGGCAGTCCCGTCATCCACAGCGTGAACCCCTCGCTTCTCGTGGCGCTCATCGCCCCTAGCCCTCCAGGGCCTCCGTGATCGCTCTCCCCCCAAAGCCCGCGGCCTTCGGGTCTACCCCGAGCATGGAGAGTATGGTCGGTGCCATCTCCTCCGCCCTAGCGCCCGTCACCTCGCGACCCTTGAGGTTGCGCCCCGGCCTGCACATCATGAACACCCCGTCCATCGAGTGCACGGAGTCGTCCGGGCCGGTGTCGTTCTCGAAGAGGTAAAGCGAGTCGTGCCCGACCGTCCCCGCGGACCTCCAGTCGAGGTCGTCGAAGTACACCATGAGGTCGGGCTTGTCTCCCTTCGCGGTCCCGTAGAGCTTCGCCGGCTCCATGACCGAGTTCTTCATCTGCCGGCCGTTGTGGTCTTTTATCTTCGAGACGCTCTCCGTGAGCTTCCTCTTCTCCGCTTCGAGCTGCGAGGGCTCTATCACGCCCTGCGCCTCCCTGCCCTTCACGTTGAAGAAGATGCGTGCGTAGTATCCGCCCCATCCCCACGCCTTGGTCCTGCTCCAGTCTATCTCGGCCTTGTCCAGGTCGATGGGCTTGTCGGGCTTCTTCTTGAACTTGAGATACCCTTCCTGCTCCAGCCACTGGTTGACGCAGAACCCTCCCTGCATCGCCTTCGACCCGTGGTCAGAGACGATGAAGGTGGTGCAATCATCGCCGAAGAGCGGGACGAGCCTGCCGATGCGCCCGTCGACCATCGAGTAGTACTCCAGGTCGATGCCCTCGTACTCGTTCCCCTTCACGTACTTGGGGTGCCTCGGGTCGAAGAACTTCCAGAACGCGTGGTGGAGCCTGTCGAAGCCGATCTCGTGCATCATGAAGAAGTCCCACGGCTTGCTCTTCGCGAGATGCTCCGCGACGTCGAACCTCTTCTCCGTCATCTCGAAGAGCTCCCTCTTCACGTCCGCCCTGTTCTCGGTCCTGAACGTCACGTCAAAGACGTACTCTCCGCCGGCCGCCTTCATCACCTCCGCCTTCAGCTCCTCAGGGTTGGTGAAAGGCCTCTCCGTGGACGGAGTCAGGAAGCAGGAGACCGTCGTGGCGTTGGCCACACGCTTGACCGGGTAGCCCGGCGGGACGCCGATGACCACCGACTTGCGCCCCCTGTCCGAGAGCGCCTCCCAGACGGTCTTCGCATCCACGTTGGTGGAGGTCACGATGTAGCCGTCGTTGTACGAGTAGCCCCTCCTGTGCTTGAAGCCGTAGATCCCCAGCTCGCCGGGGTTCCTCCCGGTCATCATCACCATCCAGGCGGGGACCGTTATCGGAGGGTCGCAGGTCCTGAGGCTGCCGTGGAGCCCCTCTTGATAGATCTTCTTGAAGTTCGGGAGCCTGTCGATAAGCTTGTCGAACAGAATCTCGGGTGGTACCGAGTCTAGGCCTAATACTGCCACTTTCTTTGACATTTTGAATCGCTCATCTTTCGATTACCATCAACGCGGGAAGATGTCGGGCGTCTCCGATGGCAAGTTTCAATTTCGACCCTCCGTTTACGATATTTAATGCTTAGTCATTTATTATTAGTGTGGCGCCGGAATTAATTACTCAGGTTCATTTCTCAGCACGCCTCACGTTCACTCGACGAAGGGCTTCTCGAACTTCAGTATCGCCTGAGCGACCTCAGGCCTCATGAACTCCTTCGGCGGCACCTCGCCTTCCGAGAACATCTTCCGCAGCTTCGTCCCGCTGAAGCTTAGCCTGTCCTCCTCCCCGTGGGGGCAGGTCTTCTCGCTCGCGATGCCCGCACACCTCTTGCAGTAGTAGAACTCCCTGAAGAAGAGCGGCGTTATCCCGAGGTCTGGGAACTCCTTGAAGATCTCCTGCGCCGCGTACGGCCCGTAGTAGTTCCCGACGCCAGCGTGGTCCCGCCCGATGATGATGTGCGTGCAACCGAAGTTCTTCCGCATGATGGCGTGCATTATGGCCTCCTTGGGGCCGGCGTACTGCATCTCATAGTGCAGCACGCTCATGACCACGGAGCTCCTCGGGTAGTAGTTCGCCATTATCGCCTTGTAGGTCGCAAGGATGACCTCGTCCTTGAAGTCGCCCGCCTTCTTCTTGCCCAGGACGGGGTTGATGAAGAGCCCGTCGACCAGCGCGAGGGCGCTCTTCTGCAAGTACTCGTGATTGATGTGGGGGGCGTTGCGTGTCTGGAAGGCGACGACGTTGTTCCACCCCTTCTCCGAGAAGAGTATCCGCGTCTCCTTAGGAGTCAGGGTGTAGTCCGCGTATGCGCCGTGGTCTGGCTTCACGACCGCCTTGAGCTTCCCCGCGATCGCGCACTCGTTCCCTTCGAATATCTTCGCGACGCCTGGGTGCGCCTTGTCCTCGGTCCCGAAGACCTTGCTGGCGTACTCCTGCCTCGATATCTCGAAGTTCCCCTCGTACTCCATGAGGGCGACGGGGCGCTTCGCCTCGTCGACGAGCAGGATCTCGTCGCCGGAGCCGAAGTGGTGGTTGTGCGGCCCGAGGAGGAGGACCGGGATGGTCCACGGCACGTCGCTCTCGAGCCGCATGTGCTCGAGCACGTTCAGGTAGTCGTTCTCCGCCATGAACCCCTCGAGCGGGCTGAATATCCCGTTCGCGATGTTCGCGACGACCGTGGCGGTCTCCTTGCTGACCTGCAGCTTCTGGTTCTCCTTGAACCCCGCCAGCGACGGGGAGTCCTTGGAGGTCTGCTTTATCTGGATCAGCTTCCCTCCATGGGGCGCATTCGTCATCTGCACGCACCTACAGGTACCCTAAGGCCTGGAGCCGCTTCTTGATCTCCTCCAGGTCGGTGCTCGTGAAGGGCTCGGGGACGTCCTTCAGCTCGTGCATCGCGACCACCTCGCGGAGGACGTAGGTCACGTAGTCAGACACCGACTTGAAGCCGGTCTTCTTCGCAATCAGCTTCTCCAGCCTCTTGTGAAGTGTCAGAGGAATCGATACAGAGGTGTATTTCGTCACTGTGTGTCACAACCCGTGACTAATTACCTATAATTATGCGTTAGGGTCGCGGAATGCAAAGCCGGCGCGGAATAATTGGGGCGAGCGCGCTAGTAATATTGTAATTATATATAATCAAAGCTTAATTACATATAATTACGCCACTGAGGGTCGTGGCCGCCTTCGACGCTCTCGCTCGGCATCATAATCTTCTTCGCCGTGTTGTCCCTGGCCGCGTCGATTGTGAACGGAGGGCTCGGCTATGGATATTCGTCCCTCTCGACGCCTCTGGCCCTCCTGGTATTCGTGAACAAGATACTCAATCCCGCCTACGTGCTGCTCGAGGCCGGGATCAACACGCTCATGCTCTTCCTCTCAGGCAAGAAGAACATCGCCGCAACGTATCGGCGGACCATCCCCGTCATTGTCGCTTTGGTTCCTGGTGTGATCGTCGGCAGCCTCATCCTCAACCTCGTCGCCCCGCTTTGGATCCGGTTCGCCGTCTACGCCGTGATCCTCCCGCTCATTCTGCTGCAGGCCGCAGGATTCAGAAGGCCTCTGAAGGCAGAGGCGAGCGCGGGCGTCCCGCTCGGGCTGGGTATTGGGCTCCTGTATTCAATAACGACGATCTCCGGCCCTCCGATCGCGTTGTTCTGGAACAACCAAGGGCTGAAGCAGCGAGAGTTCAAGGCCGCGGTCGCCCAGGTCAGGATAGCAGAGTCATACTTCACGTGCGTCTCGTATTATCTGCTGGGGCTTTTCACCGCGAACAGCATCTCGCTCTTCAAGGTCATCTCCCCTCCTGTCTTCATCGGCATACCGGTCGGCATGTTCATCGTCACCAAGGTCGCCGTGGAGACATTCAGAAGGGTCTGCATGGCCTTCGACGCAGGAATAGTCGGATACGGCCTCTCGGCGACTCTTCCGACGCTCTTCGGGATCAACTGGGCTATAGGGGACCTGCTTTTTGTCGCTGTCTTGGTCTTGGACCTCAGCCTGCTCTATCGCTTCTTCAAGGGAAGGCCCAGGGGCGTCACGGGGGAGACCGGGGAGTCGGAACCCAGGCAGAGACTCGGCGGAGGAGCAGGTCCCATCGCACGCCCTGGCGGATAGCATTGCTCGCACCGGATCCCGGAGTTTCAGCGGGCACGGACGAGAAACATATTATTCCAGCGTAGGCTTCTCCTGACACCCTAAGATGCCCCTGCAATCTCTAGACTCGTGGACGAGAGAAGCCGAATCCCTAGAGACGACCAAGAACCTGCTCTACTTCAAACAGCTCGTCGGGCTGAAGTTCGACAAGAGGAAGCTCGCCTCGCTGGAGAGAAGGACGAGGACGCATTACACGCGCTACCTCCAGAGCTATGGCCGCGAGGGGGACGCGCCACGCGGCCTGTTCCTCATGTCGGTCAGCGCCGTCGGGATGGCCTTCACCTACAAGCAGCTCCTCGAGTTCTACGACGCGAGGGCCACAAGGGTGGTCTCCCGCGAGTTCAAGTTCGGCGGAGCACCGGTCAACTGGGGGTCTTGGAGGCAGTTCGCGGCCAGCTCGGACGACTCCGCAGCCCGCAAGACCGTCTTCGACGACTTCATCCAGAAGTCGTCCGTCTTGGCGCCCCTCGTCCAGCGGAGGTTCGAGGCCTACAGGGCGCTTCTGGCTCAGTTCGGGACCGACCCTCTCTCGGTGTACCTCGAGCAAGAAGGGATATCCTACGATAGGCTGACGTCCATGGTCCAGCGCCTCGGGGAGCTTGCAAAGGCACCGTTCAGGGACTCCCTTGGCGGATATTCCTCGGAGATTATCGGGAGGCCCGCGGAATACTACGACGACTACTACTTCTTCAGGAACCGGGTATTCAGGAGATACGCGAAGAAGCTCCCCACGAGGGTGAAGCCCATCGAAAAGGTCGTGAAGACGATGAAGAAGATGGGGCTCGACGCTACCAAGATAAAGGTCGACGACGCCGACCGCAAGGGGAAGAACGCGTCCGCCTTCTGCTCCGGCATCAAGATCCCGACGGACGTCCGGATCTCCTACAGGAAGGCGAACCCCCTCGAGGACTTCTCCTCCGTCTTCCACGAGTTCGGGCACGGGATCCACTTCTCCTCCATCGACCCCGGCGCCAGCTTCTCCGACAGGTATGGGGTGGCGAGCGGCGTCGCGGAGATCTTCTCGATATTCTTCGAGGGGCTCATCCATGAGAAGCCCTTCCTCACCGCGGAGCTGGGGCTCCCGGAAGAGGTCGCCGAGGACATCCTGCGACGCTTCCGATTCAACAAGCTCTTCTTCGCGACCTTCTACGCAGCGAACTCCACGCTGAAGCTGCGCTACTGGCACGACGCGCTCAGCTTCGAGGCGCTCGACGGGCTGTACTCCGACCTTACTCAGCGATTCCTCGGCATAAGGTATCCCGGGGCCTACTGGAAGCTCCACCACGTGATGCCTGACTACTTCCTCTACTCCCCCTCCTACCTCATCGCCGCGGTCAGGGCCTTGGAGCTCCGGAGCGCCCTCGCTGCCAGGTTCGGCGAGACGTATTGGAGGGAGCGGGAGAGCGGAAAAGCGGTGCTTGAGCTGATGCGCCCCGGGCAGTCGCTCGACCTCAGCTTCTCGAAGCTCGACGAGGCCGCCTACGTGAAGAGCCTCTCCTAGCCGGTCAGAGCAGGAGCCTCTCGGCGTTCTTGCGGAGCACCAGCTCCATCTGGCTCTCCGTAAGGCCGGCGACCTTCACCTTCTGGAGCTCGACCGAGTAGTCGTGAAACGGATAGTCCGAACCGAAGACAACCCTGCCCTCTCCCACCCTTTCGACCGCCTCCCTGATCTTCGAGTGCATCGAGACGCCGGAGGTCTCTAGGATGATGTTGTCGTACTTCTTCGCGGTGTCTATCGCGGCCTTGATGTAGACCCCGTGGGCGTGACCCATGTGAAGCATCACTATCCTGACTTCCGGATACATCTCCGCCAGCTCGCCGATGCTCCAGGGCAGGGAGAACGGCGGATGCCCGGAGTGAATCGCGACCGGTATCCGCTCCTTCCCGGCAAGCTCCACGATGGGGAGCACCTCGTCGTCGGTGGGGAGGAAGGCGTGCACTAGAGGGTGGAGCTTTATCCCTCTGAACCCCCAGTTCTTCACCGACTCCTTGACCAGGGACAGCGCGCCGGCGTCGTGGGGATCGGGCCAGACGTAGCCCACGAACCTCTCGGGGTATCGTCGCACGGTCTTGTGGACGAGCGAGTTGTCAGGCGCGAAGAGGACCGCTTTCTCCACCCCCGACGCGTCCATCTTTCCGACGAGTTCCTCTGCTGAGCAGGAGACGTTCGCCCAACTGCCGAACCGGCCCACGTGCGCGTGGGCGTCGATGACCCTGAACGCCGGCATCTTCGTCTCTCTCCTTGCGCTAGGCGTCCTCATCATCACCCCATCATTCCGGCGGGATCTGAGACTGGACCAGGCGGAGGTCGACGCCCCTCGCCTTGTGATACCTGTATGACAGCGCGTAGATCACCGACAGGGACGAGGATCACCGCCCCCACCACGATCTGCGCGGAAAGCTGGAAAGGCCCCACGGCGGGGTTCGCGATGCTGTTGTATCCCAGGTAGGCGAAGAGCCCGGCCGCCACCGCGCCCAGGACCGAGATCGGGGGGATGCCCCGCCTCTTCCCTCCCGTCGCCGACTCGTAGACGTCGCGCCGGGTGAATGGGAGCAGGACCGCGCTGACAGCTGCGAGGAACCACACGATACTGTAGAAGAAGATGGCGTTGACCTGCGCGGAGATGAAGGAGGTGAAGTACTGGAGGTACATCGGGACTATCGCGAGGACTGCCCCCAGGACGATTGCGTTGACAGGGGTGTGGAACCTGTCGCTGACCTTCGAGAGCCCCTGCGGCATCACCCTGTCGAAGGACCACGCTAGGAAGAGCCTGCTGATGAAGACGAGGCTCAGCCACGACCAGCCGATGTTCCCTATGAAGAGGCCAATCACGATGAGCCAGAGGAGCAGGCTGCTCGGGTTGAGCACGGTCGCAAAGGCGGTCGGGACGGTGGAGAGCGGGGCTCCCCCTCCTCCGTTCTGGATGGCCCACGCCTCGATGAACGGGAGCCCGACGACCTTGTCGAGCATGTAGGTGAGCCCGAACCAGATGGCTATGGAGGCCGCCTCCGCCAGCACCAGGCCGTAGAGGAGGGAGGTGCGCGGCCTCCGGATCTCCCCGCCCACGAACTGCAACACTGGGTAAGGGCCTATGCTGACGAAGAGGAGCGGGACCACCGCGCCGATGTTCGCCAGGCTCGCCCCCGGAGCGTATCCCGCCGAGGCGGCGTCGGAGAAGACCTTGGAGACGCCTCCCTGGCCCTGGAAGTAGCCGTTGTAGGCGTTGACGAAGTCCGCGTGATTGCTCGTGAGGAAGATGGCCATCACGAGCAGCATCGTGAAGACGCCGTAGCCGAAGAAGGAGTAGACGACCAGCCTGAAGGCCCTCCCTCCGGCGATGACCAGGATGGCCCCCACCGCAAGGATGGCGATGCCGACGCCCATCAGGACCGCGGGCGAGGTCGAGATCGCAGGGGTCAAGAAGTTCCCGAGCGACTTCAGCCCCTGGTCGCCGAGGACCTGCCCTGCGAAGGAGAGCTGCGTCCCCGCCTCGGAGAAGGCCCAGTACGACCCCGACCCGGCCGAGATCAGGATGGCCACGAAGAAGAGGAAGCTGGCGACGAAGCCGAGCGGGCTCGAGAGTACCCTGGAGATGAAGACGTAGTCGCCGCCCGAGCGCGGCATCACGCTCGTCAGCTGCCAGTACAGGAGGACTATGACGACGGCAATGACGGCCCAGACCGCGAGGCTCGCATAGTAGTCCACGTTGTGATAGTAGTCCGGAGTGACCCAGAAGATCCCCGCCCAGCTGGTGAGCCACGGGAAGAATATGATGCTCCACGTGAAGACGTCGATCGCCGAGAACTGCCTGACCAGCCCCGTCGCCTGCCTCACGAAGTAACGGCCCTCGGCGGGTTCGCCGCGCCGCTGCTCGCTCCTCCCTGCTTCTTCGGTCACTGTGAGGCTTGCCGGACTTTCTCCCAGGCGGCGCACTATTAGGTTGTTGCCTTTGATTTCCCGACGCTCGGCGGGACGGAAAGGTTTTACGCCCCAGACGTGGACGCCGACTAGGAAGAGCGCATGAAGAACCCATTCTCCGGAGGGGGGCCAAAGAAGCCCACGCAGGTCTCAGGGCTCGAGTCTATCCCTGCCGGGGCCCAGATGATCCCCATGGAGATCAAGAAGCAGTATGAGACCAATCCGGTCCACCTCTTCCATCCGTCGCCCTACAACGCCATCACGGTCCTCAGGAACAAGAAGCAGGCCCACGACTTGCTTGTCTGCGGCTGGTATCTGGACACCTACCGCGAGCACGGGGTGGTCAAGGGCCTAGTGTACAAGGCGGTCGCCTCTGACGAGGACAAGGAGTACGTGATGACGGAGCTGAAGAAGCTGGACAAGGAAGCCAGCATCAAGTTCTCCCTCTGACCGGCTACCAATCCTTCTGTTGCAGGGTTCAGGAAAGGCCAGCTTTTCCGAAGATTCGCGCTCGCGCTCCAAAGGCATAAAAGGGGGCCTGATTGCGCGCAATTTGCGAAAGAGAATTGGAGACCAAGACGCTCCCGCATCTGAAATCTGCAGAGTTCGAGAAGGAAGTCCTCAAGTCGCAGACCCCCGCGGTGGTCGACTTCTACGCGGACTGGTGCGGACCGTGCAGGATGGTCTCGCCAATAATCGAGCAGCTCTCGAAGGAATACGCGGGCAAGGTAAAGTTCGTGAAGCTCAACACCGACGAGAACCCCGACGTCGCCATGAAGTACGGCATAATGAGCATCCCGACCATAATGGTCTTCAAGAACGGCCAGGTCGCGTCAACGGTTATCGGAGCCGGGCCGGCCTCCATGTACAAGCAGAAGATCGACGCCGTTCTGAAGGGTTAGAGCTGCAAGCCTTCTCAGTTGCCCAGAGTGTAGTTCCTGTCGCCCTCGGCACGCGTCCCCTCTTGACCTATGCTGTTGAGCACGAACCTTCTCGAGGCGCCGCGCGGCCACTCGCTCGGAGCAACCTCACCTGAATGAATCTTCTCATATTCCTCTATTGAGAGCTTCTTCCTGGCATTCAGCCGTGACATGAGGTCGAACTTCCTGGAGATCTCCTTGAACCCGTCGGGCACCACGTTGGCCTGTATCACCGCGTGGCTGCCGCTCCCGTACCCGCATAGCACAACCTTCTTCCTCCCGAGGTCCTCCTTGTCGTTCTCGAAGAGGCTGTCCAGGCCCACGAAGACCGAGACCGAGTACGAGTTCCCGACCAGCTCGGGGGCCAGCACCGAGCTGCCGACCCGCTTGGCAAAGTCGTCCACGAAGGCCTTGGAGTTCATGAACTTGCGCCTGAAGTCCTGATAGGGGTCGCTCATGTAATAGGTGAGGTCGTCCGTCCCCTCCCTCGAAGGCTCCTCTCCAATCGAGGTCACGACGTCCTTCCATCTGGGCAGTGATCTCCATTCGTGCATCAGGAGTGACGCGTAGGCTCCGATCACCATCTTCTTGTGCGGATTGTGGTAGATTGCCCTGTCAATCCCGTCTATCGTCGCGTGGTCCCCTACTTGCCTCACCAACCCCGCTTTGGCGGCTGCCGTCTGGAAATTGAGCCAGGCCAGCTTCATCTCCGACAGGTATGAGGCGTAGGACCGGGCGCCGTCGACGAGCGCGACGGTCCTCCCCCCGGGCTTCTTGAAGTCCCCCTTCTCGTGCCTCAGCGCGGACCCAAACGCACCGGGGACGATCTCGAGAAGCTTGGGGTCCTTCGCGATCAGTATCGCAGCGGCCGCAGCGCCCTGCGTAGGCTCCTCCTTGCTCTTGAGATCATACTTCGCGATGTCTGTGGCGACTATGAGCGCATATTTCGACGTGTTCCAGCCTGCGGCGAACCACGCGCTCGTGTCCAGGTAGCGCTCCATTCCGCTAACGCAAGCAAACTTCTGCTCGTAGCCGAGGACGTGGGCGAGGCTTCCGCTCCCGTAGACCTGCTCGAGCATCCCTACGACATCGGAGACGAGTGCCCTGGAGCTGTCCAGCCCGCTCTCGGTCGGCGTGTCAATCCTGAAGATTTCCTTAGGCGAGATCCCGTAGGTCTCCATCAGGCGGTGGGCCGCAGTCGCCGCCATGCTCGACTGGTCCTCGTTGGGGGGTGCGATTGAGAACGTCTTCACCCCGACGCCCTCCGTGAAATGCTTGGGCGCGCTGCCTCTCGCTATCGCGAGCTCCGAATTGTCGACGTAGAATTCCGGGGAGTAGACGTACAGGGCCTCGATTCCCACCTTTGTCATAGGTCAATCGGCGCGCCCTCCCGCCGGGTATTTATTGTGTGAGTTGCAACATTTGCTTTGGGTGATTGACGAAACGGTCGGGCAATGTTAATCTAGCCGAACCGGGCTTTTTGCGGAGTCTTGAGGATCTACTCCTTCATCCCGAGCGCGACCGAGATGGTCTACGCGTTGGGACTGGGGGACCAGCTCTGCGGCGTGACGCACGAATGCGACTATCCGCCTGCGGCCAAGGGGAAGCCTGTGGCCATCAGGTCACTAATCGACGCGGCTGGCATGAGCCAGCGCGAGATAGACGACCGGGTCGTGGAGAGCATGACCCACGGCCACGGCCTCTACTCAATCGACAAGAGCCTACTCCGCGAGAACATGCCCGACGTCGTGATTACCCAGGAGCTCTGCGACGTCTGCTCGGTATCCCTCCGCGACGTCCTCTCGACGATCTCGGAGCTCTCGAAGACCTGCGAGGTCGTCTCTCTCAAGCCGAGGGGTTTGGGGGGCGTGCTGGAGGACATCCTGACTGTGGGGAAGGCCTGCGGCGCCGAGCCCGCAGCTGAGGAGCTCGTCAGGTCGCTCGAGGCCAGGATCCAGAGAGTGAGGGAGGCTGCAGCGGCTCTCGACCGTCCCAGGGTCTTCTGCGTGGAGTGGTACGACCCGGTCTTCGCCTCGGGACACTGGGTCCCGGAGATGGTCGAGATCGCGGGGGGAGAGGACGCGCTCGGGACGGCCGGTCAAGACTCCAAGAAGATATCCTGGGACAGGGTGCTCAAATTCGACCCGCAGGTCCTCATCCTGATGCCCTGCGGGTTCGACACGGAGCGCGCGTTCGAGGACCTGCCTATCCTTGCCAAGTACCAGGGGTGGCGGTCGATCACCGCGGTGGAGACAGGGGCCGTCTTCGCGACGAACGGCTCTGCTTACTACTCGCGGCCTGGCCCTCGCCTCGTTGACGGTCTCGAGCTCATGGCCAAGATGATACACCCGGAGGCATTCGGCGGCGAGATGCCCCCCGAGCGCGCCAGGAGGGTAGGCCTCCAGCTGCTCCGAAGCCCCCAGTAACACAAATATCAAAGGGCCTTCAGTGACTCTGTCAATGAAGCTCTTGTTGAAGCACGACCTGCCGAGGCGGCTCAGGAGCGCGCAGGTCTACGTCGAGTTCCTGAACGCGTCCCTCTATCTCTCCGTCGACGGCCCAAAGGCGAGCGTCATGGGAAGCATAGGCAGCCATCAAAGCCGGCCCATAGCCGTCACCGACAGGGAGTACTCGAGCTACAGGGCCTCCCACGACGTGGTAGAGGTCGTCGACCAGGACGAAGAGCGGGTCGTGCTGAAGACGGCCGAGGGCTACGAGGAAGAGTGGCTGCGTCCGAAGTGGGTCCTCAACGGAGTAAGGCGGGCCAGGCAGACGACCGAATAGACGCGCAAGACGCCAACATACGCGCTCGAAGCGGCTACTCGGCGTCTTCTTCGACGGCAGCCTGATCTTCGCCGTCGTCGGCCGGTTCCTCGATGACGATCTCCTCCTCCACCACCTTCTCTCCCTTATCGGTGAGCATCTCCTCGGTGGGGTACCAGTGCTTCTTCTCGTCGAGCCCCGTCATCTCGACCTCTGCAAAGCCTGCCAAGGTCCTTCCCGTGAGGACGCCGAGGCGGTGCTTGCCCGCGGGGACCGACGCCTTCTTGACCTCGACGCCGTCCTCGCCGAATATCGCCTCCTTCGTCGGATTGCAGTTGACCTTGAGACCTTTGGCGGGCCTGACCTCCATTGAATCCGCCCCAGAACTCGCCTACAGTTCTTTATCAACGATTCGTCGGCTTCGGCTAGATGGAGGAAGCCATCTCGTCTAGCAACTTTTGCGTCTCGCTGAAGACGGACGCGGCGCTCAACGGCTCCCTCCCCCTCGTCGCGAAGGAGGCACCGAGCATTATCGCACCAGGGACATCCGTGATGGGGTCAGGAGACAACATCAAGACCACTCCCGCCTTGCGAAGCGTCTTTGAGACGGAGTTGGGCCTCGCGACCTGCTTCAACCCGTCCTTTGTGGCGGCATTCGCGATGGACCCTGCCACCGTCTCCCGATCCTTCAGGACGCGGGTTGCAGAGCTGGCGCTAGACTTGAGAAGCTGAGCTCGGCGCTGGCTCTCGCTCACGACGGAAGAAGGGCTTCGATCGTACCTTAATCGGGAGGGAGTCAAAAGGCGTTGGCCACGGACTCAAAAGAAGCGACGATTTCGCGCTATGCAGGCGCGACGGCCTTCGGCATCATCGACATCCGTCTGCTCCTCGCCGCCAGCATCCCGCCGAGCGCCAGGAGGACGAGTATTACGACCGCGATTCCCTCGTGGGTCATCAGGAGCATCTGGTCCGGGGACGAGAGCTCCCTGAACCCGAGAGCCACCTGCGCCAACGTCAGCACGAAAGCCAGTCCGTAGACCAGCCTCGGCAGCAGGGAGCTCGGATTGAGGAAGATGCTCGACACAAGAAACGCGACCAAAGCGATTCCAGCTATCCCGATCAGCATGTGCGGGAGGATGAGCATGCTGCCGGTCGGGTTGCCGGAACCCGCCAGCGCAAACCCGAGGATTATCTGGATCACGAGTCCGACTGCGCCGATGGCTCCGGCGAGGGTTAGATTGTTCAGGCTCCTGTCCCTTTGGAGTCAAAGGGAACGGCATTTAATATGTTTCCATTTCGCGATAGCCTGTAGCTTAATTCTCCTTTACGAGAGTCTCTACTTTCCGCATTGGCTGCTTCCGTATAGCTATCTACGAAGGAGGCCGTATCGAGAGGAACCTGTTGTACAGCATCACCTTCAACGACGCCTCGACCTTCTGACTGAGGAACCTCCTCCCTCGCAGCGTCTCTCCCAATACACGCTTGAACGCTGAGAACGTTATCTCCACGAGCCACCTCTTCCCGTATTCCTTCACGCTCTTCCATCCCTCGTATCCAAGGGCGTCGAGGAGCAGGGCCTCGTCCCTCCTCCCTCTCGACCCCATCAGCTTGAATGTCGCGTTCTTCCTGAGCTTTATCGCCGGCTCGGCACCTATCTCCTTCAGGAGGTTGAAGTTCTTCCTCGCGTCGTACGCCGCATCAGCATAGACCTTCGCCACTCTCTTCTTCTTCGAGACCTCCTTGACCATGGGGACGAACTTCGCGTTGTCGCGCGTCTTCTCGCTCGTGATGCGGAACCCCTTGATCTTCCCCGTCTTCTTGTCGGCGAGTATGTGGAGCTTCACGTACTTCCTCTTCTCCTTCTTCCACATGTCCTCGATGTAGGACCCCTTGTTCGAGACCGAGAGCCCTGTGGAGTCGGCGATCACCGTCATCGGCTCGGTGCCATCTGCGTCCTTGCCAACGATCTCTGACGGCTTCTTCCCCTTCATGGAAGCGAGAATCCTCCTGCGCATGTGGGTGTAGTGCATCTCCTCCACGAACCTGACGTATTCTTCGAGCTCCCTCGTGATCCCTTCCAGCGTCCTGTATGGTATGTCAAACCCGACCTTGACGAACGCGAGGAAGGAGATATACGAGTTTGGGAACTCGAACGGCCTGCCCAGCTTGTCCGCGTTCATCGCGTCCAGCTCCTCTCTCCACGAGACGAGCGAGCCAAGGTCCAGTATCGCGCACCCTCTCTCGATGAGAGCCTCGTCGTAGTCGTGCCAAGATCGCATTCCCAGCGGTATCATGACGAGTGAGGCGTGAAGGCCGCCTTAGACGAGACCCAAGCAAATAGGCTAGACAAACGTGTGAGATTGGATTAAGCTACAAGCTAATTTCGCGACGATTCCTTATCTACTCTCGCGCGCATCGGACGGCATGGCTAAGCTTTCTGAGGCGCAGGTCGAGCGCGCCCTGAAGTCACTGACAGGATGGAGACGGGACGGAGACTTCATCACGAAGGAGTTCCACTTTCGGACCTTCCTCGCCGGAATAAGGTTCGTCGACGCGGTGGCGTTGGTCGCCGAGGCCCAGGAGCACCACCCAGACATCCACGTGGTCTGGACGACCGTGACACTGAAGATTCAGACTCACGACGAGGGAGGCATCACCCAGTGGGACGTGGCCCTCGCGACAGAGATCGAGAAGGAAGTCTCTCGCAAGAAGCCTGCCTAGTCCGAGCGGCGAGGCCAGATAATTCTTATATACAACGCGAAGTTGTATACCCCAATCGGTGATTTGAAGTAAATGTCAACACAAGCTATCCCAGCTGTCACCTCTAGCGGACAGCCGGTCCTGATTCTCAAGGAAGGAAGCAATCAGTCCAGAGGCAAGGAGGCGCAGAGGAACAACATCCAGGCGGCCAAGCTGGTCGCCGAGATCGTGAAGAGCTCCATAGGCCCCAGAGGCATGGACAAGATGCTAGTCGACTCGCTCGGCGATGTGACCATCACGAACGACGGCGCTACGATGCTGAAGGAGATAGACGTGCAGCACCCGGCCGCGAAGATGCTCGTGGAGGTGTCGAAGGCCACGGACAACGAGGTCGGGGACGGCACCACGTCAGCGGTCATTCTCGCGGGCGCCCTGCTTGAGAAGGCGGAGGTGCTCATAGACAAGGGAGTCCACCCGACGATAATCGTGGAAGGCTACAACAAGGCGGCTGCTCAGGCGATCAAGATCCTCAACGACATCGCTGAGAAGGTGCCCGCCAACGGCAAGGAATGGCTGGTCAAGATCGCGCGCACGAGCATGCAGACGAAGCTCGTCTCGAGAGAGTCGCAAGAGCTCGCCGAGCTCGTGGTCAACGCGGTGCTGCAGGTCGCTGAGAAGACCGACACCGGCGGCTACAAGCTGGACCTCGACAACATCAAGGTCGAGAAGAAGCCGGGCGGCTCTCTCCAGGACACGACGCTCATCAAAGGGATAGTCCTCGACAAGGAGGTCGTCCACGCCGGGATGCCGAAGAGGGTGGAGAAGGCGAAGATAGCCTTGGTCAACGCGGCCTTCGAGATAGAGAAGACCGAGTTCGACGCGAAGCTCAACATCAGCGACCCCAGCATGATGAAGAAGTTCCTGGACGAGGAGACTCGCATGCTCAAGGAGATGGCCGACAAGGTCTCCTCGATCGGAGCCAACGTCCTGGTCTGCCAGAAGGGCATGGACGACATAGCGCAGCACTACCTCGCAAAGGCCGGAGTCCTCGCGGTGAGGAGGGCGAAGGAGAGCGACCTGACAAAGCTCGCGAAGGCGACTGGAGCGCGGATCGCAAACAACTTCGACGACCTGTCCCCCAAGGACCTCGGGAACGCTGACCTCGTCGAGGAGAGGAAGGTCGAGCAGGACAAGTGGGTCTTCGTCGAGGGATGCAAGAACCCGAAGGCGGTCACGATCCTCATCAGGGGAGGGACCCAGAGGATAGTCGACGAGGCCGAGAGGTCGATGCACGACGCGTTGATGGTCTCAAAAGACGTGGTCGAGAAGCCGGCGATCGTCGCCGGAGGCGGCGCCCCTGAGGCGGAGGTGGCAGCCCAGATAATGAAGTGGACCGAGAAGCTCAACGGAAGGGAGCAGCTCGCGGCCCAAAAGTTCGCCGACGCACTGGAGACCATCCCGATATGCCTCGCGACGAACGCGGGCCTTGACCCCATCGACACGATGACCGAGATAAGGGCGAAGCACGCAGCCGGAGGGAAGTGGTTCGGAGTGGAGGCCAAGGAAGGCAAGGTCAAGGACATGTACAAGGAGAACGTCCTCGAGCCGCTCAGCGTCAAAGAACAGATAGTGAAGTCGGCGACTGAGGCGGCCTGCATGATACTCCGCATCGACGACGTCATCGCAGCCGGCAAGTCCAAGGGGCCTTCAGGTCCTCCAGGCGGAGGCGGCGGAATGGGCGGCGGCGAAGGCGAGTTCGACTAGCCTAGTCCTGGGTTAGACCGGTATCCAGCTTCGGAGTAAGAACGCCACTCGCCTTCTTCTTGACCCTGTCACTTGACGACCAGCTTCCCGCGTAGGCGAGCACGTCGAGCTGTGACCTCACGATTTCGTCGCGCTTGAGCTTGGCCACGTCGACGAACTTTAGCTCGTCCCACGCGGCGTTGGAAGGCGCCGTCTCCCTCTCCCCTGTGAATATGAAGCCCAAGTCCCAGTGGTTGGCGGTCCCGGACGTGTCGGCGAAGGTCAGCGGTCCCTCCAATGGCTGGTTTCTGACTCCCAGCTGCTCGCGGAGTATCCTCCTAGCCGCCCCCTCCGGCGTCTCGAAGAGTATCAGGTGAGACGATGGCAGCATCCAGCCGGAGGCGAACCGCTCCAGCCTCTTCCCGTTGAGGGCGCCTATGTGGTCCCACTCGGCGTTCTTGTTTATCCTCCCCATGAGAACGTTCCCCGGCTCGCCCTTCTTCGAGATTACCAGGAACGCGGAGATGCACATCCCGCCCTGCGGCACCGTGTTCATCCTCGGGGGGAGGGCGCCCTTGCTGAAGGCGGCGAACCTGCGGTCGGTCGTCATGATTTTCTCGACTCCCGGCGCCTCTTAAGTCTTGGTGGCCGGCGGGGCGGCGTTGGCCCGGTTCAGGTACGCGAGTATCCCCAATACGCTAGCCCGCATCGGGACGTTGACGTAGCCCGGAAATCCCGCTCGGAGGGATGCCGGTCTCGGCCATGATCTTCCGCCTGAGTTCTTCCACCATCTGCTCGGGAGTCAGGTGCATGTCGTTGAGCTTGCTGACGTCCTTGACCCACTGCTCGGTCTTCTCCTTGGTCCGGTCGATGACTAGGTTGACGTCCTTCCTCACCCCGTAGTGCGGGACGAGAAGCATCTTGGGGTCGGTCTGGCGCAGCATCTCGAGGGTCTGCGCGAGCTTCACCGGATCAAAGCTGGGAGGAGGGGTGGCCGGCAGCAGGGTCGGGAAGGAAGGGAAGACCATGCCCACGGCGTCGGCGGACAAGAGAAGGTGCTCCTCCTCGAAGAGCACGGATATCTGGTGGGGCGCGTGTCCGGGGGCGTGCAGGGTGGTCAGGGTGGCGCCTCCCAGGTCGATGTGAGACTCCTCCCCGACCGCCGTTATCCTGTTCTTGTCGATCGGAAGAGGCTTCCCGTACATCTGGACGAGCTTCTCGCCGAAGACGCGCGTGGCGCTCTCGACGAGCCTAGTTGGGTCCACCAGGTGCGGGACCGCCTTCTCGTGCGCGATCACCCTGGCGCGCGGCATGTACCTGAGCAGGTGGCCAGCCGCGCCAGCGTGGTCGAGGTGGACGTGAGTGGGTATCAGGTAGTCGACGCGCGAGGGCTCGACGCCGAGCTCGCGGAGCCCTTGCATCACGTTCCCGTAGGATGACGCGTAGCCGCAATCGATCACGGCCGTCCTCCTTCCTCCCTTCACCACGTAGACTGCCACCGTGTTGGAGTTCCCCAACCCCACGGTGTCTATCATGAACGCCCTGTTCGTTATCCTTGAGGAGACCATCTGCCCTCATCCTCCTCATCCGCCATCCCTTTCTAAAGGTGGGCCGCCGACGTCCCTTGGCTTCACCCTGACCAACAGTAAATAGAGAGGAACGGCTTCGTGGGGGCGGTAGCCCGGGATTGCAGGACCACGAAGTCGTCGTCATCGGCGGAGGCTCCACAGGCTGTAGCATCCTCTACCACCTCGCCAAGATGGGGATCAAGGACCCCCTGCTCGTCGACATGGCCCCGCAGCTCGCCGCCGGGCAGACCAGCAGGTCGACCGCGCTCGTCCGGACCCACTACAGCACAGAGATTCTGACGAGGATGGCGCTCCTGAGCTATCGCTTCTTCAAGGGCTTCGGGCGAGAGCTCCCTGGTCGCAGCGCCGGATACGTCGAGACCGGGCTCCTCGTCGGCGCGGACGAAGCATCAGTCCAGGCGCTCCGTCAGAACTCGGCGATGCACAAGAGTCTCGGGATAGATTCAAGAGTGATGGAGCCCGGAGAGCTCTCGGCCTCCGGCATCGAGCCGATGCTCGACACGGGCGCCTTCTCTCTCTTCGCCTATGAGCCCAACGCCGGATACGCAGAACCCTCCACGACCGCCGGCGCCTTTGCGTCCGCCGCGGTCGAGCTCGGCGCGAAAATCCTCACTGGCGCGCGCGCCACCAAGATAGAGCGCGCCCCCTCCTCCGAAGGAGGAGGCTACTCGGTCACCACGACAGCAGGTGCCGTCCGTTGCCGCAACGTCGTGCTCGCCACCGGGGTGTGGTCGAAGCCTCTCTTCGCGGAGATGGGCGTGAAGCTGCCCCTGAAGGTGTCGAGGCATCCTGTCGCCATCTTTGGCCGGCCCGCCAACTATCTCGGCACCAGGCCGGTGGTCTTCGACTTCCCCAGGTCGGCCTACTACAAGCCCGAGGGAAACGAGCTCTTCTTCGTCGGGACACTCGCGCACGAGCTGGACGCCTCGGGCGAGGACGCCGACCCCGACGCCTACGACGAGGGCATCACCTACGAGGAGGCCGCCGACTTCTCAAGCTCCGCCTCTTCCGCGTTCCCCATCATGGCCACGGCGGGGACGTACCGGCGGGGGTACGCGGGACTCTACGACAACACGCCTGACCAGCACCCCATCATCGACGAGCTCTCTGACCGAGGCTTCCCCGGGGTCTACTGCGTGGTGGGGCTGAGCGGCCACGGCTTCAAGCTCGCGCCCGAGTTCGGGCGGATCATCGCGTCGCTCGTTGTGGAAGGGCGCTTCGCAGACTACGACGTCTCCCTATTCAAGCTACGGAGATTCGAGGAAGGGCGTCTCCTGGGCGGAAGATACGGCGTCTCCACCATCCTGTAGGATGGCCGCGCCCACGTTTCGCCAAACGTCTAACGAGGCAGGGCGGTCGGTCCGGTCGCGCCGGCGGCCGTGGAAGCCTCGGGGGCGGCGGCAAGCCTGGGAGAAGGTCGGTTGGCTATCTTGTAGACGACGGCAGCGTAGAACAGGAAGAGAGGGATCAGCAGGAGGTCGTTGAGAGGGACAACGGCCTCCCCGAACCAGAACGTCGCGAACGAGAGCAGAAGCGCAGACACGGCAATCTTCATGTCTGCCTGCTTCACCTTCCTCACCTGGTCGCGCAGCAGGTAGGTCGCGACGACCACTACGGCGATCCCGCCAGCCATCCCGAAGACGGTGGATTGGAAGCCGTTGGGGAGGAGCCCGACAAGGACGATGGCCGCCTCGAAAGCCTCGACAGCGCCGACCGAGAACGCGGTCGCCAGCTCCCCCTTCTCGAAGTGCTCCTTGTAGCTACCCCCTTTCCTCGCGTTGAGGACGGCCCTCCTCGCACTCTTGACCAGCCTCTGCCCGAAGTAAAGCAGCAGGACTCCGGCAGTCAGCTTCACGATGAAGTCCGGAAGGAGGGTGATCAGGGCACCTAGGACGAACATGGGGGCGAAGACCACGACCGTCCCCAGCGCGGTGTAGAGGAAGACGGCGGGCCTCCCCGAGTGCGCATACAATGCCAGCGCGACCGCGGCGGCCTCGACCAGCTCCAGGGTCGTGATACCCAGCGCGGCGAGGAATATCGCGGGCTCGGCGAACAAACGTCCGGGAGCGCGCACTCGAAGGTTAAAAGCGTAAGCTGACTCGTGGGCCTATCGGCGGTTCTGCAGGCTGTATCTGTCGAAGGCTATCTTGAACCACGGCGTGTACTGGTCGGGGTTCTTCGACATGTCTGCCGCCAGGTCATCCATCGTGACGTACTTCGTCTCCATGATCTCGTCAGGGTCAGGCTTCGGGGCGCCCTCCAGCCTCCCGGTCAGAAGCACGCAGAACTCGTTCTCGCAGTAATCTCCGAACTTGGCGAAGTAGGTGTAGTCCAGCTTGCGGTCGAGCTTCTTGACCTCCACGCCCAGCTCCTGCCTCGACCTCCTTATCCCGGCCCCCTCGTAGGTCTCGCCCTTGTAGACGTGGCTCGTGACCGAGACGTCCCAGTACGCGGGCCAGAGCTTCTTCTTCATGCTCCTCCTCTGCAGGAGCATCCTCCCGTCCTTGTCGTAAAGGAAGACGACGAACGCCCGGTGCCGCCTCCCCATCCCCTTGTGGCAGTTCTCCCTGGTGTCGAGCCCCAGCTCCTTGTCGTTGTCGTCCACCAGGACGAGCCATTCGACTTGTTGTTGCTGCACGCTCACTGCGCCTGCTCCGCCCGTCCGCCATAATAAACCGTTTCTGGCTAGCGAGACCTTCCTCCGTCTCTCCCCCAGTTTAGACTAAGGTGCGGGGGGTGGGATTCGAACCCACGAACCCCTAGAGGGATGGGATTTCTCTCCTTGCGACTTAAGTCCCACGCCGTTAGCCAGGCTTGGCTACCCCCGCATTTGCCGGGTTGCAAGCAACCCCCAAAAGCGTTTCCGCCCGACTAGGAGACCAGCTTGAGGAGGTCGCGGAGCGGAAGCGTGTTCGCGACATTCTTAGACTCGAGCCAGGCCCTCCTCGCCACCGCGATTCCGAACTGGACGTTCTCGAGCTCCCCGGGGGAGTGCGCGTCCGAGTCCACTACGAGCCTCACCCCTTCCTGCATCGCCCTTCGGGCCCAGACCTCGTCCAGGTCGAGCCTGTTGGGAGACCCGTCTATCTCGAGCATCTTGCCGTTGTCCTTGGCCGTCTGTATAAGCTTGGGGAGGTCCACAGGGAGCCCTTCTCTCCTGCCTATGATCCTGTTCGTGGGATGGAAGAGGATGTCGACAGAGGGGTGCTCAAGGGCCTTCACCGCCCTCGCGGTTATCTTCTCCGGCGGCTGCTTGTATGACTGATGGACCGAGGCGCCGACGATGTCGAACTGGTCGAAGAAGCTCCGGTCGAAGTCGAGGCTGCCATCGGACCTCACCTCCGCCTCTACCGACTTTAGTATCCTGAAGGGCTTGAGCTTCTCGTTGAGCTCGTCTATCGCCTTCCACTGCTTCCTGAACCGCTCTTCGTCGAGCCCATTCGCGATGCCCACGGAGACGGAGTGGTCGGTAAACGCCACATACTCGTAACCCCTCTCCATCGCTGCCCTCGCCATCTCCTCAAGCTCGGCGCTCCCATCACTCCACCTGCTGTGCATCTGGAGGTCCCCCTTCAGGTCCTCGACCTTCACGAGGTCTGGCAGCCTCCCCTTCTCCGCTGCCTCGATCTCGCCCCTCGCCTCCCTCAGTTCCGGGGGGATGAACTCCAGCCCGAGCTTTGCATAGACCGCCTCCTCCGTCCGGCTCTCGATGACCTTGCCGCTCTTCGCGTCGGACAGAGCGTACTCGTTCAGCTTCCATCCCTTCTCGATTGCGAGGTTCCTGAGCTCTATGTTGTGCTGCTTCGAGCCGGTGAAATAGAGGAGCGCGGACCCGAGCTCCTCCTCCTTCACGATGCGCACGTCGACCTGCGTCCCGGTCTTGAGGAAGACGCTCACCCTCGTCGGCCCCCGTTCGATCACCCTGTCGGTCCCCGGGTAGCTCACGAGCGCGTCGCCTGCCTTTGGGTCCGTGGCGAGGATGTCGATGTCCCCTACAGTGCTGCACCCCCTCCTGAGGCTTCCCGCGGGATGGACGTCCATCCCCATCCCCTCGAAGTAGGCTACCAGCTGGGCCCCGAGCTGGAACGCCTCTACGAGGAGCATCCTGGAGCTCCCCTGCTTCATTTTCTCTATCTCCTCAGCCAGCTTCTTGGCCATCACCTGCCCGACCGCCTCAGTGAGGTTGCCGGAGGCCAGGCCGACCCGGAGGTCGTCCACGCTCTTGACGTGGTAGCTCTTGGCGAGCTTGAACGCCGTCTTCGGCCCGATGCCGGGGACGGTCATCAGCTCCATTGCGCCCGTAGGGACCTTCTTCTCCATCTTCTCTACCGCCCCAAGGCGCCCTGTCCTGAGGTACTCGTCAATCTTCTTCGCAATCCCCTCGCCGACGTACTTGATCTCCTCCAGCTCCCCGCGCTTCCAGACCTCCTCGATGTCCTCCTCGAGGTTCCTGACGCTCGTCGACGCTCTGTGGTAGGCGATTACCTTGTAGGTGTCCTCCCCGGCCGCCTCCGAGAGCCTGGCCATCCTCTCAAGGAGGTCTGCCACTTCGTGGTTCCTCAAGATGCCTTCACTTCCTCCACCACCCGTACTCCTTGGGAACCTTGCCTGTTAGCACCTCGCCCTCCCCGGATTTTAGCATCGCGACGTCGTCCTCGACCCTCACTCCGAGCCTCCCGGGGATGTATGCCCCCGGCTCCACCGTGAAGACCATACCGGCCCTCAGCCTCTCGCGGCTGCCGGCCACTATGTATGGCGCCTCGTGCACCTCCAGCCCGAGCCCGTGCCCCGTCCTATGGATGAAGTACTTCGCCAGGCCGTCCTTCTTCAGGGCGTCCCGGGCGGCGGCGTCGACCTCCCCAGCGGCGACCCCGACCTTGGCGGCGTCAATCGCCTTTAGCTGCGCTGAAAGGACGCTCCGGTAGGTCTTCTCGACCTCGCCGTCGCTCCCCAGCACGAACGTCCTGGTGATGTCCGCCGAGTAGCCTGCACAGGAGCTGACGACGTCAACGACCACGCTCTCCCCTCGCCCAATCTTCCTGGCAGTCGTCACGGTGTGAGGGTCGGCAGCCCGCGCTCCTGACTGGACCATGGGGTCTGACTCGTCGGCCCCATTCGCCAGCTCTTCATCAGCGATGAAGCGCGCCAGCTCCTTCTCGGTCATCCCTTCGCGGAGGACCTCCGGCACCTTGATCATAGCGTTTGACAATATCGCCGTCGACTTTCTGATGAGCTCGAGCTCCGCCTGCTCCTTGACCTCCCTGATTGACTGAAGGACGGCGTCGGCCGGCTTGACTTTCAGCCCCCTGCTCAGGAGGTGGTTCAGGAAGCCGAACGGGACTCTCCCTTCGCAGCCCCATGTGGCCGTGGCGTCGATGCTCGACAGGAGCTCCCTGAAGGCCCGCGAAGGCCCTTCCGTGTCGTCCCACGCGTGCACCGTGAGGGGGATTGACCCCCGGAAAGGCCCCGCCTCGAGCTTGGGGGCGAGGAGGTGCGGGTCCCCATCGCTCTGCACGAGAAGGAGGAAGGGGCGCTCGAAGAGGTGCCCCCTTACACCGGTATAGTATGCGAGGTTGGGCCCCGGAGCGATGATTGCTCCGCCGAGCCCTGCTGACCTGAGCGCGACGGCAAGCCTTCCGGCCCGCTTCTTCAAGTTCGAAACCATCGACGCGGGAGCCAACTCGACCTGACCAGATTGCCAGCGTTAATATCTCCCGATAAAAACGGTTGGCTCGCTCTCGCATTGGGACTCTTGCAAGATATGATGTATGGCGCTGCCAAGCGCTGGATAGCGGGGAAGGACATGGAGACGGCGCTCGCCAAGGCCAGGGAGGCGAACGCGAAGGGACTCGGGACCATCCTGAACTACCTCGGGGAGGACGTGAAGGACCCCCTCGTCGCCGAGTCCCACTTTGAGGAAAACGTCAAGCTCCAGCGCGCCATCGCAGACGCCGGCATCGACGGCTGCGTCTCCGTCAAGCTCACCCAGTTCGGGCTCGGAGCCCTGGATGACTCCGCGGTCCTGGAGAAGGCCAGGCGGCTCGTGGAGGATGCCGAAGGCACGAAGCGCATGTTTTGGATCGACATGGAGGGCTCGGCCGTGACTACGCGCACCCTGCAGATCTACTCTAAGCTGCTGGATGCCCACAAGAACGTGGGCGTAGCGCTCCAGGCCTATCTCAGGCGCAGCGAAGACGACCTGCGGATGCTGATGGACATCGGCGGGAAGGTCCGCCTGGTGAAGGGGGCATACAGGGAGCCCTCCGACATCGTCTTCCGCTCGCGCGAGCAGATAACGGAGAACTTCCTCAAGCTGATGAGGACTCTCTTCGACAGAGGAGAGGGGTTCGCCATCGCGACGCACGACTCGAGGCCCATCGAGGAGGCGGAGAGGCTCCACGAGTCGAGCCTCGGCACGAAGTTCGAGTTCGAGATGCTGAGGGGGATCAGGGACGACCTGAAGCTCAGGCTGGCGAAGGCCGGGTACCGGGTGGTCGACTACATGCCATACGGCGAAGAATGGTATGCGTACTCCATGCGGAGGATAAAGGAGCACCCGAGCAACATCTGGCTGCTCTTGCGCTCGATTTAGCGCTGGGCTCCGCTCCTGCTAATCTTAATAAGATGGAAGAGGGGTATTTTCCCAGGAAGCGGCAACCGGAGATGCGAGCGTAGCTTTGGACCCCCTGGAACTCGGCAGCATCGCATTGATCATCCTGGTCTTCTTCCTTTGGGGTCCTCAGAAGATCCCCGAGCTGGCCAGAATGGTGGCCCAAGCGCGGAAGGAGTTCGACAACGCGACGAAGGAGTTTCAGAAGGTCTCCGCCAGCATCCAGAACGGCACGAGCCCGTTCTTGGCGCCCACGACTCCTACCCCGACGCTGGCCGCGGCGGGCGCGCTCCCTCAGCCCTCGCCGCAGCCCGTCAGGTCTGCGCTGCCGCAGCCGAGCTCCAAGACGGGCGACCAGCTGCTCATCGAGGCGGCGAGGAAGCTGAAGATCCCGACAGGGGGCAAGACGCGCGAGCAGATTCAGCAGGAAATCATCGAGATGGCGCAGCGCTCATCCTCCGGAGACTCGCCGCCACCGTCAACCACGGGCGAATCCGCCGCCTGATTGGTTGAAGTAGTTAGCATCATCTGCTCAAGTAAGATAGACCCAGATTTCAAAATATCGTGATGTTGATATCATGTTGACATGAGCACCTACACGACAGGACAGACATGGGGAGCCCTTCGGAAGGCCTGGAAGGCATACAAGATCGCAAAGGTCCAGCACGACACGCCCAAGATGAAGGAATATTCTGAGAGGATACGCACCCTCCAGACTCAGCTTGGCGTACCGCAATCCACCTTCGTAATCTAGGCTTCTATCAGAGGGGTCACCCCCTCTCTCTTTATTTTGAGGGAGCAAGGGGGAGCTAGGATGGCTCAGAGTTCTCTTTCTAGTTCGGCTAGTATTGCCTGAACCCAGGCGTCGCTCATGTTCAGGCCCCTGAAGGTTCCGCGCAAGTTCTTCTCGTTGTCGTCCACGAGCTGATTTAGGACGCCCTTCTCGTCCAACCCTCCGGTCGAGCCTCCCCCTATCCTCCTCGAGACCTCCTTCATCGCGAGATCCCTAAGGTAGAGCAGTACGGACCTCTCGTCCTCCAGGCTAGTGAGCTTTCTGTCGATCTCTCTAATCAGCGAGGCGAGCGGGCGGAGCTTCATGTTCTCCTCCGGTCGCTGCATCACCTCTGCGAGCATCCTGAAGACGTCGCCGGAAGCGCCGGGAAGGTCGAGCTCTGGCAACGGGTCGAACTCCACCACCCTCGCCCTGAAGAGGTTCGGCGCAAAGTCGATCGTAAGTGAGATGCTCCTGTTCAGCAGGTACTCCTTCCTCTTAGGGCCATGGGGGCTCGCCTCCATCTGGGACGAGACCACACCTGAGTCCTCCATCGCATCGAGGTGCTTCGCGACCAGCTGCTGGCTGAAGCCGAGCTCCTTGGAGATGCGGAGCTGGTAGCTGGGCTCCTTGCTGAGCTGCCTGATGATCTTGCGCCTGACCGGATTCTCTACCGTCAGAAGGACGGAGTCGATGCCAGTGTCGTCTTCCTCTATCTTTGTCAATTCCTTTCTAGTTCCCGCAGTCCTGTCCCTTTGCAGTTGCAGTGGGGCAAGCTATGCGTATCTTTGAGCACTCTCGCCCGTATAAAGCCTTCCATTCCGCGAGACGTAGGAATCGAGAAGTGGTTGGCATATGTTTATACAGACAGACGGTGATTTTTTGCACAGACCGGCTGGCCACTCATGAAAGCGATCGAAGTCGAGCACCTCTCCAAGGTCTATCCTGGCGGGATAAGGGCCGTCGACGACATCAGCTTCGATGTCGAGGAGGGCGAGGTGTGGGGGTTCCTGGGGCCCAACGGCGCCGGGAAGACCACGACCATCAGGATGATCATCACGCTCGGCGTCCCCACTTCGGGCTCGATCAAGGTCTTCGGGCTCGACGTCAGACAGGACCCGTCCGAGGTCAGGTCGATGCTGGGCTACGTCCCCCAGGCCGTCTCCGTGGACGGGGACCTGACCGCATACGAGAACCTGCTCATATTCTCCAAGCTCTTCGACGTGAAGAAGGCGGAGCGCCGAGAGAGGATCAACGAGGCGCTAGACTATATGGGCCTCTCCGAAAGGGCGGACGACCTCGTCAAGCACTTCTCGGGTGGGATGATGCGCCGCCTCGAGATCGCAGAGTCGCTGGTGAACCGGCCGAAGATCCTCTTCTTGGACGAGCCGAGCATCGGGCTCGATCCCGCGTCGAGGCTGAAGACCTGGGGATACATCAAGAAGCTGAACTCCGAGTACGGCGTCACGATATTCATCACGACCCACGACATGGAGGAGGCCGACGAGCTCTGCGACCGGCTCGCCATCATGAACCAGGGGAAGATAGCCGTCTCGGGAGCCCCGGATGACCTGAAGAGGTCCATCGGCGGAGACCTCGTCACGGTGAAGACGTCGACTAGGCCGCCCTCCGCCATCCCCACCGGCCTCGGCACGGTGGCCGAGATGGAAGATTACTCCCTCAAGATCCTGAGCCCGAACGGGGAGGCTGTCCTTCCGCAGATAATCGACTACCTGAGGACCCAGGGGGTAGGGATTAAGGGGATCTCCCTCAGCACTCCGAGCCTCGACGACGTCTTCATGAAGTACACGAGCGTCGGGCTCGAGACCAAGGGCTCGTACAGGGAGACCAAGGAGGCCCGGAAGGCGTTCGAGAGGAGGGCCCGATAGAGCCATGGTGAGCACAGCCAAGTTCGTCTCCTCCGCACTCACCATCGCCGAGATGGAGGCCCGGAAGATTCGCCACGACTCCTCCGAGCTTTGGATGAGGGCCGTCCAGCCGGCGCTCTGGCTGGTGGTCTTCGGGTCTGCGCTGACGGAGCTGAGGTCGAGCCAGCTGACCGAGGGCAACTTCACCTACCTCCAGTTCATGTCGGCCGGGATAATCGCCCAGTCGGTCCTCTTCGTCGCGATACTATACGGGGTCAGGCTGATCTGGGAGCGCGACATGGGGATGCTCACCAAGCTCCTCTCGACGCCCTCTCCGAGGGCAGCGGTGGTCGTAGGGAAGACCCTAGCCTCCAGCGTCAGGGGCATCTTCATGGCCATCGTCGTCCTCGGGCTGACGCTCATCCTCGGCATCAACCTCAGGCTCGACCCGCTCGACGTCCTCGGGGTCTTCTTGGTCGTCGTGCTCTTCGCGATGGCCTTCACGGCCTTCTCGATGACCCTCAGCGCCTTCATGGGCACACAGAACCGGATGATGGCCTTCGGGCAAGCGCTCACCATGCCGCTCTTCTTCGCGAGCAACGCAATCTACCCCATCTCCCTCATGCCGAAGTGGCTCCAATACGTCTCGGAGGTCAACCCCCTGAGCTACGTCGTCGACGCCATGCGCTCGATGATCCTCACCGGAGACTACTCCCAGGTCCCTCTCGACCTCGCTGCGCTCGTCGTCTTTCTCGCGCTGATGATGGTCAGCGCGTCGCTCGTCCTCCGCAGGCTCGTGCAGTGATCAAACCACCCTTCGCGTAGAATAGCAATAAATAGTGAGGGCAGAGCCTCGGGCCATCAGCTAGTTTGAGCTCGGCCGACCTGGTGATCAAGAACGGAAGGGTCGCCATGTCGTCGCTCCGCAGCTGCGCGATCGCGGTGAAGGACGGGAAGGTCGCCTGGGTGGGCTCGAACTGCCAACGCCCCGAGTGCCCAGAAGGTGATCGACGCGTCCGGACTGATCGTCCTGCCTGGGGTCATCGACGTCCACGTCCACATGCGGGATCCCGGGGCCACCTACAAGGAGGACTTCCGGAGCGGGACTGAGGCCGCCGCCGCCGGAGGCGTGACCACCGTCTTCGACATGCCCAACAACACTCCTCCGACGAGGGACGTCGTCGCGTTGAAGCTCAAGGTCAAGGCAGCCCAGGAGAAAGCTCTGGTGGACTACGCCCTCTACGGCCTCCTCACCAAGGGGAGCGCGGCAGAGATAATCCCGTTGATAGGCGCCGGCGTGATAGGCTTCAAGTGCTACATGGCGGAGACCACGGGCAACGTCGTCCCGCCCTCAGAGGGAGAGATGCGCGAAGAGCTCGCTCTCGTCGGGAGGGCGGGGATGAGGGTCTCCGTGCACGCAGAGGACGACTGGATCATCCAGCGGCGAATCTCGAGGCTGCGGGAGTTGGGGAGACGCGACGCAATCGCCCACTACGAATCCCGCCCCGAGATCGCGGAGGAGAAGGCGGTGCGCCGCGCCATAATCCTAGCGCGCGAAGCCAGGTGCAGCCTGCACATCGCCCACCTCAGCAGCGCAGCCGGGGCCAGGGAGGTCAAGGAAGCGAAGGGCTCTCGCCGCCGAGGTCGAGGCGACGTGACCTCCGAGACCTGCCCGCAATATCTTCTTCTCGACAAGAGCGACTACACCGAGAAGGGCTCGATGATGAAGTCCAACCCGTCGATAAAGCGGAAGGAGGACAGGCTCGCGCTATGGACGGCCGTCAGGGACGGGACGGTGGACATGATAGCGACCGACCACGCGCCCCACACCATCGAGGAGAAGACCTCTGGCGCGTCAATCTTCGACCAGGCTTCGGGCTTCCCAGGGCTGGAGACCTCGGTCGCGCTCATGCTGACGTGCGTCAGCCGCGCCCTCCTCTCGCTCTCCAGGTACGTGCAGCTCACTTCGGAGGGCCCGGCCAGGGCCTGGAGGCTCTACCCGAAGAAGGGGAGGATCGCGGTCGGGGCGGACGCCGACTTCACGATAGTCGACACGAAGAGGGAGTGGAAGATAGACCCAGAGAAGTTCGTCAGCAAGGCGAAGTACAGCCCCTTCGAGGGGTTCAACGCGAAGGGGGCGGCCGTCTACACCATAGTGAGGGGCGCCGTGGTGATGGACCACGGTCACATCGACGAGCGATGCAGAGGGGAGATGCAGAGGCCTCTGTGACGAGCCGCCCGACGACCCGATTGGAGGGCTGGCGGAGATAATGGACGCGTATCAGGTCGCCCGCCCAATCCTCTTCGCCCTGGATCCGGAGAAGGCCCACAACGTGGGATTGAGCCTGATGAGGTTCGCCTCGAAGATATCTGTCGAGCCCATGCCCCTCAAGACTGCGCTGGGCGAGCTCGCCAACCCGCTGGGCCTGGCCGCGGGCTACGACAAGACGGGACGGCACCTCCGGAGCCTCTCGAGGCTCGGGTTCGGCTACATCGTCGCCGGGACTTTCACCCTCTCCCCCTGGCCGGGGAACCCCAAGCCCCGTGTCGCCAGGAACACGAAGGACAAGACCCTGGTCAACGCACTCGGCTTCCCCAATCCTGGGATAGACGCGTTCATCAGCAACCTCTCGTCGCAGAGGCCGCTGGGCGTCCCGCTTGTGGCGAGCATAAGCGGCAAGACGATGGGGGACGTCCTAGACTGCTACTCGAAGGTCCAGCCGCACGTGGCGGGCGTCGAGCTCAACCTGAGCTCCCCTAACACAGCCGAGCCTCCGTGACCTGAGGGAGCCCGCCGCCTTCGCCGAGCTCGCGCAGGCCATGAAGGACGCGAAGGTCAAGCCGACCTATCTCAAGACGCCCCCACACCTGGAGGAGGCGCAGTTCGACGGAGTCATGGAGCTCGTGAAGAAGTGGGAGTCGCTCGGCTTCGAGGGCGTCACCGCCTCGAACTCGATACCGATCGAGGACGCGCGGATGGCCGTCGGGAAGGGAGGCTGGAGCGGCCCGCCACTCCTCGACCACACGAAGAAGGCCGTGGAACGCATCAGGAGGTCGGTCAGCACCGACTTCGAGGTCAACGCGTGCGGGGGCATCAGCAGTCCCGCGGACGCCGCCGCGCTTCTGGAGCTCGGCGCAACCACCGTCCAGGTCTTCACCGCGCTGGTCTACCAAGGACCGGCGCTGGTAAAGAGCATCCTCACGGACGCGGAGACGAGACGGGCGGTCCAGGCGAGGAAGAAGGCATAGGGGACTGGCCATTGCATGGTGGCCGCGTCGCGCCTAGGACGGCACTTGAGCCACAAGGCTTAATCAGGAACTTGCCGCTTGGCTGACCCATGCTGGGTTTCGCGGAGACCTTCGGCGCGATCCTCGGCTCCTTCCTCCTCCCGGCCTTCATCGCGCTCTTGATAATGTCCGCTGCCGCACGTTTCCTGCGGCCGATGTATCTCGCGGCCTTCGCGATCGGCCTTTACTTCTGGTTCTTCTCGGACACGATTGGCGACGCGTCGCTGCTCGGGGTCAGCGAGGGGCTCACCGGCGGCGTCTGGCACGTGGCGCTCTGGGCTTGCTTCGCCATCGGTCTTCTTCTCCTCATCTCGCTCGACAGGACCACGTTCGCTGAAGGCAGGGAGGGGGAGAGCTTCGGCTTCGCGATCCCCGTCCTCGTCGCCATCGCAGTCGGCCTGCACGGGTTCGGAGAGGGCGCGGCCATCGGGGCGACCGCCGCCACCACCCCCAGCGCGAACCTGCTCGACGCCTTCGGCGGCCTATCGGCCGCGGTGGCCTTCATCCTGCACAAGGGGCTCGAGCCCATGATGGTCGGCGCCGCGTACTGGGTCTACGCCAGGGACCACGCCCGGGACATGAACGGGCGCCTGACGGACCTCCTGGTCCTGACCCTTGCCTTCACCCTCCCCGGGATAATCGGCGGGGCCAGCGCGTACTACGTCGTCCAGGCGTATCCAAGCGCCGACTTCACGTACGTCTTCGCCCTCGGCCTCGGGGCGTCTATCTACGCGGCCGTCAGGCTCGCGAGGCCGCTCTTCCAGGCCTCGGGCTCGGGCTCGGAGTCAATCAAGATAGCCCTCTTCGTGCTTCTGGGTTTCACATGTCTTTATCTGGCGGCGCTGCTCCATTCGTGACGCCGATGTCCGATTGAATCCAAACAAGCGCATCATCCTCGTCCTTCTAGTGGTGGTGCTCTTGGGCGTGGGCGCCACGACAGCGCTGTACCTGGTCAGCAGGGGGAGCAGCGGAGGCAGCAGACAGCTCCCTTCGGACTGCGTCAAGCCCGCGGGCGGATTCCTCGTCGTCGCGAGCGACACCGGATTCAACGACAGCATAGGTCACGGCGCACCGGAAAAGAATTGGCCGATAATCACGGTCCAGCAGGGTCAGAACGTCACCATAGTGGTCTGCAACATCGATGTCCAGGCCCACGGATTCCAGATAACCCACTACGACGACCAGGATGAGGTGACCATCGTCCCAGGTCAGGTTTACAAGGTCAGCTTCGTCGCCAACCAAGCGGGCTCATTCGACATCTACTGCGAGATATTCTGCTCGATTCACATTTACATGCAGAGCGGACTGCTGAACGTCACCGCTTCGTAGTCCGCGTTCCGAGCCCTTCGCCCGCGTCCTCGCTTGGCTTAGCTCCGATTCTGTCAGGGCTCAGTCTCGACAGCCGAACGAGATCGCGGCTTATGTGTTCGACGTTACCACGGCCGAGTTCCTGTCGGCCTTATCAATGGGGGGCGACCTGATGCCCGGGGCCTTGGGAGAAGTCCGCCTGGGGACGTCGGGATGGTCATACAAGGAGTGGGAAGGCCCCTTCTATCCGAAGGGGGAGAAGAAGAAGCTCACCTACTACTCCAGGTTCTTCGATACCGTGGAGATCGACTCCACCTTCTACGCTTATCCGAGCAAGGGGATGATACTCGGGGCCGCCAAGAGCACTCCTCCTGGCTTCGTCTTCAGCGCGAAGCTTCCTAAGCTCATCACGCACGAGAAGACTCTCGACCTCGAGAGGGGCGTGAAGGAGGACCTCTTCAGGTTCCTGCACCTCATGAAGCCGCTCATCGATGAGGGCAAGCTCGGCCCGTTGCTGATCCAGCTTCCGCCGAGCTTCACCTACTCCGGGGGGCTCGCGAAGCTCGAGGAGCTTCCTCGATGTCCTCCCGTCCGACGTCTCCTTCGCCGCGGAGTTCCGCAACAAGTCGTGGCTGGGCAAGGCCGACGCGCTCGACCTGCTCAGGGGGCACAACGTCGCCGTCACGATAGTCGACGAGCCCCTCCTCCCTGCCGACACCACGACCACGGCAGACTTCGCCTTCGTGAGGTGGCACGGCCGGGGCGACAGGCCCTGGTACAACTACCGGTATCGCCAGGACGAGCTCCAGGGATGGAGCAAGAAGGTCGAGGCCGTAGCCACGAAGACCAAGAAGCTCTACGGCTACTTCAACAACCACTTTCGAGGATACGCCGTCGAGAACAGCCTGAAGATGATGGAGCTGCTGGGCTCGGCGGACGCGGAGCAGCGGAAGCTCCTTGCCCAGGTCAGCAAGAGGATCGACGCGGGGTTCAAGAGGGAACAGGTGACCCTGGTGTGACGCCGCGCGAAACGGTGGCGACGGAGATCAAGCGCCCCTTGTGCGGAAGGACCTTCGCGTGCGAGCGGGACGTCGGATGTTGGTGCGGAGATGTCGAGGCCACGAGGGACGCGCTTCAGTTGACAAGGCCAGGGGCCGATGACTGCGTCTGTCCGCGCTGCTTGGGAGTGCGTTTCAAGAACGCTTAATAATGGCTGGATAAGCCAGCCATGTCGAGGACTCTTGGCGTCCAAGACAATCAACGGCGTCGCCATCACCCTGGTGGCGCTCCTGATAATCAGCGCCACGGCAGGCGCGTATTACTACTACGAGTATCAACAGGCGACCCAATCGAAGAACGAATACGTGAGCGAGCTCACCTCAGCGACCACGCCAGTTCGACGAGCCTGGCCTCGAACTACAACTCGTCCCTCTCCCTCTACAACGAGACGTTCTCTCTCCTCGTGGGGGCGATCGCCGTAGTGAACACCTCGCTGCCGATATACCAGCAGGCGAGCAACGAGCTCTCGCAGCTGTGGAGCCGATATCTCAGCCTCAAGCCCGCGTCGAGCTCGCTCTACGCGGCGGACATCCTGATCGACTTTGGGAACGGGACCAGGCTCTGGTATAACGACACCAAGGTCCAGCCCGGGTGGAACATGTACACGGAGACGGTCGTGCTCAGCCGCGGAGACCTCCAGGCTCAATGGTATCCAGACGTATCAGGAGCACCTGGTGTCGGGGATCGACGGCGTCTCGAGCTCCCAGACGCATGTCCTGGTTCCTCTGGACCTACAACGAGACTGCCTCGTGGCAGACCACCCAGCTCGGTGCCGACCAGACGCCCGTCTACAACGGGTCGGTGTTCGCTTGGACATACTGCGGTGAATCGGCCTCCTCCGCTCCTGAGTGCACTCCCTAACGGTGTCTAGTTACAGACGGGCGCTTCAGGAGCCCTTCCGGAGACAAGACCACCTTCGCGCACTTGAGTCACCGTTGGCAGAAACAGGTTCTATCGGCTTCGCGAGGTTTTATCTACGCTCGTAGAGAGACATCCGTGACGGCTCCTTGAACGGCGGTTCGCGGTCTTCTGGCTCGTTGGGAGGCCTCTTCAACCCTAGGAGTATCGCTGTAGTGGGCGCGTCAAGGAAGAAGGGCAAGATAGGTAACATAGTGTTCCGGAACCTGACGACCAGTTTCGCTGGGAAGCTCTACCCTGTCAACTCGAGCGGAAAGAAAGTCGAAGGGATCAAGGCGTACAGCTCGCTTTCTCTCATCAAGGATGACGTCGACCTCATGGTGGTCGCAGTCCCTAGGGACGCGGTCCCAGAGGTGATGGAGGACGCAGCCAAAAAGCACGTGAAGGGCGCGGTAATCATCACGTCAGGATTCAGGGAAGTCGACGAGCACGGCACCGAGCTGGAGCAAAGGATTCAGGGAATCGCCGCCGAGGCGGGGATAAGGATCTTCGGGCCTAACGTCCTTGGGCTCGTCACTCCTTCATTCAACGCCACATTCGCGTTCTCCGAGGTCCCTCGGGGGAAGGTGGCGCTCGTGGCCCAGAGCGGCGGCCTTGGGATGTATATGCTGGAATGGGCCCAGCGGAGCAGGACGGGCATAAGCTACTTCGTGAGCCTCGGCAACCAGGCAGACGTCTCTGAGGCGGAGGTCCTGGATTTCCTCGCCGACGACCCGACCACCGAGGTGATCTTCGTCTATCTTGAAAGCGTCAGCGACGGCCGGAGGTTCCTAGAGAAGGTTCCGAAGGCCACCAAGCGGAAGCCAGTGATCTTCCTGAAGGGCGGGCTGGGGGAGAAAGGGTCCGAGGCCGCCAAGACCCACACCGGCCGCCTCGCAGGCTCCGCCGACGTGTTCAGGGCGGCCGTCAACGCCGTGGGCGGGATGCTCGTGGAGAACCTTGAGGACTCGCTCAACCTTGCCAGACTCCTCACCGGCGAAGAGACGATCAAGCCAGACCTCCTCGTGGTCACGAACTCGGGAGGGCACGGGGTGATAACGGCAGACGAGATAGAGCGACGCGCGCTCCGGCTGACAACTCTCCCCGAACTGACGGTGGCAGGCCTTTCGAAGCTTCTGCCGCCCCAGATCCGACCCAGGAACCCGCTCGACCTCTCGGGCGACGCGACGGCGGAGCGGTACAGGGCAGCCCTGGCGGCGGTGCAGGACCTTGATTGCACCAAGCTCGTCCTCGTGCAGTCCTTGCCGTTGCTGAGCTGCGCTGAGGTCGCGAAGACAATCATGGGGTTCAAGGGGAAGAGCATGGTCGGCGTGATGATGGGCACCGACGAGGATGAGGCCGCGGCAATCCTCGACGTCGGAGGCGTCCCAAGCTTCAGGTTTCCGGAAGACGCGGTCCGGGCGATAGGCCACTATGTCGCACGCCCCGCCGCTAGGCCGAAGGTGAGGACGGCGCACCCAATCGAGGAGGCGAGCAGGCTCGTCGCTGGGAAGCGGGTCCTGAGCGACAGCGAGGGCTTGCGGCTCATGGAGCTCTGCGGGATCAGCGTGCCACGCTACGGGGTCGTCACCTCAGCCGACGAGGCAGAGAGGCTCGCCGAGAGCATCGGATATCCCAGTCGTGATGAAGATCTCGGCGGACGAGCCAGTCCACAAGACCGAGCTCAAAGGCGTCGTCGTGAACGTGGTGGAGGCGAAGCAGGTGAGAGGCGTCTTCGCTGATTTGACGAAGATCACTCCCCGGGTGATGATCCAGCAACAGGTGAGCGGGCTCGAGGTCTTCCTCGGTGGGCTTGACGACCCCACCTTCGGGCAGACGGTCCTGGTCTCCGCAGGCGGCATCTACGTCGAGGTGATGGGAACTCCCTCCCACAGGCTCGCTCCAGTCATTGACGAGGAGGCCGAGGAGATGCTGCGGGAGAGCAAGGTCTACGGCATGCTGAACGCGAGGAAGAGGAGCTACGACCAAGACGCCCTCGTGAGAACGCTGCTGCGGCTGTCAAGGCTGACGATAGACCTGAAAATCAGCCAGATCGACCTCAATCCGGTCATCGTCAACGCGGACGGGGCGTTCGCCGTCGACGTCCGCGTCATCATGAGTCAAGGGAGCGGCGTCCCGACCTCGTCGCGATGACCTGACATACGCTGGACTGCGTTATCAGACCCTGAGAGTCGACGCGTTCCTAACGTATCCGCTTGGTCGTTGCGCTATCGTCGACAGCAATCCTTCTTCCGCCCACCTCCAAGGATGAAAGCCCGCCCTGCGGCGTCGCGGTTGCCTTGAAGTCTACCAAGAGGCGTTCTCCTTTCCCTCCGTCTATCTTCAGGAAGCCCTCGATGTTCTTCCCTTCGACCTGCCTGATCTTGACCACGACCAGCTTCCTGCCATCTAGGTAGTCCTCCAGCGCCACCCGGATGCTTCTCGCGATGGCCGCTTCGTGGTCATCGGCTGTGACGGCTCCGGTGCGTGGCTGCGCGCCTTCCGCACGCAGCTTTGGTTTCATCGTCACCATCACCCGGCCTTCACGACTACTGTCCCGACCATCCACGGGTGGTAGAGGCAGTGATACTGCGTAAGTCCCCGGCGTCGTGAAGGTGTAGGTGTACGTGCCGGTCGGCGCGATGTTTCCGGAGCCGAAGCTCCCGTCATTCGCCGTGACCGTGTGGGGGGCGCTGTCGTTATTCACCCACATGACGGTATTGTTGACACCAATCACGACCGTCACGGGACTCGGAGAGTAGGATTTGGCGATCGAGGCGTTGGCTCCCGAGCCTTGGAGCATGTCCACGGTCGTGGTCTTGGGCGAGGAACCGCCCTGTTGGCCTGCGCTCGAGCTCTTTCCTGTGTAGGCAGAGTCCGGCAGCACAGTAAGATACCCTATCATGCCGATTTCCGCGTGATAAGTGCATACGAACTCAAAGATCCCCGCGTACTTTGCGACGAAGGTGTAGGTCGCCGACACGTTGCCGGGCGTCCCCTTTACGACGACTCCGGGAGAGTTGTTCAAGGCGTTCGTCGTGAATGTCTGTCCTGTGATATCGTTGACCAGGCCCGGGACCGTCGCATTCACAATCATGTTGTAGGGCGGGCCGATGACGAAGTCGTGTGCGACCGTGTCGTTGTCGATGAGGGTGAGGTCTATCGTGTCGCCCTGGTTAACGACGATGGTGGAAGGGTCGAACCTGTCCTGCGCCGCCGCAGGCGAGAGATACCATGTCTCTCGGATCTCCCTGATCGTGTTGGTCTGGTTCATGATGGGAAGCCCGGTCTCGCTGATTGCCGCGCCCGACCCTCCGTTCGTCGTGGTCTGCGTCGGCGTCGCGCCGACCTCCGACTGCAGCGTCGACAATTCTGCCGAGTCTGTCCTCACCGCACTCAGGTATGCAAACGCCATCGTGCCGAAGATCAAGACCAGCGCCACCAGCGCTCCTTCCACTGTTGTTATGCCTCTCCTCCTTCTTTCCGCCGAAGTGAGCCTCATCGGGTCAACAAAGGCTTGCTGGGGTATATCTCGCCGTCTGTACGTTCTCACGCAACCTGCATACGCTTATGTACAAATGCGCACGCCGCGGGCTGACATGGCACGGACAAACATCGCCGTCGACGAAGAGACGGCAGATCTCTTGGCTGATGAGGCGACGAGAGAGAACAAGAGCCTGTACGCGCTGACGAATGAGGCGCTGGCCGCCGTCCTGAGAATCTGCAAGTATGGAGGCTCACCGAAGGAGGTGTACTCATCCTGGAGATGGAGCAGGATCCTAAAAGACACAGATGCGATTCCACTCCCTGGAGACCTTATGGAGAGGCTGATGAAGAAAGTCTTCCACACCGACAAAGACTGGCTGCTGAAGGAATGGTTAGATGAGGGAAAGAGAGTCGGCTCATACTTGCTCATGTACGCCGAAGACTTCCGGCAGCTTGCTTCAAGGGTCGATGAGCTGCAGGGATTTCTTCCTGTGAAGAGGGTGGAAATCGAAATAAAGGAAGAGCAGGGAAAGGCGATTGTCGTTGTGCGGGTCATAGGAGCAGGTTTCTCTCCCGAGTCAACCAGCTGCACCGAGCAGTTCCTGCTGGGGATACTCTCGGCATACCCGTACAAGATAACGCAACAGCAGAGTTTCTGAAGGCATGATTGAGGTTCAGGGCAGAGGAAGAGAAAAAGTCCAGTCACTGAAGGGAGGAGCGCGCAGCGCCGAGCGCAGTGATAGCCTCGCTGGAATGATACCCAGCTCGCTCGCTGCCGCCTGTCTACAACTGTATACACCTGAACCGACCGTCCGAACAAACGTACAAGCCGGCTCTAATACTTCCGGGCTCTCAATAAGACACCAGATGGTAAGGATGGCACAAGAGATACAGCGAGTCAACGGCGCCGAGAGAATCGGCTGGGTGCGCGCGGGGCAGAGGAGCTCGCCGCTCTGGTCTAAGCTGGAAGAAGAGAAGCCTCGCAATCAGACCGAGGATACGACCATCCACAACCCGGGGCTGTCCAGCCGCGATCCTCAGCGCTCTCGGGGACGAGTCCTCAAGGAGGATACTCGCCTCAGCCATCGCGAGGGGAAAGACGGTCGAAGAGATCAGCGCGGAGCAGAACCTGCCATTGAGCACGTGCTACAGGAGGATGAGGCACCTTCTAGGCGAGGGGTTGATGATCCTCGAGAGGACGGTTGTCACTCCGACTGGAAAGAGATACGCGGTCTACCGGACCTCCTTCTCGGAAGCCACGATAAGCTTCGACGGTGGAGCGATTGCCGTAGAAGTCACGCCCAACTTGGACGTCCTCGACAAGCTGCGCAGAAGGTGGCTCTCGGTAAACTATCCTGTCCAGAATTATGACGACCGCCTTCACGACAAGGCGAACGCGCGCCCCTTTATGGAGCGGCCAAGCAGCTCATTCGAGTGAGAAGCGGTTGAAGCGCGGCCAGGCGGTCCAGAGCTACAAGAAGATACTCCTCGGTTACGACGGTTCCGAGAACGCGAAGCGTGCTCTCGAGCGCGCGATTGGGCTGGCGACCGAGCAAGGAGCGGCCATAAGAATCGTCGTCGCCGTGAACACCATCCTGACGGTGTACGGCCCGAGCGCCCCCTACTATCCACCGGGCTACGCGGAGCAGGTCATGAAGGACGGGGAGAAATTGCTGGCAGCAGCGATGAACCGGGCGAAGGAGGCCGGCGGGAAGGTCTCGGGCTCCGTGGAGGACGGGCACCCTGCCACGATAATCCTCGACCTCGCAGCGAAGCGAAGGCATCGACCTGATTGTCCTCGGGAGGAGGGGGATCTCAGCGGTCGAAAGGCTCCTGATGGGAGGAGTCTCGTCGTCGGTCGTCAACCACTCGAAATGCGACGTCCTGATAGTGAAGTGATGCACGATGCTCTCAGTAAACGACATCATGACGCGATGGGTGGCCACCGCGGACCCGGAAAGAAGCTTGAGGGACGCGGCCACAATCATGGCCAAAGCGCATACGGGGTCCCTGATCGTAATCAGGAAGGGGAAGCCTGCAGGTATCGTGACGGAAGGAGACATCTCCAGGGCTTTGTCGGAGGGGGCGAACCCTGACAAGGTCCCCTCAAGAAGATAATGTCCAAGCGGTTGATCACGGTCACCTCCGACAAGAGGGTGGAGGAAGCGGCCAAGCTCATGGCGCAGAAGCAGATCAAGAAGCTTCCTGTCCTGGAGGACGGCAGCCTCGTCGGAATCGTCACCCAGACCGACATAGTGGCGTCGACCTTCGACTTCGTGACCTCGCTGAAGGAGATGGTCAGGGCGAGGTACAGGCCGCCAGACTTCGAGCCCTAGGGAGACCCGAGGGCGATGTCCAGCTCTTCCGAAGCCACGCAGGAATCGCAGGCCAGCGGGAAGCCTGCCCTGAAGAAAGAGCTTGGCCTGTGGAGCCTCGTGGGTCTGGGAGCGGGCGGGATCATCGGATCCGGGATCTTCGGACTGATTGCCGCGTACGGCGCGGACGCGGGTCCTGCCCTGACCCTGGCCATAGTCTTCGTGGGCGTCATCATGACCATGCTCGCACTGATCTACGCGGAGTTGGGCTCGAGGTTCCCGCTCACGGGCGGGCCGTACTCGATTCCCAGGCTCGCTCTGGGTAATTCGGCGGGCTACCTCGTAGGCTGGGGGTACTTCATCTACGCGTTCACCGGCACGGCGGCGATAATAGACGTCTTCGTAGCCTACATCGGATTCTACGTGCCCGGCCTGGCGGTCGGTCTGACCCTGACGCCTCTCGGAATAGCGATCGCCCTGGTGGCGCTGGCCGTCTTCACGATCATCAACGTGGTCGGCGTGAAGTGGGGCGGGCTGTTCGGCATCGTGACGACGGTGACGAAGCTGATCCCGCTGATCCTCTTCGCGGTGGTGGGCCTGTTCTACCTGAACTTCAGCAACTTCACGCCTTTCATGCCCTTCGGCTGGTCCGGGATCGCCGTGGCCATGGCGCTCGCCGTGTTCATGTTCACCGGCTTCGAGGCGGTCGTGATACCCAGCGGCGAGGTCAAGAACTCCTCTAGGACGATCCCTCGCGCCATAATCATCACGATGGCGATAGTGGTCGTGGTCTACGTACTAATCGGGGTGGCGTTCGTCGGCATGATCAACTGGTCGGGCCTCGGAATGAGCGTGGGCGACTGGTCGTACAGCACGGGGATAGGGAGCCTGTCCTCTCCGCTCTCGGACGTCGCGAAGGGCGCGGGATACGGGCTGCTCGCAGCCGTGATAACGATAGGCGCGATCATCAGCACCGCCGGGGCGGGCAGCGACTGGGTCCTCTTCCAGGGCCGCATCCCCTACGCCATGGCCGACGACGGGCTCTTCGCCAAGCCCATGGACAGGGTGAACCGCAGGTACGGCACCCCCGCAACCGCAATCATCTTCGCATCGGTCCTGACCGGGATAATCGAGGTGCTCTTCCCGTTCTTCCCGAACGTGGTGCTGCTGGCATCAATCACGACCCTTATCCCGTATGCCGCTGCCTCGGTCTCGCTCGCAATCCTGAGGAAGAGCCCGAAGCTGGGGGTCGCAGACCACTTCAGGCTTCCAGGAGGGATGGTCTTCGCCTTCCTGGGGTTCGTCCTCTCGAGCGTGCTGATCTACTGGGCCACATGGCCTCTGACCCTGGTGGGGGCGATCTTGACGCTCATCGGCTTCCCGCTCTACCTGTTCGCCAAGAACAAGAAGATGGAGTGGCGAAGGCAGGCATGGTTCTGGGTCTACGTGGTGGGGCTGACCGTGATATCCTTCGTCGGGGACACCGACTTCCTCACGTCTGGCGTACTCTCCATCCCTGGCCCCCTCGGATACGTCTCTATGCCGTACGACCTCGTGGTCATCGCGGTGTTCTCGGCGTTGGTCTTCCTGTGGGCGTATAAGGCGAACACGCAGGCCATGGTCGGATGATGGTATGCTTCATCGCCGAGGCCATGCCAGCTCGCTGATTCGTAAAGGGAGATGAACTGAGTGGATACGGCGGTCAGAGCTGAATGGGATGCGCTGAAGGAAGTGGTCATCCACAGGCCAGGCATCGAGATGTTCTTCGGCCTGATGGCGCCGTTCTCCTTCCTATACGAGAGGGCCTTCAGCATGGACGAGGCCATCTACGAGCATACCGAGCTCGAGCACGCGCTCTCTTCCGCCGGAGTGAGGGTCCACCGGCTGAAGCGCCTCGCGATCAACCTAGCGAAGGAGGACACAGGGCGTCTCGAGAGGGCCAGGGAGTACGCCTTGCGAATCGTGAAGTTCAGCGGCCCAAGCGACGACGTAAAGAAGGCCAGACTCGAATTCAAGAAGAGCGCGACGGAGCTTGACGCCGAGACGATCTTCAACATCCTGCTCCTCAGGCCCAGCGTCGCCCTGGAAGAGAAGAAGGGAGTGAGGGTCGTCCTTCCACGCGTCACGCTGGACGTCCCGCTCGCGAACCTCTACTTCATGAGGGACCAGCAGGCCGTCTCCGACCGCGGGGTTATGGTGGGGAGGATGTCGAAGCCCCAGAGACAGATGGAGCCCCTCATAACTGGGGCGATCCTCGAGATGGCAGGCGCGGGGATCGCCTATCACGTAAAGCAACCAGGCACCTTCGAGGGCGGCGACTTCATGCCAGCGGATGAGTTCGCGATGCTCGGAATCGGGGACAGGACAAACCGGAGCGGTGTTAACCAGATCCTCGCGAACGGCGTCGGTTTCGACGAGGTCGCCGTCGTCCATCAGGCCTCGCACCCCTTGATTCCTGGCGACCAGCCGGACCCGATGATCAACATGCACCTCGACACATACCTCAACATTGCGGGGAGGGGCATCGCGGTGGGGTGCGTCCCGCTGCTGAAGCGAGCCAAGGTCGAGGTCTACAGGAGGTCTGCGAAAGGGGGCGTACAAGCGGCAGCCGGGCAGCCCCAACATCCACGACTACCTGGTGAGCCGCGGGTTCACCATCGTCCCGATAACCACCCTCGAGCAGATGTGCTACGCCTCCAACTTCCTCTGCCTGAGTGACCGCAAGATCATGGCGGTGGAGGTGGAGAACGTCGTGGAGAAGGTGCTGAAGAACCTGGAGTACCAGGCGAAGCTCGCTCCGCACCGTTACGCGAGGCTGTTCCAGGAGGCAAGGAAGGAGCACTCGCAGCTCAGGGAGTCGGGTCAGTTCTTCCCCCACAAGAAGGAGTTCAACGACCTCGGCGTCGAAGCGACGGCGCTGCCGCTCCAGGAGATCACCGGCGGCTACGGCGGCGCCCACTGCATGACCTGCGTCCTGAGCAGGCAGCCCAAGAGCTAGCTCTGCATTCTCAAGCGTGAGAATCGTCCGAGCCGCTTATATCACGTCGCCGCTTCGCAAGTCTGATGACGATTGCCAAGCTCGCTCGGGTCTGAAATCGACGAAGCCAACAAGAGGGCAGCGGAACGTGTCATTGCAGCCGATGCCTGGCTGGTCGACCTCAAGCCCGCGCTCAAGGCCATCCCCGGGTTCAAGCGCGACCTGATTACGCACGCGGGGCCGCCCATCGAGTGGACGAGGATGGTCAAGGTGCAGAAGATAGCGGTCATCAACGCCATAAGGGCCGAGGGCCTCGCCGACACGGCGCAGCGGGCGGAGCGCCTCGCGAAGACCGGCGAGGTCCGGATAGAGCCCAATCACAAGTACGGAAACGTGAGCGGCATGTGCGGGGTCACCTCCGCTTCTAGCCCCGTCCTCGTCTTCAAGGACAAGGCGCATGGGAACATCTCCACGGACTGGATGCAGACCGACCTCACGTCTTTCGCCGACAAGTACGAGAGGGCGATCAAGGAGGTCGAGTTCGTCAAGGAAACGCTCGCGCCGGTGATGGCAGCTACCATCAAGCAGGCTGGAGGGTTCAACGTCAAGGAGCTGCTCTCGAAGGGCCTCACCATGGGCGACGAGCTCCACGGCTCCTTCGACGCGACCCGCGGCGTATTCATGAACTGGATCCTCCCTCACATAGTAAGGACGGGCTTCCCTAAGGAGACCCTCGGGAAGGTCGGCGACTACTTCATGGGGAACGGAGGAAGGTGGTACTGCGGCAATCTCATGATGGGCGCGTGCAAGGTTATGATGGACGCGGCCAAGGGCGTGAAGCACAGCACCATCGTGACAGCGATGGCAAGGAACGGCGTCGATTTCGGCATCAAGGTGAGTGCCCTCGGCGACAGATGGTTTGTTGGTCCCGCGGGAGAGATCAAGGGTTTCATCTTCCCCCCGTTCACCGCCTCCGAAGCTGCCCCGGACATAGGCGACAGCGCCATCTCGGAGTCGAGAGGCCTCGGCGGGACTGCGCTTTCGGCATCCCCCTCCCAGGCGAGGTTGTTTGGGGGCGCGCTCCAGGAGGCGGTGGAACACACCGGGGCGATGCGGAAGGTCTCCATCATGGAAGACCCGCTCTTCCGGATCCCTTACATGGACTTCGTGGGCGTCCCGGTAGGCATCGACATCCGAAAGGTCGTGGAGCTAAACACCGTGCCGAGGATAGACACGGGCATCGCGCACAAGGACGGCGGCCACGGGATCATCGGCACAGGCATCGCTGATGCGCCCATGGAGGCGTTCAAGAAAGCAGTCGTGGCCTTCGCGGCGGAGTACGCCTAGCCAGACGAGCGGGTGAGGCGAGTCATGGTGCAGGCGACCCTGGGGAAGTACCTCCCCTACCTGCTGGGGATTGTCGCGTCGCTTGCGCTCTTCTCCGTGATCCTCGCGGCCTTCGGATACAGCCCTGTCACGAGCATGGAGGGCCTCGTCTCGGGGTCGTTCGGCACAACTTTCCTCGCCTCCGAGACGTTCTTTCTCATGGGGCCCCTGTTACTAGCAGCCCTCGCGTTCCTCGTGCCGTTCAGGGCCAGATTCTATAACATCGGGGTAGAGGGTCAGCTCTACATCGGCGCCCTCTTCGGGTACCTGGCGGCCTCCCAGCTCGGCGGCTTCCCCAGCGCGATAGCGATTCCGGTGATGCTGCTGGCCGCGGTCGCAGGAGGGACTCTCTGGCTCGCGCTGCCCCTCTTCATGAGAATCAAGCTCCAGGTGAACGAGATATTCCCAACGCTCGTCATGAATTTCATCGCGCTGGACGTGGTGAACTGGCTCACCGCAGGACCGCTCAAGGACCCTTTGTCGGGAAATCTTCAGACTTCCGCCCTGCCGCAATCGACCTGGCTCCCCGCTCTCATCAAGAGCACACAACTCAACGAGGGCGTCATAGTCGCATTGGCTGCAGCAATCGCGGTGTACTTCGTCCTCTACAAGACGGTCCTGGGGTTCGAGATCCGAGCGTCCGGAGCGAGCCCGAGAGCAGCGCAGAGCGGAGGCATCAACGTCTCGAGGAGCATACTCGCCGTGGGCTTGATGAGCGGGGCCCTCGCGGGCCTGGCGGGGATTGTCGTCGTCGCCGGCGTCGACCACGTGCTCGCGCAGAACTTCTCGCCCGGCTACGGCTATCAGGGGATCTCCGTCGCCGCCCTGGGCTCATTCCATCCCTTGGGCATAGTCGTCGCCTCGGTGCTTTATGCCGCTCTGTCAGTCGGTGGGGCGAGTCTCCAGCAAAGCGCCGCCGCAATCCCCATTGACCTGATCTACGCGCTGCAGGCGATAATAGTATTGTCCGTCCTGATCGTCGAGAAGTGGATCGGCGATAGAGCGAGCAGGAGGCGCTGAAGAAGATGGTTTCATACGGGGACCTCACGATATCGATTTTGGCAGCCAGCCTGCCTCTCACAATGCCGATTCTCTACGCCTCAATCGGCGAGGTCTACGCGGAGAGGTCTGGCGTGCTCAACATGGGCATCGAGGGCGTGATGAGCCTGGCAGCATTCGTCTCCCTTTGGGTCACCTTCTCGACGGGCTCCTATCCCTACGGGCTGATCGCGGGGGTGGCCGCCGGGGCGGCCATGGGCGTGTTGCATTCGTTCGCGACTGTCAGGATAGGAATCAACCAGTTGATCGCGGGGCTCATGATATACTTCTTGGCGCTCTCTCTAGGTGATTTCGGCTACGTGATAGTCACCAAGACCACATATCTGCACATCCGCCCAATATCGCCAGTGCAAATTCCCGGCCTGAGCAATCTGCCGGTCGTGGGGCCCATCCTGTTCAGCCAAAACGTGTTGGTCTACGCCTCTTTCGCCACTGCCATATTCCTGGGCCTGGTCCTCTACAGGACAACCTGGGGCCTGAAGATCAGGGCAGTGGGGGAGAACCCCGAAGCAGCAGACTCGGCCGGAATCAACGTCAACTTGGTGAGGCACCTGTGCGTGATCTTGGGCGGCACCCTCGCTGGCCTTGCAGGAGCATCCCTCGTGCTCGGCTACCTTGGCCTCTACGCCACAGGAGACACCCTCATCGCGGGAAGAGGGTGGATTGCCATCGTCGTCGTGATCTTCGCGGGATGGAGCCCCTACAAGGCAATCGCCGGCGCGTGGGTCTTTGGGCTCGGATACTCGATAGCCGCGATATTCATCGGCTCCGGCCTATTCTCGAGCCTGGGACCGGGTTCGGGGTATTTCCTTCTGGCAATCCCGTACATCTTCGCGATAATCTTCATACTGCTGTTTCACAGAGGAACCAAGTCCCCATCGTCCCTGACGGTCCCTTACAAGCGCAAGTAGCCGAAGGCTCCTGTCTTTCGTTCTCATGCGTGGGAATCGTCTCAGCACTATAAATAGAGACGAGAGGCCTTGTTTTCCAGGAGAAGAAAGCAGATGCAGATTAAGAATAAAACAGCAATCTCGACCATGCTCGTGGCTGCGGCAGTGATAGTAATCCTTGTAGTGGCCGTTGCCGGCGTGGTGATTGCAACTAGCAAGACCAGCACGACAACCATCACAACAACAGCCACAAGCACTACACCAAGCTCACACTTCAAGCTCGCGCTTCTCGTCGGCGGAGACACGACGGATGATGGCTTGAACGACCAAGGCGTCCAAGTCGCACAATGGATCGGATCCACCTACGGCTGGAACGTCTCAATTTCGCAGGACGTCGCGTACTCTAGCCAGGGCGCACTGATGACAACCTACGCGCAGGAAGGCTACAACGTGGTATGGACAGACGGGAACCAATTCATCGGAACCACGGAGGCGATCGCCGCGCAGTTCCCAAAGGTTGACTTCATCATGACCCCAACTTACGACTATGACAACATCACCAAGAACGTTGTAGCACTGGGCGCCCAAAACCAGGCGACGGGCTACTACTTGGCAGGCGTTCTCTCAGGTAAGATGACGAAGACCAACGCGGTCGGTGTCATCATCGGCCAATGGTTCGCGGCTCTCTCCTATGAGTTCTACGCATACCAGGCCGGCGTGAAGAGCGCCAACCCATCAGCTCAGGTGTACCTTACCGTCCCAGGAACATGGAGCGACCCAACCATCGGCTACGAAGATGCAACCACGATGATCAACACGAATCACGTCGACATCCTGGTCCCAATTGCCGACACCACCGGACTAGGGGTAATCTCTGCGGCAACAGTCACCAACACGACTCTCATCGGCACCGTCCTAGACCAGGTCGACCTCTCGCCAACAGACATGATGACGAGCGTCCTCCTGAACATGACCGCGTTCATCCAGCCAGTCATCGAGCACATCATGAACGGCACGTGGAGCCAGATCGGAGGCACAATCGAGAACCTGAACCTCGGTTACCTCGGGCCATTCCACGCCTACGACACGGTAATCCCAATATCCGTGAAGACCCTACTGAATCAGACAGCCGCAGGAATCGTGGCCGGCACAGTCCAAGTCCCCTTCAATAATACGTCGAGCCCTCCGACCACCCCTTAGCCGGGCAGTCTGGCAGGGCTCTCCTTCCCTTTTTTAGTTCGAAGGGATTGACCCGCGGTTGAGCGACGTTTCCTTGCCACCCTCGCCTCTTCCCTTGATAGAGATGAAGGGGATCACAAAGAGGTTCGCGGGGGTCGTGGCCAACAATTCCATCGACTTCGCCGTCTATGGGGGAGAGGTCCACGCTCTGCTCGGCGAGAACGGGGCCGGCAAAACGACGCTCATGAACATCCTCTATGGGCTCTACAGAGCCGACTCAGGCGAGATACTGGTCCGCGGCAGACGCGTCGCCATCAAGTCTCCCAAGGATGCCATCGCATTGAAGATCGCAATGGTCCACCAGCACTTCCAGCTTATCCAAACCCTCACCGTCGCGGAGAACGTCGGGCTAGGGCTCAGGGCAGAGAGGGAGCCGTTGCTGAACCTCGACAGCGTGGTTAAGAGGATAAACGAACTCGCGAAGGCTTACGGCCTCGTCGTCAATCCGGCCGCGATGGTCGCGCAGCTCTCGGTGGGAGAGAGGCAGAGGGTCGAGATAATCAAGGCGCTCTATCGCGAGCCGGACACGTTGATCCTCGACGAGCCGACCTCCGTCCTGACCCCTCAGGAAGTCGAGGGCCTCTTCCACTTCATGCGCTCGATGGCGGCCGAGGGAAGAGCCGTGGTCGTGATCACGCACAAACTCCCCGAGGTCATGGCCGTGAGCGACAGGGTGACAGTGCTCAGGCATGGCGAGGTCGTGGCCAGGCTCGAGACCAAGGATACCAATCCCAACGAGCTCGCCGAAAAGATGGTCGGGAGAGAGATCCCGCACATGGAAGGGGCGCCCCAGGGAAAGCCTTCAGAGAAGGCGGCCCTGGAAGTCCGGCAAGTCTCGGCCCTCAGCGACAAAGGGGTACTCGCCCTCGACGGAATATCGTTCACGTTGCAGGCGGGAGAGATCCTTGGAATAGCCGGCGTGGCTGGGAACGGACAGGCGGAGCTGGCTGAGGTCCTGACGGGGTTGAGGAAGGTCGTCAACGGGAAAGTTCTCCTGCAAGGAAGCGACGTCACGAACGCTTCGCCAAGGGAGATGATAAGCCGTGGTCTAGGCCACATACCGGAAGACAGGATGGGCTCCGGCCTGGTGCTCGACATGTCGATAGCCGAGAACCTCGTCCTCGAGGTGAGAACAGACCCGAGATTTGAGAAGAGGCAGCTGGTGAACAACGAGCAGGTCCGCCTAAACGCGAAGCGCCTCGTCGAAGAGTACTCCATTTCATGCGGCGGTGTGGACGCACCCGCCAGAACGCTGTCCGGGGGCAACATGCAGAAACTGATACTAGCGAAGGTCTTGTCGAGAAGCCCTCAAGTTCTAATCGCGGCCCAGCCGACATCTGGACTGGACGTCGGGGCGACGGAGTTCATCATGGAGAAACTCAGGGAGCAAAGAAGGCTCGGCGTAGGAATCCTGCTGATCTCCAGTGACTTGAACGAGATCACTTCCATGAGCGACCGAATAGCCTGCATCTTCGAGGGGAAGATCATGGGAATCGTGCCGGCGGCAACGGCGGAGCTGAAGGAGATAGGATTGATGATGGGGGGCGTCAGTAAGACTTGAACTCGAATCCAAAGTCGGGGAGCGCGTCGAGCCAGATCGCCCCCTCCTTCCTGGATGCTTCTTCCATCGGATACTCGGCTCTTTCCCGCCTCAAGGTTTGCGGAGGGGAGGGGGTCATCCATGGGGTGTTTGACGGCGCTGTCAACATCCTCCTCACCAATGGGCTCATCAGCCTGGTTCCCGAGGCCGGGGAGAGGGGCCCTCTGAACATCATGGTGCGGCTTCCGGCCGGGCAACAGAAGATGTCTTCCTTAGGGATTGCGCCGGGAGACATGGCATCGGTGAAGGGTTCGACCGTCGAAGTCGGCGGTCGCTGGCTGGTATCATTTGGCTCGGCGGAAATCTATTCGCCGACGCGCAAGCTCGCTCTGCCGGTCCTCGAAGAGGGTGGAATCGCGGCGAACCTCGAGGTCGCGAGGAGGACGGCGCTCCTCCTTGGAAACATGGCGGGGCTCGGAGGGTTGCTCGCTCTGGTGCAGCCAAGAGACGCGAACGCGAAAGCCAGCAAGCTCAACTTGTTCGCATCGGCGGCCCTGCCTCGCGTCATCAGGCTCGAGCAAGCCTTCCGGTCGGAGGAGAAGGGAGAGCTGGGCGACGCTGTCCGCGAGCTAATAGGCCTCGGCCCGGGGCTGACTCCGTCCTCCGACGATATGCTCGCGGGCCTGGTTCTTCTATGCGCGCTCTACGCGAAGAACCAAGGATGCAGACAACGCGCCACCCAGCTCGTCGCGCGAGCGACGGCAGCACAGTCTCGCGGCAGGACGACCATTCTCAGCGAGGAGTTCCTCGGGCAAGCAGCCTCGGGGAGAGGGAACGAGCGCGTCATGAGTCTTTGCACCGCAATGCTCACGGGAGGGCGGGAATCGGTCGAGAGGGAGACAAAGCGCGTCCTGGCCATTGGAGAGACATCAGGCACTGACACTACGCTGGGAATCCTGCTAGGGGCAATGCTATGCACTGGCAGGCGCTTCGGCTTGGCGGCGGAGTCAGCATGACAACGAAAGTTATCGTGAAGAAGGCGACGTATAGGGACTCGATCAGCCTCATGAAGATCTCCAACACGGTCTCGAAACTTCCTGGTATCACCCAGGCTGCCGTGGTGATGGCGACAGAGCTCAACCGCCGGGTGCTCTCCGAGGCAGGATTCGTTGACGCGGCAATCGGTCGCGCTGCCAACGATGATATGATCGTGGCCATCGAGGCCAAGGATGCCGCCTCGTTGAACGCGGCCTCCAAGGAGGTGGATGGCCTGCTGTCTTCGCCCGAGAGGCCGACAGGCGAGAAGGCGCCGCCGGCATCTTTGGCGGAGGCCTTGGACCTCCTTCCAGACGCGAACCTAGTGGTAATATCGGTCCCGGGGCAATTCGCCAAGAGGGAGGCGATGCAGGCGCTGGCCAGAGGTCTCAACGTCTTCCTCTTCAGCAGCAACGTCTCGCGGGAGGAGGAGCTCGCGTTGAAGAGGGTGGCGAAAGACAAAGGATTGCTGCTGATGGGGCCGGACTGCGGGACCTCGATAATCAACCACAAGGTGCTCGGATTCGGAAACGTCGTCCGCGAGGGTTCAGTCGGCCTGATCTCCGCGTCTGGCACGGGCCTGCAGGAGGTCACGACTCTCATTCACAAGGCCGGTCTCGGCATCTCTCAGGCAATCGGCACCGGGGGAGGCGACCTCTCCGAGCAGGTGGGGGGAATCACCATGATCCGGGGTATCGAGCTGCTGGAGGCCGACAAACAGACGGACGTGATAGTGCTAATCTCGAAGCCGCCGGCCCCTGGCACGATGGGGAAGGTTCTCGAGGTTGCAAGAACATGCAAGAAACCCGTCTTGGTGAACTTCCTGGGGGCCAGCCTCAGTCCGCGCCTGATCGGAAGGCTCAAGGCCGCGAACACCCTCGATGATGCCGCAAGGATCGCTTGCGAGCTCGCCGGGGGGAAGCGCGGGCTCCCCGCTGGCACCCTTCCTAGGGAGACGGTGTCAATGGCCTTGGCGGAGAATGGGAAGCTCGCCAAGGGTCAAAAATACATCCGCGGCCTATTCGCGGGAGGGACGCTCTGCTACGAGTCGCAGAGCGTCCTTCAGCCGTTGCTCGGCAAGGTCTACTCAAACGCCCCGATTGAACCCGAGTACAAGCTCCCCGGCGACGCTCCCAGCAAGGGTCACGTCTGTATCGACATGGGCGCCGAAGAATTCGTCGAAGGGAGGGCGCACCCTATGATGGACTTTAGCTTGCGGAACCTGAGGATCCTGCAAGAAGCGAGAGACCCGGAGACGGCTGTCATCCTGATAGACGTGGAGCTGGGATACGGCTCGAACCCCAATCCCGCAGGGCAGCTTGTCCCTGTCATCCAGAAGGCCAAGCGCATGGCTGAGGAGGCCGGCCGGAACCTCCCCTTCGTCGCTTCGCTGGTCGGGACCGAGGGCGACTTCCAAGGCCTCGCACACCAAGAGAAGGCCCTTTCTGACGCAGGGGTGCTAATGATGCCCAGCAACGCACAAGCAACAAGGCTCTCAGCTCTAATCGTGTCAGGGAATGAGTCCGAGGCCGCGATCCTTCGGAGGTCAGAGTAGGGTGTCGAATAAGCGCAAAGAGAAGAAGACCATCCTCTCAGAGCAGCTCAAGGTCGTGAACATCGGAATCTCGACCTTCGCGGACGACCTCCGGTCACAGCACGTCGAGGTGGTCACCGTCGACTGGAAGCCTCCAGCGGGCGGAGACGTCGAGATGCTGAAGCTGCTGGAAAAGCTGGGGTCGTAGCGGTGTCGCGGTTGAGGGTCCTAGTCGCTCTGGGAGGAAACGCCATCTTGCAAAGACAGAGCAAGGGGACGGCGGGCGAGCAGCTCGAGAACGTGCGCAAGGCTTGCCGTCACCTCGTGGGGATAATCCAGCAAGGGCACAGCGTAGTCATCACCCACGGCAACGGCCCGCAGGTCGGGGACATCCTCCTGAAGGACGAGATGGCAAAGGACACGCTCCCCCCCATGCCTCTCGACGTCTGCGGAGCCGAGTCTCAAGGCATGATCGGATACATGATCCAACAGTCACTGCGGAACGAGCTCAGAAGGGTTGGCTTGAACACTCAGGTCACGACGGTCCTGACGGAGACCGTGGTCGACGCGAACGACCCCGCCTTCAGTCGCCCTACCAAGCCCGTAGGGCCCTTCTACAGCGCCAGCGAAGCGGCCGCGCTGAAAGAGAAGAGAGGGTGGTATCTCGTCAACGACAGCGGGCGCGGGTACAGGAGGGCGGTGCCCTCGCCGGACCCGGAGTCGATAGTGCAAGGGGAGATGATTCGAGAGCTTGTGGACCTCGGCGCCATCGTGGTCGCGGCGGGGGGCGGCGGCATCCCGGTCACCGCCGAAGGGGAATCCCGGGGGGTCGAGGCGGTGATAGACAAGGACCTTGGAGCTGCGGTCCTAGCCAAGGTCGTGAAGGCGGACGTACTAATGATACTGACTGACGTGGAGAAGGTCTACCTCGACTACGGCAAGCCTAGCCAGCGGCCCGTCGAAAGGCTGACCCTCAAGGAGTGCGGCGAACTCCTCAGGCAAGGCCAGTTCCCTCCCGGGAGCATGGGGCCGAAGATCGAGAGCGCGGTCAGGTTCCTTGAGGGAGGAGGAGACAGCGTGATAATCACCTCCTTGGAGATGGCCGAGGCGGCCCTCGCCGGAAGGGCAGGAACGAGGATCGTCAGGTGACCAATAAGTGCGCTTTGGCGTGGACAGCAATCTGAGAATGCTCCCGCGGGAAGCAGCTCATTCTCAGAGTTGAGAAATGCTTCCCTGCTTTATTAGTCAATAAATTGATTAACCACGAGCTGGAATGAATTGACCGTGTCAACAGAGGAGAGGAACATCGTCCTCAGCGATAGGGTTTACCAAAGGTTGCTGAGGGCCAAGGGAGAAGACGAGACCATCTCTGACGTGATCATGCGCCTGACCTCCACAAAGCTCTTCGGCCTCCAAAGGCGCGGGGAGGTTGAAATAATCACTTCTGACGACAGGAGACTCTCTGTGAGCGTGGATCAGGATCTCTGCCTCGGGGCGGAGAGCTGCGTCGCGCTTGCTCCCGAAGTGTTCTCGTTGGACGAGAGTCAGCTAGGTCGCAGAAAGAGCACCGAGCCCTTGGGGATGATAGACGTGGAAGAGGGGACCGTAGAGAGTGACAGGATAATTCGCGCAGCCAAGTCATGCCCCTACAAGGCCATACGCATCCTCGAAACAAAGACCAGCGACCAGCTTGTCCCTTAGCTCGTTTGGTAAGAAGGGCTCCGGAGCCCGGTTTCCAAGTCGTATGAAGCATTACGCTTGACCCCATTCGGGGTCTTGCTCGTTTTCATTCCTGAAAATCGCATCCGCTTATTATATACGGGATTTGCGTAATTCGCCAAGAAATCGAGTTGCTCAGGCAAGTTTCGCTGGCGTCGGGCGTTGGGATTCATGGGCTGGGCAGCCGGCTTGATCAGAGACCGGCATCTTGAGTGGTGTGAGCGGCCCGATGGATCCTGACAGTCCTGAGTTCAAGGAGCGGGCCGCCAAGAGGCTGGCAGAGATTCTCTCTCTCGAGGAGAAGGAAAGGATCGCGGCCGAGTCCCCACCTGAAGAGCTGAAGGAGATTTATCGAGTCCTCGACTACGAGGTTGCTCCCATATTGGACGCGTCCGGCGTCCCGATCACGCGGGAGGAGCTTGCGAGGATGTTCGCGGAGTGGTACGTTCGCAGGAAGGCCGCACCAGTTCAGGAAGTTCAGGGCGAACGAGCCGAAGGCAACGAGGCGACTGCGCCGAAACGAGCGCGAACGTCAACGGCGGGGCGGCTCTTCGATAGACTGAATTCAAACAGGGTCGGTCGCCCCCTGAGGAGAGCCATGAGGTTCGCAGGCATAATCATCATGCTGGTCCCGCTCGTTCTTGTCCCAACTTACTTCTACGTCTCCATCAACCTGCCGCCTGCGCCGCATCCGCTGGCAACCGGTGTAATGACTCTCTCTCCGACGAGCCCTCTCATCGCACCCGGGCAGACGCAAAATTACTCGGTGCTCACGCTCACAGAGGCTGGCTCCAAGGTCACCGTCCCCACGTCGCTGACGGCCTTCGCCCCCGAGGGGCTGTCGGTAGAGATAACACAGTCAAGCGTCCCGCCGCAAGCGACCACACAGATACCCGTAGTGGTCCAGGCCTCCCCCACGATCGCGCCGGGACCGTATCAGGTGACCGTAGAAGAGGTGCAAGGCTATGCGGTCCGGAATCAGACGTTCACCATCACGGTGGTGCCTGCCCTCGTAGTAATGGAGCACCTGACCTTCATTCCTGCGCTGCTGAACGTGACGAAGGGGACCGCAGTCTACTGGATCAACCTCGATTCGACCATCGGCTGCTGCGACCCCGGATACCACGACGTCTCCTTCCGCGCCGGAATCAACGTGACGTCTCCTATCCTGAAAAGGTTGAACACGTGGAGCTACACGTTCGAGACTACGGGGCAGTTCTACTACTACTGCACCATACACCCGTTCATGGCGGCGGAAGTCAACGTTACAGCGTGAACTCATGCCTCCATGAGGAATAGCCGCAACCCTCAAGCCACTACACGGTAGTTCTCAGGCTGCCCGGAGATATTCTCAAGATTGAGAATCGTCAACGCTTATATTAACTCCTCGGGAGGCCTGAATCTGAACGTTGATGATTGCAAAAGGACTGAAATGTGTTAAAGCCGGCCGGCTTGCGCTGAGCGCACTCCTCCTACTCTCCATGCTCGCGATGATGGTTCCGCTGACCTCCGTCTCTGCTCAAACGCAGATTGTCACGGCGACGCCGGGATTCATCAATTTGGGGATGACGACTACGATTGTGGTCACCGCTCCCGCTGCAGGCTCCTACACTATCGTCGTCCAGAAGCCGAGCGGAGCTGAGAGTTCGCTCCCCTTCACTGCCGCCGCCGCAGGACAGTCATCGACGGGTGTCTTCGGGAACGCTGCTTCGGGCTTCGGGGCCGTGGTGAATCAAAACGGAACATACAACGTATACGTGAGCCAGGGCGGGCAGGTCGTCGGCTCCACTTCCTTCTACGCGACCAACAGGCTCGTCGTCACCATGGACATGGTGACTGGCGGGACGTGCGCGTTCATCCCAGGCGCAGCGCGAGGGTACAAGTTGATCCCAAGGTTCTACGCCAGCTACGCTTCAAACGGTGTGTTCCTCAACGTTAACACCACCGGGATAAGCATCAACTTCACGACGCCAGCCGGGACATTGGAGAAAGCCAATTGGGACAAGGGTGCCGCACTATTCGACAACACCGTCCTGCCCACCTGGAATTACACGTACGTCGGGACTTGGAGCCCGACCGTTTATGTCTCAGATGCCGCAGGCAACTCTGCCACGTACAAGTGGACAGGGAGCCCCTTTACCATCAGTCCCGCCTCGCTCGCGACGAGTGTCCAGCTGACAGACAAGACGACGGGCCTGGCGGTCGCGGCAATCGCCTCTGGAGAAGCCATTAACATCCGTGCTACAATCACGTATCCCACAAACCCTGAGCCCGTATCAGGCTTCGTGGCTCCTCTCGATACCGCAGCGCGGGGCGGTGCAGCCACGGCCATAGTCGGCTGGGGCTATTGGAACGCCACGGCAGGAACCTTCGGCGGCAGCGCCAAGAACCCTGGCGGCGTCATAGCGACGGTGCCACTGACCTACACCGGCGCCAACGGCACATGGACTGGCGCGTTCGCTGGTGCCACACTACCCGCCATCCCGGCAGGGACGACTTACGAGGTTGCCGTGACCTCCACGGACAAGGCGTCGCCACCAAACACGGGGCTGGGGCTCGTCAGCTTGACGGCCGCCTCCGCCCCTCCTGGAGTGGCCACCACCACCACTGTGACCAGCACCTCGACCACCAGCGCCATCAGCACGACCGTCAGCACATCAACGACAACAGTCTCGCAAACGATCCAGTCGATACCGACAATCGCTTACGCGGGAATGGCGATCATCCTGATACTGGGACTAATCATAGGAATGGTTGTGAGGCTGCCGAAAAAGTGAGTGATTGCCGATGGGTAGGACCGAGAAACTCGCTTTCTCAACGTCTCTGACCTCGACTTCACGACGCTTGGAAGTCGGTTGGCTGGCGCCGCTTTGCGTCTTCCCTGTCCGAACAAGAAGCCTTGCTTGGCGATTCAAAGATGACGATGTGAGGAGAACACAGTGGCCACAGTGAAGGACGATGAGCCGAAGAAGGTAGGCGCGCAGCCACCGGGTGCGCCTGCTAGCGACGCGAGCATTACCCGCAGGAACCTGCTGAGAGCGGGTCTCACGCTGGGCATGGTCTCTGTGGCATTAGGCATGGTATCCGTGGTCAAGTCGCTCTTCGCCCCCGCCAACGCGCCGTCGCCGGTCGAGGCGCAGGCCACCACGCCCACGGTCACAAAGACTTCAACTTCAATGGTTACGGTCACGCAGTCGGGAGCGAGCCAGAGCGCGTCGGCCTCCGCCAGCGCGAGCTCCTCGCAGGCAAGCAGCCAGTCCGCTTCGGCGTCGTCATCGACCTCTACCGCATCATCCTCATCCTCACCTTTCCCACAACTGATGATAGCCAACGTCAGTGACCTCGTGGAATCCACGCCGATCCCGTTCAACTACCCTCTGGAGGAGACGCCGAACATCCTGGTTAAGCTTGGGGTGAAGGCCACCGGCGGCGTCGGGCCCGACGGAGACATCGTCGCCTTCAGCGTGGTGTGCCAGCACCTGGGCTGCATCTTCGCTTTCATCCCTGCTGGCACTGGCCCCGCATGCGACCCGTCTTACAAGGCGCCCGGACCAGAAGGATACTGCTGCTGCCACGGGAGCGAATATGACCTCGTCAACGGCGCGGCCGTGGTAGGCGGGCCAGCGCCGAGGCCAGTGCCCCAGGTGATCCTCTCGGTCGACGCCTCGGGCGACATATACGCGATAGGCATGACCCCGCCGACTATCTTCGGGCATGACACAGGTTCCGATAACGTCCTAAACGACCTGCAGGGCGGGACCCTCGTGAGTGGATCGTAGAATGTCAGAGCAAGAAGAGGAGAAGAAGGCGCAGAGCGGCTACCATCCCTCTGAGGAGGCGGCGCCTCACGAGCGCTTGCTCGCGAGGACGGTTCACTGGTTCGACAACAGGCTCGGTCTGTCGTACGAGATGTTGCGACCCGCGCCGACCTACTCGGTCAACCCCTTCTACTGGCTAGGCGCCCTCGCCGTGGTCGCCTTTGCAATCCAGGGCGTCACGGGTGCGATAATGATGATCTACTACATACCCACGCCCCTCCAGGCCTACTCTTCCACTCTATTCATCTTCCAGAACGTCAGCTATGGCCGGTTCCTCGAGACCGTGCACCTCTACACAGCGTACGCGATGATAATGCTCGCATTCATGCACATGATGAGGGGCTACTTCGTCTCCGTCAACAAGAAGCCGCGAGAGCTGATGTGGATAACTGGAATGGTCATGGGGTTCGTGACGCTAGGCTTTGGCTTCACAGGCTACCTCCTTCCCTGGACGGTCGTCTCCAAGTCTGCGACCGACGTGGGGACCGGATTGATGGGCGCGCTGCCGCAGCCGCTATCAGGCTTCCTGGAGTTCCTGGTCGTCGGCGGGGGGACAGACTCCGGAACAATCCTTCGGTTCTATGACCTTCACGTCGTAGTGCTCCCTGGAATCCTCCTGCTCCTCCTTGTTGGAAAGATGTACATGCTCGAGGCCCACGGCGTCTCTGAGCCTGTCCTGGGACCAGTCCCCCTGCCGGAAAAGAAGAGGAGGCTCATCCCGATCTTCCCTGACCTCACAATCTATCTCCTGGAACTCGCCGCGATGTTCGGCGCGGCTATGATGCTCATCTCGCTGGCGTTCCCCCTCGCTCTGGCGCCCGAGTACACGCCCACACTCGCCGCTCAGTATGCTGCCCAGCCTGACTGGTACTTCCTCTGGGTTTACCAGATTCTGAAAATTGATGTATTCGAGGGGCCGGGGCTCAATGTGGCGCTCGGCCTGATAACTCTGATATTTGTTGCGCTCGTTCTCCTCCCGTTCTTGGACAGGGGGTCCACGCGCAGGATTGAGTCGAGGAGGAGATGGGTCACGCTCGGCCTCATTTTCGTGGCCGAAGTCGCCGTCCTGACGGTCTGGGGATATCTGACGCCGGGAAGGATTATCTCGGACGAGCAGGCGGTCCTCGTCCTCGGGGGCACCGCCATCATAATAGCCCTGGTCTCGGCTGGAGCATACAGGCTGATCTTCAGGAAGATTCCTGTAGGAACGGCCCCGGCAGGTAAGTCTCCGGCCTCCCCCTACGCGACTAGGTCGTTCAACACCGCTGCACTGTGGACGGCAACCAGCTTCGTCGCCCTTCTGACCCTTGGGACGTTCGGCATCGGCGGATCGATATCGGGTGCGGTGCAGCTGATATCGCAAGGGACAAGCGTGTCAGTCCTTTCCTCTCTAGCGCTGTCGCTCGCAGAACTCTCGGTGGCCGTCGCGGGCACCGTCTACCTTCTCTACCGGCTCGACCTCGGCACGGGCTCGATCAAGCGGCGGGTGAAGGCGTTCGAGGTGGGATGGAAGCAGTGACAGAACTGGACGAGCGGGTAGGGCTTCGAATCGTAGAGCTCCTTGTCATAGTTGGGTTTGCATCGGCGGCGGTTCTGTGGACGATAGACACTTCGCTGTCTTCGGGCGAATCCGTGTTCGCGGTGTATCTGTCGATGGACTTGATAGCCTTCGCCATGATATCGTACGTCTACAGGGTCACCAAGACGGGTGACAGCCTGGGCCGCGTTCCGCTCCTCGCCGGGTGCGTCCTGCTGCTCTTGCTGGTTGCAGCCGGCTTCGCTGCCTAAAGCTCGCCCTCGCCAACCCCCGTCGCCGTTGTGCGCCTAGGGCTGGCCAGCTCGAACATGCCTTTCGAGCCATCGTAATTCTCAAGCCTGAGAATCGAATCGTCTCCTTATTACACCCAAAATTGCCGCCCTCCAATCATGCACGCTTCAAAGTGGCCCCATGCGAAGGTCGGGGTCTTTAGAATCTCCCTAGCGGCGACCGCCGCGGCTCTGCTCTGCGTCCTCCTGTTTGCTGGTTCGGCGAGCGCGGCGACCACGTCCCCCACCTTAGCGGTATCACCGACCGCGGCCATCGTCGGAGCGAAGATCACGGTCACTGGGGCGGGCTTCCCCGCCAGCACGAGCCTCACCCTCGCTTGGGCCTCCGTGAGCGCCAGTTGGGTGGTCCAAGCCATCCCCACACCACAGGTCACGGGAATCAATACCCCTGCCACTCAGACGACGCTGGGCCCGGCCCAGACCAATGCGACAGGAGGGTTCTCCGCACAGATAGTCGTCCCGACGGACTACGGCGGAACTCACTTCATCCAGGCCTTCTTCGCGAACGGGACTGCCCTCTCTGCGAAGGCGACGTTCATAGTGGAGCCCTCCTTCACCTTCTCTCCCAAGAGCGGACCCGACGGGACACCCATCACCTTCATGGCAACTGGGCTGAGCTACGGATCCTACTCGACCAGCTACTACCTGATGTGGGACAACGCAATCACTGGGTACATGACCGCCCTCAGCTCGGCCGGTGCCACTAGCTTCACAGTTTACGCCTCAGGGACGGCCGGGACACACTACATCTCCATCTACCAAGGGTATCCCGGACCCGGGTACCTGAACCCGCAGCAGGGTCCGCCCTCGTCGGAGACCCAGTCCACCTTCCCGCCGTATATCCCGTTCTTCGCTAACTTCACGGTGACTCCGGAGCAGGTCGCGCCGCAAGCGACCTCGTCGACCACCACCGCTGCCTTCACCGTCGGCGGCTCCGCGGCATACGGGTCGTTCGCTGTTTTCGCCGCCCTCGCGGGCGGCGCGTTCTTCGTCTCAAGGAAGGAGCCGGATGAGCGCAAAGCAATCTCGAAGGCCCTGTTGGGCGTCGTAATCATCGTGCTGGTCGCCGTGGCCGGCGTCGGGATCTATGCGGCGACAGCGAGTAAAGGCGCAACGACCTCGACTGTGACCTCGACCTCGACTGTGACCGTGACCCCGAGCTCTACGTCTCAGACGTCCTCCATCCCGCAGGCGAGCTTCACGCCAGTGGCGTCGGTCGTCCGGCCGCACATCTCGGTCCCCGTGAACACCGCGACCAGCGGTCCGCGGATCAGCGTTACGCCCACCATTGCCAACGTCGGCGACAACATCACCGTCACTGGGGCGGGCTTCACCCCCAGCACGCAGTACCCGCTCGTCTGGACGACGTATGCGGGGAGCAACCTGCTAGGCTACAAAGCGGTCGCAAAGCCGTTGAGGAATGTCACCGCGGCTGCGGACGGGACGTTCTCCTTCACCATGAAGGTTCCGCCAGACCTGGGAGGCATCCACTACATCGCAGCGGGCAACCTCACCGAGAACTCTAACGGGACCGTCTTCATCCAGAGGAGCGCCGTCATCAGCACGACCCAAGGGCCACAAGGCACGCAGATCCAGATAATCATGCACGGGGTCGGCTACACTTTTAACACCAACATCGTCGCAGTCGACTACGACAACTCCTACATCGGCTACGCATGCGGGTTCAACAGCGGAGGAAACGTCACGGTCACCATAGTCGCGAGCGGCGCGCCGGGGATCCACACAATCGATCTCTATCCCTCGGTGTGGTGGGGCGGCTCGCAGTTCACCGCCCAGCAGACGGTGGAGTACAGGTACCCTCTGCTGACGCCACAGGACCATCCAGCGCTGATGCCCTCGTTCCACTTCACCTTCCTGATGACCTCCGGCTAGGCACAGTGGCGGGCTCTCTGCCGGAAAGCCGGCCGTCCCGGCCAGGGCCTGACTGCGAGACTAGGTCACAGGGAGGCGATACCAAGGTCCGACCACCATTGCCATCCACCATCACGACAGCTTCGGCCTCCCCATTCATCCATGTTCACCTAAATTGGTGAACTACAGGAGCCATGGGCGCTGCCCTCTAGCCAGTTATCACGATCTCAAGATAGACCGATCTGTAGATCAAGCCGTCTGTGACTGTAATCAGAGCCTCGTAATGACCGGGCGGGGTCTCCTGCGATACGCTCAAGGTCACTGTCGCATTGACCGCACCCTGTGCCGCGCCGTTGAGCGAGAAGCCCTGCCCGGGGCCAGCGAACGTGATGTTCTTCGGCGCCCCGGTGAACTGCTCCGAGTCGGCGAACTGCCAGCTCAGAGGCGCCGCCGACGTGCCGTCCAGCTTGAGCTGGACCTGAGCGGTCGAACCCGGCTGCATCGCGATTGTGGAGTTGCTGGCCAGAGAGATCGAGAACGGCGGGTTGTAGCTGTCGCTGACGAATCCAACGTAGTCGGCGGTCATCTCCGTGAACCAGACCCGGTCGCTCGCAAGGGCTATCGTTTCGGCGTTGTCTATCGTACCAATGCTCGACGCGGGAGGGTCCGAGAGGCTGTACTCCGTCAGCGACGTCCCGTTGCAGCAAATCTCGGCGAGCCTGTTCGCGAAGTGCTCGTTGAACCAGACAGTCGTGCCGTTGGAGACGTCGAAGTACGGTAGCGTCGCCGAGACGTAGCCGACAGTCGACGTCGGGTATGGCTGCCACTGCATCGTCTTCGCGTCGTAAAAGTCCATGAACGACTCCGAATGCTCGGTTACCCATATCCCTCCCTCGCCTACCGCGACGCTCGTGGGCGTGGACGGTCCGTTCCCCGCCCCCTCTATCTGTGACCGCTGGCCCGCACTTGGGGAGGCGGTTCCCACCAACGTGAACGTGACGTTGGAAGCGGAGGGGTTGAACGAGAAGACTTCGCCGCCACTGGAATTCGCAAATGCCGACAGCACATATCCGAGGGTGGCATTCTTGAAGGTCACAGACGTAGCCAGGGCGTTCGTCCCGTTCGGGAGAGGATAGAAAGAGACCTGGTGGGACGACGGGTCGACCCGGCCGACCTCGGGGAGAAACGGGAGCTGGGTGAACCAGAGGTGGTTGTCAGGCCCGACCGTGAGCGTGTACGGGAAGGAGCCGGTCTTCACCTGTATGGTCTGGAACGAGTCCGTTGACGGGTTGAGCCCGACGATGGAGTCGGTGGCTGCGTTGGTGCCCCAGACTTCGCCGTCCCACACGGCGATGCCCCACGTGTTGGTCCAGTCTGAGCAAATCGTCCCATTCGAGGACGATGACGAAGCGGGGTACGTATACGGCCACCTGTATTCAACCAACGTACCGTTCTGGTAGAGGTGGGCCACCCCGGGCACCCCGAGTTCGGCGAACCAGACGGAGCCATCCGGCGCGACTGTTATTGCGTTCGGGCTCCTGTTCTGGGGCAGCAGGTACTTCGTCACCGCCCCGAACTGCACGGGAGGTGGCAGGTTAGTCTTCTGCACCATCGATTGGGGGCCGCAGGGATACGAATGGGCCTGCGAAACGGCGTAAAACCCAAGCACCCCGGCGACTGCGACCAGCGCAAGCGTCCCCATCAGCATCATGTGCCTCCTCGTGACTCCCAAATCCTACCGCGCCTGCGTCAGAGTTGCCTGTGAGACCCTAATACAGACTAGCCTCCCGCCATGTAAGGGACGAAGTCAACCTCGTCTCCATCCTTCAATGGCGTGCCTTGCTGTCCGAAATAACCGTCTACCAAGACCGTCATGGTGGGAATCATTGCCGAGATGAAGGGATGCTCATCCACTACTTCGCTCAGGAGGTCGCGGTAGTAAGCTGGGCTCTGGAGGACAAAGTACTCCTCAGTGATGCTGAAGGTCTGGGGCATCCGTAGATACACGACTTTCACTCTGATTGAAGTGCCAGTGGCGCTCGTCCCGCTGCTGGAAGAGGCCTGCAAGGGAGCCGTGGAAGTGCTCTCTGCACCAGACGCAGAAGAAGGTGCTGCTGTGACCAGGGCGTCAAACCCCAGGATCACCCCCGCGCCGACCGCAGAGAGGACCACAGCCGATTTTAGCATGCGACGTCTAGACATCTTCTCCACATTGGGGGCCTCCGGGGAAGTCAAGGCATTCGTCCTCGCTACGTCAACCCAAGGTCATGTCCGTCCTTTTGGCCCCACATCCTGATTGTTCCGAGACCAATCTCCTGCCTCGCTACGGAGTATCCGTAACCCCTGAGTATCGCATTCAGGAAGGCGCTGCAGCACTCAGTCGACTCGAACCTTCTCCCTGCGCCAAGGACAGAAATCTCTATGGAGCCGGTATCCGCATCCTTCACCATCTTGACTTCCTTGATTGGCAGGATTAGCTTGAGATCCTGCGCGAGCTCAGAGAGCCTATCGATGTCGCCGGCGATAATCTGCAGCGGCTCCACGAGCCTGGAGCCAAGCTCGGCTGCCCTCCTCAGCAGCGCCTCCTTGTCGGTGTGATACAGCTCCACTATCATGTCGTCCACGAAGTCTGACGGCAGCGTTATGACCTCGAGCATCTTCAGCGTCGAGGTCAGCCGCCACATCTCAAGGAGCTCGCTTGGATTGCCTCCGCCCTCGCAAATCTTCGTCATCACTGAGAGCGTCTCGTTCATGAAGGCATAGAGCGTCCTTCCCTGCTTGTGCGCCTGCAAGGAGACCTCGTCGAAGACGGCGTCGTCCACGTACATGCTTGTCCGCGCCATCGCTCTACCACACCCGCCTCGGTTTCACGATTCGAGCGCCTCTCGACAGGTGCCTGGCAAGTCATCTCAAGACCGTGACGTGTGCTGCAATGGAGCATCTATACTCCCGCCCCCACCCTTGATTTGTCCTCACAGCAAATCCCCAGTACGTGATTTGCGCACAAGTATTTGGAGCCTCGTCAGCAAAAAGCCGCGCACGCACGCATCTGCATGCAACTGCCCGGAACTGCTGAACTAGTCTTTTATCGTTTCCAGAAACACGCATGGGCTAGGTAACTGAGTTGTACGCGAATGTCGTCAGGAAGATGCGGAAGCGGACGGTAGAAGCAGGAAGAATTCGGCAGATCCTAGCGGGCGGCGTGACAGGCAACCACGCTTTCGGAAGCAAGGCGCTGGCTTCTGGTCTGCTTCTCCTGATGTCCCTCGGCATCTGCGCCGTGGCCGCGGCCCCAGCTGTCTCTGCTCAAACGCCGCAGTACGTCGTCGCAACCCCCAACTACATCAACTTGGGAATGAACACTACCATCACCGTGACAGCTCCAGGATCCGGGACGTACTCGGTGGTGGTTCAGGCACCGAGCGGAGCGGAGTACCCGTTCCCCTTCAATTTTGGCGCAGCCGGGCAGGTGGAGAGTGCGATCTTCGGGAACGCCACCGTGGCCTGGAAGGCCGTGGCCACTCAGGTGGGGACATACGACATCTTCCTTGAGCAGGGAGCCGCGGTCGTCTCCTCGACCACCTTCCTGGTGACCAACAAGATCAACATATCCTTCGGCATGATTTATGCGGGACTGTGCACGGTAAACACAGGCGGCACCAGAGGGGACGAGATGCTGGCACAGTTCCATATCACGTATGTCTCGAACGGGGCGGTTGTTGAGAACGCCTCAACGTGGGTCAGCAAGACCTTCACCATCAGCGCTGCAAAGGTGACGTACACGCTACCAGACGGCACAATCGCCACCGCGAAGTACCATGCGGGCAGCGCCGCGACCGACCCCCAGCCGTGGTACACGGGCCACGTGTGGCCCGCTTGGAACAGCTCATGGGTGACAAGCAACTACCAACCGACCATAAAGGCCACGGACCAATATGGTAATACGGGGACATACAAGTATGTGGGCTATCCATACATCATCACCCCGATAACCTTCGGCACAACCATCTCGCTCTCTGACGCAAAGACGGGAGCGCCGGTCACCGGCCTCTACAACGGCCAGTCTGCAATCGTCACCGCCAACATCCAGTACCTGTCGGCCGCGGACACCGTAGCTGGGACCGCCGGCCCTCTCGACACGGCCACGAGAGGCGGCGTCGTCACCGCCGTCGTTGGTTGGGGCCCTTACAACGCTACGTCAGGGCAGTTTGGAGCCAAGAACCTGCCCGGCGGCCTCATAGCGAACGTGCCAATGACCTATTCGACCGCCACGAAGGTGTGGACGGGCCCACTCAACATTGCGACGTTGCCCACGCTCGTGAACGCCACCGCATATGAGGTCATTGTAAATTCGCATGACTCGGCGCAACCACCGAATACGGGGTCCGCCACGCTCAACCTTCCGCTGGCGACTCTGCAACCAACGACCGGCTCTGCAACGACCACAGCAACGGTCACCACAACAGCAGTCAGCACTACCACCGCGACGGTAGGTGGAGCGGGAGCGACTAGCACCGCCACGGTCACCTCGACGGCACCCGGGGCGACGGTCACCTCGACGGCACCCGGGGCGACGGTCACCTCGACGGCACCCGGGGCGACGAGCACCGCCACGTCCGTCAGCGTCGTGACGTCCGTACATACCTCAGTCCTCACAACCGTGCAGTCGACTACCGCAGTGCCGTGGTGGGCGTACGCGCTCATAGTGGTTTTCCTGGTCGAGATCGGGATTCCTATCGGCTACATGATGAAAAGCATCTCCGGAGGCCAAAGGGCTCCGCAGAAGTAGGAAGCTGACACGATTGAGAACCTCGAAGTCGTTCCCGGTCCGCCGCGAAGTACCCTCTACAAAAGCACGCAAATGTCGACAATCGGGCCTCATCAAGTCCACTCAGGTTGCGATAGTAGGCGGCCTGCTCCTATTCTTCAGTCTTGCAGGCCCGGCGGTCGTCCACGCCGCCACCTCGCCATACCTTGCCGTGGCGCCGCCCAACGGGCCTGTGGGATCCAAGATGATAATCACCGGGACGGGCCTTCCTCCAAACACCAATTTGGTCCTAGAATGGAGCACCTATAACGCGACCTGGGACGTGGCAGTCATCGGCGCAGTTACGCCAACATCGGTCCCGCAGATCCTCGGCATCAACACCGCTCCGTGGGAGCTGGTGCTCGGTAACGTAGTCACAAACGCCACGGGGGCATTCTCGCGCACGGTGGCTGTTCCCGTAGACAACTGCGGGTCACACGTAATCGAGGTCGTCGCACCCGGCGCAAAGACCGCGGACGCCGAGGCAACGTTCACCTCTTTGCCATCCTTCTCGTTCTCGCCCACCAGCGGCCCCGTGGGAACACCGGTCACCGTGTACGCTACCGGTATGGGGGCCAAACTGTACGCCTCGGCGTACCACGTTCTCTTCGACAACGAGTACCTCGGCTACATGACGGGGATTACGACTCGTGGAAGTGGGAACTTCACGTTCTACGTGACGGGTACGATGGGGATTCACACGATCTCCGTCTACAACGGCTACCCGGGGCCTGCCTACCTCAACTCGCAAGAGGGTTCCGCGGTGGGGTCCGTCACCAGTTGGGACCCGCCGCTGATTCCCTTCCATGGCCAGTTCAACATCACGGGGGCTGGGCCGCTGACTTTCACCCCTCAGGCTGCGGTCGTCAGGCCTGAGATAACCCCCAAGGACACCACCCCAACGTCAGGCGCGAGGATTACCGTCACCCCGAACGTAGCAACGGTGGGAACGGTCGTGAATGTGACTGGACTAGGGTTTCCTCCCAACACGCTCACTCCGCTCTCGTGGGCCACGCATGTCGGAAACCACCTCAGCGGCTTCAACTCATCCATCGACCCCCTGAGGAGCGTTATGACGAGCGCTGCTGGCTCGTTCTCGTTCAGCATGAAGGTGCCGTACGAGCTGGGTGGTCCCCACAACATCACCGCTTCAGCCGTGGCACCCAACGGTAACGCGACTCTCTACATCGAGAGGAGCGCGTCCATCAACGCAACGCAGGGACCTGAGGGTTCGCAAATAGTCGTATCCATGACCGGGCTAGGCTGGACCTACCAGGACAACATAGCGGCCGTCGATTACGACAACTCCTTCATTGGCTACGTCTGCGGCTTCAACACCCAAGGGAACATTACGCTGTATCTGACTGTCACGGGTCAGCCCGGATACCACACCATCGACCTCTATCCGGCAAATTACTTGGGCCCCACAGCCCCTCTCACGCCCAGCATCGCGGTCTACAGGTATCCCATACTGACCGTCGGTGACGATCCCTACCAGCTCCCCATGTTCCACTTCTCCTTCCAGATAACGGGTCCAAGTACATCGGCGGATAGCCAGAACACTGCAACGGTAACCTCGACGGCACCCGGAGTAACGATAACATCGACCGTGCCTGGACCGACCGTAACCTCGACGGCACCCGGAGTAACGATAACATCGACCGTGCCTGGACCGACCATAACCTCAACGCCACCCGGAACGACTAGCACCACAACGGCAACCACGACGGCAGCCAGCACAGCTGTACAGACGACCTCGACCGTGCCGACGTGGACGTACGGCGTAATGGCGGTCCTCTTGATGGCCGGGTTTGCCATGGGCTACGTGGTAAAGAGGCGGCCGTAGGTCCGCAGAGTAGCCTCCGCAACAATTGAGCGTCGACCCACAAAGAATGCGCCGTGGCCAAGATTGAACGGGTGAAACCATAACAACCTCAGTGAATTACGCGCTGACGTTCGGCGCCTCGGCGCATGCACCTGAGCTGCCCGCTTTTGCCCGCAAAAGTAACCGGCTGCCCGCAAATGCTGAACTAGGCTTTTATCGCTTTCGGAGTCTGCTTTGGCTAGGGAATGAGCCTTTGCTCGCGAACGTCGTCAGAAGCATGCGGAAGGTCGCTGCCGAGCTCTGCGTGCTTTTCGCCTTTCCCGCTCTCTCAGCCTTCGCCGGGGTCCCAAGTCTCCCCAGGATAGATGCCTAGGCTTGAATCCTCAGAGAAGGAAATTCCTGGCCGGGGCGGGGGCTGCGACGGCCGGAGCCGCCCTCCTCGGTCTTTCGTCCACCCTCCTCAAGCCAGTTAGCGCGCAGGAGATCGCCGCGAACTCTACCACAACCTCTTCAACTACTAGCGCTTCGACAAGCACCCCCCTAACGACCAGGAAGTACGTGTTCGTCATAGACCTGAACGCGTGCAACGGCTGCCAAAAGTGCACCGAAGGATGTCAGACCGAAATGCAATGCCCGCCGACCTGGGGCGGGGAGGTCGGATATGCAGGCAGACAGTCGTGGATCCAGGTCTTTGACCTTGGCAACGGCTCGTTCTTGCCCGTGCCGTGCCAGAACTGCCAGGACGCCCCCTGCGCAAAAGTCTGCCCGGTCGGCGCCACGTTCTACAGCGCGGACTCCATCAACATGATCGACCAGGACAGATGCATAGGCTGCAGGTACTGCATCGTCGCTTGCCCATACGAGAGGCGGTTCTTCAACTGGGAAGACCCTCCTGTTTACGCCGACGATGCGAACGCGGTCTACTCTCCAACCACCAACATCCCCCACAGAAAGGGGGTCGCAGAGAAGTGCATCTGGTGCGCGCACAGGGTCGGAAAGGGCGACGTTCCGGCCTGCGTCGAGTCATGCACCGAGGCAGGGATGAGCGCCCTCTGGTTCGGAGACGCCGCGCAAGACGTTGTGAGCAACGGAACGGTGGTGCAGCCCCTGAGCACCCTGATCAACAAACGAGGCGCCTACAGGCTTAAGGAGGACTTGGGCACCCTTCCGCAGGTACTCTACCTCCCTCCGTCGGGTGGAACCGCATGAAGAAAGCAGGCGATGACGATGGTGGCGCGGACGTTCTAGCGCCGCTCGAGTCAGTAACCACCGGTCATCCGATTCGTTTCGGGCTTATCGTCTGTTGTCTGCTCGCAGTGCTAGGGTGGGGGGTATACGCGTACTACCTCGAGTACGTGCTAGGCATGGGCACGACCGGGGATAGGATCCCCGTCGTGTGGGGCACGAACGTGATCGACTTCGTCTACTTCATAGCGATCAGCATGGCGGGGACAATAATCTCTGGAGTTCTCAGGCTCTCCCACGCGACTTGGAGGAAGCCAATAACCAGGATCGCCGAGATGATTACCGTCGCCGCCCTTCCGGTTGGTGCGCTCATAGTCATGGTTGACATCGCTAGACCTGACAGAATGATCAACCTCTTCCTCTACGCAAGGTTGCAGTCGCCCATAAGTTGGGACACGATCGCTATAGGGACCTACTTCATTGCGAGCCTGATTTACTTCTTCCTGCCGCTCATCCCCGATCTGGCCATTTGCAGGGAGCGGATGCCAAATGTCGGGAGGGTGAGGAGATGGCTCTACGCGAAGCTTTCGTTCCACTGGAGAGGGAGCAAGGGTCAGGTCAACAGGCTGAACTGGGGCATCACGGCCATGGCGGTCATCATCGTTCCGCTGGCCGTTTGCGTGCACTCCGTCCTCGGGTGGATCTATGCCGTTACCCTCAGGCCAGGAGTTGGGGGCAGCACCATCTTCTCCATCTACTTCGTCGTGGGGGCGGTGTACTCCGGGCTAGGGGCTCTGATAGTCGTAGTGTACGCCTTTCGCAGGTTCTATCATCTCGAGAAATACATCGAGGTCAAGCACCTTCTCTACCTGGCCCTCATATTCCTGGCCGCTGACCTCACCATGATTTACCTTACCGCCAGCGATTTCCTGGTCCCTTCCTGGGCTGCTGAAACCTTGAACGCGGAATACATAACATCTCTTACGGTGGGGACATATGCTCCAGAATTCTGGTTCATGATAATAGCTGGGTTCGTCCTGCCCGGAATCATTGTCGCCGTGCCGCGGACAAGAACGGTCGGCTTCATTGTTCTGGCGGGGCTACTCGCCAACGCCGGCATGTGGGTGGAGCGGTATCTCATAGTCATCCCCTCGATGGCTCTACCAGAGCTTCCGTATCCGGCTGGCGTCTTCATACCCTCGTGGGAGGACGTTTCCATCACGGCGGCAGGTTTTGCGGGCTTCGCTCTGCTGTTGATTCTGCTGAGCAGGCTCGTACCTCTCATCTCGCTGTGGGAGTACAGCGAGGCTGAGGGGCCTCCGGAGGGGCCCGCGGAGCTCCCTCCTCTAACACTGGGCAGCATCAGAGCTGCCGGCTCCGTCGAGGCGCCTACCTCACCAGATGTGGCTATCAGGTCCTACGTAGGCAACAGCGACGGGACTCCGGTGACTAATCCGGAGTCGGCCAATTCTCCCGCGTCTATCCTCAGCGGATTCGCAGCGGAGGAGAGCCTCCAAACATGACCTCCAAAGACGGCGGTCCATCTTCGTCCAGTAGGCGGAAACTCCTCAAGGGTGGGTTCGTGGCCGCGATTGGCCTGGCCGTCGTCGGAATCTCCGTCCCAATCGCAGGGAAGACAGCGCAGAAGCTTCTGGATGGCAGGCTGTTCCAACAAGCCCGGGGCTCGGGCACGAAGACGCAGGTGAGTCTGTCGAGCTTGGGGGACCAGGTGTCCGTCTCTGAAGCCATGGGGAAAGCCGCGTTCCCAATCTACATTCCGACATCCCTGCCTGCAGGAACCACCTTCACACAGGCGAGAGTCGCCCCAGACGGCAACATGCTCACTCTCCTCTACAGCAACAGCTCGATGGAGCCGCTCGGTCTTTACAACGACGGATCGGTCATGGCAATATTCCAGATAAGAGAGGATGTCATCAAGGGTCCACCTTCCTTCCTGCCCGCGAGTTTTGAGAGAGTGTCTGTCAATGGGAATCCAGGCTTCGGTCGAGGGCCGTCGAATGACGGGGGGCCGGGGCAAGTGCAATGGTGGTCAGACGGGAGAAGAATCTCGGTCATCGCTAACCTAGCCGTCCCGCAACTCGTTGCAATAGGGAGCTCGATGGGTGACCCACAATGAAGAGAACAACCGCAATAGCCATCTTTGTCTTGCTCCTGGTCGCGACGTTGGGTCCCATGGTGGCGATGGGCTCTCCCATGGGGGCGATTGGTGAGATCCAGGCGAAGGACGGACCACCAGATCCGATGCAAGCGTCGGGCGGCGACCCAGTGGACAGCTTCACGATAATCGTGAGCCAGGAAGGCTTCAACGGCTCAGCGGGAGACCTCAACATGACGGTCACGGTGGGAGATACCGTCAAAATCCTCTTCATCTATGGTGACGCCTGCCCAGCAAGTCTACAGCTTCCAGGGTGCGATAACCTCCCGTTCGACAACCCTCACCAACTAGAGGTGCAGGGATATGACGTCAAGTCGGCTCAGATTGACACGGCACACAACGAATCTGCAATTCAGTTCATTGCAGGGACGACCGGGACATTCCAGGTCAACTGCATCATACCTTGCCAAGGGATGGACGACATGCAGAACGGCTGGCTTGCAGTTGTTGAGCCAGGCAGCACCACAACATCAACCACGTCGTCAAGCACCACCAGCACCAGCACTACGACATCGTCAAGCACCGCAACATCAACCACATCGTCGGTCAGCTCCACATCGACGAGCACCTCCGCAACGTCGTCAAGCACCACCACCACGACACCAGCAAGCACCACGTCGTCAAGCAGCACAACATCAGTCACCGCAACAACGTCAACTGCGCCGTCAAGCACCACAACATCAGTCACCACCACGACCTCGGTAAGCACGACGTCCTCAGGCAGCACTACAAAGTCTACAACCACCACAACGTCAACCAAAACATCGGTCAGCACAACTGCGAAGAAGGTCACAACGGCGACCTCGCTCGAGGCTCCTTCTCTCAGCGTGGTCAAGGGCGGTCTGAATATGTCTGTCATCTTGGTCACTTCAAGCGGGAAGCCGGTCGCGGGTGTTCCCGTCCTCTTCTATGCACAGACCGATTTCGGAAATTCATCCCTTGGGCGGAACTTTACCGGCGCCAGCGGTTGGGCGTACCTTGCCTACCCGACGGTTCCCGACCGGGTGGATTGGCGCCTTTGCATCCTTCCCCGGTGGCAGCGGGTACAATGCGACCACCGTGGCGTTCCAGGTCACTAGCTTGCCACTGCCACCACCGCAGCACTCCGCTGCCCCATACGTCACGCTCAGGGTGTTCCACCCAGACATACGCCTGATAGGGGTGCCTCAGGGCCAGGCCGACCTGATTGTGGGCTTTTTCTTTCTCGTTCTGGCCTGCGTGTACCTGGTAATCTTCATGGTTCTGGGCCAAGGGATAAGGGGGCATTGGGATTGAAAAGCGGAGATAACTCTGGCCGACGCCTCAGGAAGCTCAGGAATCTCGTAGTCGTCGTCCCACTTGTCCTGCTCGTCTTAGCCGTCGCACTGGACTACAACTACGGCTGGACCAATGCGCTGCCGGACGGGAGTGGTGCGAGCGCTCATCCATCGAACACACCGGCCCTTCAGATAATGGGGTACAGCTACGAGTCGGGCCCGGCACTCCTTGTCCTTACTCTGTCGAATGTCGGCGCTCGGCCGATCACAATCCTCAACGTGACATATGACAACGAGACGCTGGCCACAGGCCAGGTGGGAGGCTCGATGCCTATGTTCACCCCAATGCCCCCCGGCGAATCGCCTCCACCGAATACGTGCAACCTGCCCACGGACGTCATCATCTTCCCGCACTACCTCCAATGGAATATGGACACCGGAGGGCTGTGCACCCCGACGATCACACCCGGGGGACCTGGCTCGCTATACCTGGGTATATCCTACGACAACCAGACTCAGCATTTCGTGCTGATTCATACCCAGCAACAAGACTACATCTTCACAGTGCCAATCGTCGCTCCATACATTTCACCGGACAATAATGCGACTCTGACGCCCGGGGCCTGAACAGTCCTTCCTCTTGGTCATCCCTTTGAAGGCAAAGGGGGTTTTTCTCCCTGCACAGTTTTAATAGTGATGGGATTGTTAGTCATTCTGGATTTTGGTTTCTAGGACTAACCTGTCGGTCAGCCCGGAGGCGTACGAGGAGTTCGAGCTTCAAGCGCAAAAGCGCGGCAAGACGCTCTACGCCTTCACGAACGAGACCCTCTCCTTCATGGCGAAGATATGCGCGGAAGGAGGGAACCCCGAGGAAATCTACGATATCTGGCATATCCTTTCCGTCATGCGGCTCGTGGACGTCATAACCCTGCCAGCGGACTTCGTCGACGACATAATAGCGGAGCTCTACCACGCCAACAAGGAAGTACTCCTGAAGAAATTCAGTGAGCTCGGGTCAAGGCTGGTCGCCACGCTGAAGGTCGTCACCGAGAATGTCGAGGGTCTATCGACGCTGGCCGCGGATCTCCGCTTCATAATCCCGGTGAAGCGATTCACGGTGACCAATCTAAAGGACAGGGACGGCGTCCAGATAGAGATCATAGGCGCCGGAAGGAGATTGGAGTCGACGGAATGCTGCGCTCGATTTCTGGAATCCATATTGAATGGGTATGGGCTGAAAACAGTGAAGGAGCAGATAGATGTGGGGACAATCCGAGTCATTGCTCAAAGGGGGTACGATCTGCCGCGCAGCCCGGTAAGCCCCTCGAAGTAGCGTTCATTCCACTAACTCAGCGATGCGAAGCTCCGAGCATAGCTGACATCAGCTATCAAGACGGCTTCAGGCCCTCCAATCAAGAAGCGAGATGGAGCATTACGGCGACGGCACATTAGGCCTGTGTATTGATAGCGCACCAACGGGCAAAGTCCGGACAAGCTCTAATAAGCTAACAGGAGCTTCGAGAAACTGGAGAGAATGAGAGGCAGAAATGTAGTTGCCATTGCCGTCCTCGTCTTGCTCCTCGTAGGTGGCGCCTTTGCAATTCTCCGGCAGGCCCCCCCTCTGGCTGTCCGTCCCTCCTGGGGCGCCCCATATTGAAGAGCGAGCTCACTACAAGAAGCTTCGGGGCCGTCACGACGTTCTCCCTCCCTGCGACCGAGAGATGGCCCAACGCGATAGCGGTCGCCCCCGATGGCTCCGTCTGGTTCGGAGAGGAGGCAGTGCCGGCGCTGGCGCACCTCTACGTGACGAACGGCACGCTTGTCGAGTACTCGTTCCCGGGCACCTACCCAGCAAGCTCCACCGAGGGGTACACGTGCGCCGACAAGACGGACATCTGGGGCGTAGCCCTGTGGGACGACAGGGTCTGGGCGACCGACTCCGCCCAGAACAGGCTCGTGGGGCTCAGCCCGGCGAACGACACCTTCAAGGTCGTCTCGCTCGCGGCGAGCGATTCTCAACCATACACCCTAACGCCGGGGCCAGACGACGCGCTCTGGTTCACCCAGATACACTCGGGCCAGATCGGGACGCTCTTTGCGAACGGGACAGTCGTGGAGCACTCCGTCCAAATCCCCGAGCACCTCAACAACACGTCGGCGACCGTCAACGTCCCGGGGGTTCCGGCGCAGATAGTCTTCGCGAACAGCACCACCGGGTATTACGTCGACGCCTCGCCCCTCATCAGCGGCACCGCGGTCTTCGCATTCGATCCAGAGCATTTCAGCCCGGAGCCGGTCGGCGCAGGAAACCAGAGCCTCTCCGACCCCGACAGCATCTCGCTCGGAGACGGAGGCATCTGGCTCGCGCAGCACGGCGACTCGAGCCTCGCGTTCGACAATCCCGCAAACGGCACCTGGACGGTCTATCCCACCTCGAGCGTCGGCTACATCGGCACCACCCTCCCATACTTCGTCGAGACGAACGGCTCCCTTGTGTGGTTCAACGAGCATTTCGGAAATAGAATGGCCGCGTTGGACTTTCCGAACGGGACCTTGACGGAGTACAGCCTCTCCGACCCCGCCGCCAGCAACATGTCTCAGATAGACAACGCCCTGACATTTACCCTCGGCGGGGGGAAGGCGTGGTTCACCGAATCCACCACCAATTCGATAGGGTTTGTGGACCCGTCCTACCAGCCTTCCTTCTCGATCTCTGCGGACGGGAACTCCACCCTGTCCGTCCCCAGGGGGGAGAGCGCGAGCCTGCAGGTTGACCTGCGAGGGAGCTCTTCGTCCCCCATCTTCATCCAATCCTCCGATTCGGAACCGCCTACCTTGACGGGAACAAGCATCACCATGCAGGCAGACAAGAACGAGATCGGCTCGTTGGCTGGGAATCAGAGCGTCAACATCACCGTCGACGTAGGCGCAGGCACAGCGACGGGAAGGTACACGCTGCTCGTGACGGCGACCGACGGCCTGATATCTCGCTCTGCCTACATCGAGCTTTCCGTCCTTCCGTGACGTTCTCGCTCTTCTTGTGGTCACTTCGCCATCACTGTACCCGTCATCCGGAGAGGGCTGTGAATAGGCGACGATGACGGATGGTTGCCAATCGTGAGAATCGTCTCCTCGTCTTATTACTCGTCGAGCTCCCCAGAACCATATAGGAGCTGTGGAGCGCACGGGCGAAACTGTCATTTCCCAGCCTTTGGGGTCGACTAGAGGAGAAAGCGCGTCTAGGGAGGCAGCGGCAACCGCACCCGCCAACGAGGTGCTCAGAATCGAAGGCCTGACCAAGAGCTTCGACGGGAAGACGAACGCCGTCGACCAAATATCGTTCACGGTGATGCAAGGAGAGATCTTCGGGTTCTTGGGGCCGAACGGAGCGGGAAAGAGCACCACGATAAACATGCTCACGACGATCCTACGTCCAACCGCCGGGAACGCAACCGTGTGCGGCCACGACCTGACCAAGGAGCAGAACGCCGTGAGGAGGAGCATCGGCGTCGTGCCGCAGGAGTCCACGGCTGACGAGGACCTCACCGGAATTGAGAACGTGCTTCTCTGCGCTGACTTTTACGGGATATCCCGGAAGGTCTCGAAGCCGCGTGCCCAGGAGCTTCTCGATCTCGTCGAGCTGGCGAAATACGCCGGCAAGAAGGTCAACACCTACTCCGGGGGAATGAAGAGAAGGCTCGAGCTGGCGTCCGGCCTGATCAACCGTCCGAGGCTGCTATTCCTCGACGAGCCCACTCTCGGACTCGATGTCCAGACCAGGGCAGCCGTCTGGGAGTACATACGGACGCTCAAGGAAGAGTTCCACATGACCCTCTTCATGACGACCCACTACCTCGACGAGGCAGACAACCTCTGCGACAGAATTGCCCTCATCGACCACGGGAAAATCCTGACGATCGGCTCGCCGAGCGAGCTCAAGGAGAGCATCGGCGGAGACATAATCGAGGTGCAGGTCCAGGATGGAGCTGCCGACCTATCTCCGGCGATTAGGGGGATAGCGAACGTCGTCGACGTGAGAAGGACGGATTCTGACTATAGGATCAAGACCTTGCTGGGCGAGGAGACTGCGCCAGCGGTCATGGAGGCGCTGAGGCTGGCCGGAGCCAGGGTCACAAAGATCTCGATCGCAAAGCCCTCGCTCGACCAGGTCTACCTGGAGTACACGGGCCGCTCCATCAGGGAAGAGCACGCCGAGAGCGGCTCTCAAGTTCCCAGGCACGGAATGATGGGAATGAAGAGAGGAAGGTAGCGGAGAGCGTGGCGAGACAGGCAAATGACTGACCCGACAACAGGAACGGAGAGACAGGCGGTTGACGCCTCCCAGACCAGACGCGCAGGCGACGGGACGAAGCTTTCCGGTGGAGACCCCAGAACCGCATACCAGCAAGGAAGCGCCGATCACAGCTCGCTCCCATCTTTTGACCAAGAGGCCCCGATAAACGACAGTCCGCTCCACGGCCTCTGGGCCCTCACCAACCGCGACCTCAAGAAATGGTACAAGGCTCCCCTGATCCTTCTCCTAACGCTAATCCAGCCCGTCATATGGTTGGGGCTCTTCGGTAAGGCCATGAACTTCGGGGCAATCTTCACCGGCAGCTCGTTCAACATCCCCGGGCTCAACATACCTGCGCAAGAGCTCAACGCCCTTGCCGCGCAAATAATGCAAAACACCTTCGGGACGACGGATTACTTCTCTTTCCTGGCCGTCGGCATGCTCTCCTTCATCTCGCTGTTCATGGCGATGAACAGCGGAAGCTCGGTCGTCTGGGACCGACGGCTCGGGTTTCTCAACAAGGAGCTGAGCACCCCTCTCTCGCGCGGCGCCATACCTTTGGGAAAGGTCTTCGCGTCGATAGTGAGAGGACTGACCCAAGCGGCCATAGTCCTCGTCATAGCGATCTTGCTTGGGCTGAGCGTCTCGCACCTCACCGTCCTCGGGATCCTCGGGACATTCTCCGCGCTCTTCCTGATGGTGATGGGCTTCTCCTCGCTCTTCGTGATGCTCGCTGTCCGCTCTTCGAACCAGGACACCCAACTCATGATAGTGAACCTCCTGAACCTGCCCCTACTCTTCGCGAGCAACGCGATGTTCCCGGCCAAGCTGATGCCGGGCTGGCTTCAGCCGATAGTCAAGGTGAACCCCGTCAGCTACGCGACCGACATCGCCCGCCAGCTCCTGCTCGGCTCCACTGGTATGGCGAGCCTCCAATTCGACTTCCTCTATCTGGACTCTTTCGCCCTCATCCTCACCGTGCTCGGGATGATAGTGTCGTGGAGATTCCTCTCCAAGTAGGGTGCGCGGTCGTAGACGGGCTCCCATCGCAGGCGGGATGTCTATCGCTCCAAGGAAAACCCTTCTAGCCTAGATTGGCTCGAGGTCTGATTGCGAATGGCAAGCGGGCGTTTCAGGCTCTCTGCACGGGTGAGTAGCTCCAGCCCGAAAGCCATCAAGCCCGGCTTGGAGAAGGCCCTCCCCAAGGGGTCGGTAAAGGAGGCGAACGGCGAGTTCGTCGTAGAAGCGGAGATGCTGGGCGAGAGCGCCAAGGAGTTGAACCGGTCCCTTCTCTCCGCGCTGAGAAGGGTGGAGAAGAAGACGAGGCTGCGGGCCGAATGGACCTCAGATGACGGGACGACGCAGCGTTTCTTCGACTACGTCTTGAAGAAGACATACAAGGGCGGCTCCTAGCCACTGCGAAGGGAAGCAGACCGACCGGACAGATTGCCCGATCCTCGACCTGAAAGAGCAACCACGGCGGGACGAGGGGGCGAGGACCGAGGAGGGCGTTGGCGGGCCCGGTGGGATTTGAACCCTCGACCTACAGCTTAGGAGGCTGTCGCTCTATCCGTACTGAGCTACGGGCCCAAATCCAAGGGCCTTTGCATCACCAATATACTGTTTTGCCATCTCGAGGCATCCCGTCAGACGAGGTGGAACCTGAGAGCGAGCTCCTTAGCTGCGTCGTCGAAGGCGGCTCCGTCTATCCTTATCGCCCCTATCGAGCCCGTAGTCTCGACGTGCGCCTGCGGGCAGCAGCTGGCGTCCCAATCGGGGATCCTCGCGATTTTGAGCAGCGCCACGCCCTCGGGGGCCGGGCACAGGTCGTAGATGCCCGTCCCGAAGTGACCCTCCGCCTCCTGCCTCTCCATGCTGAACTCAAGGATTTCCGCATCCTCGGCGATCTTCCTGTTCGCGGCAGCCTCTATCTTTCCGAGCTCCTGCGTCGTCGGCGGACCGTCAGACCTGAGCTTTAGTATGCCCGCTCCCCCGAACGTGAACCTCCTCGGGCCCAGCACCCTCGTCACGGCCCCCTTGAGGACGTGGACGGCGGAGTGGGCGCGGGCCTCCGGGGTGCTCATGACGAGGCTCCCGACGGCCCTTCGTGTTCACTCCACACCAGCGACAAGCTCGAAGGCCAGCGATCACACACTGATGATCTGGCGCAGGTCGTTGGCCCTGATGGCCATGCCGAACCTGTCCTCCCTCTTCTTCATGTAGCGGTATACCTTCCACAACAAGGCCGCGTTCCTGGTCATGCTGAACTTGCCCCTTATCTTCAGGTCGACCAGCTTGTAACACTCGTCGAAGATCTCGAAGTGCTTCAGGACCTTCGCCCGGTACTTCTTGAAGTCCGGCATGGTCTCCAGCAGGATGTCACAGCACTGGATGCTCGGTATGATGCCCTCGCCAAGTATCGGGAAGACGGTCCCGATGGCCTCGCCCACTCCTACCACGTTCCCTTCGTAGAAAGGCTCGCAATACCCGGGGGAGAGGAACCTGATGGGCCTCCCGATTCTCTTCTCCACCTCGCCCGGGTGGGCTTTGTTGTAGTCATCGACGTAATCCACCTGCTTCTTGTCGAAGTCTCCCGCGCCGACATAACCATGCCCTCTTTCTAGGGGGAAGTACCAGAGGTATCCCGTGTCGCGAGCGAACGGCTTCACGTAAAAGTCGTCGATCGGTGGGCCGTCCTTGTACTTCATCTTGGTCTCATAGCAAGGGATGAACGCGTCGTTCTTGATCTTTGGGAGAAGCTCCCTGTGGTTGCCCGTCGCGTCGACGATCATGTCGAAGCCCTCCTTCTGAAGCTCCTCCTTGTTCGCCCTGACGCCGTACCTTATCTCGCGGCCCTTCATCAGGTCGCACTCGAACTGGTGCTTGTCGAACGTGACCAGGCCGTCCAGCGGGATGTCAAGCATTCTGTCACCTATCTCGACGTGCATCGTCTTGCCCTCCCAGAGGATGTACTTGTCAAAGTCCAGGCCGGTGCCGGCGGTGAGCCTCCTCATCTCGTACTTGGAGGTCCCCCACGCGCACACCGCGAAGAACTTGTCCTTCGGCCTCCTCTCGAACCCCACGACCTCGTGCGATTCGCCAAGCCTGTTGACAAGGTAGGACCCAGACACGCCGGTTCCGACGACCGCGATCTTCAAACTATACGACGGCGAACGCAGCGTCACTAAATGTGTTTCGCTTTAGGACGCTTCGACGAGGCTGCCGTCAGCGAGCATGGATGCCTCAATTTGACCAAGACGCCCGCCAAGCTTTAATATGCACCGCCGTCGCCGAAAATTCAGGAGGGCTCGCACTGGTTGGCGATCTTTGGAGACATCGGTTCCGTGTTCGTCATGGGTCTCGTGGGCGTCCTCTTCACGTCGATAATGCTCGTCGTTCCGAGGCTCATAGCGCCGAAGAGCCCCAACCCCATCAAGAACGCGACCTTCGAGGCAGGGCAGGTCCCAAGAGGGAGAGGGAAGATGCACTTCATGATGCAGTACTACGCCTACCTCCTCATGTTCGTAGTCTTCGACGTCATGGCGATGTTCCTCTTCGCCTGGGCGGTCGCCTACCAGCCCCTGGCGCTAGGACAGCTGTCTAGCTGGATGATGCTGGTCTTCGTGGGCGCGCTCCTGATACCGATGGGCCTGACCGTGCACATGGCGGGGAAGCGGGAGATTTGGTAGAGGCGGCGCAGGTCCCGAAGACCGGCGAGGTCAACGTGCTCGTCGGAAAGGTCAACGAAATCCTCCAGGACGCCATAGGGGCCCCCCTCCGCTACATCGTGAACTGGGGGCGGCTCTACAGCCTCTGGCCTGTCCACCTCGAGACGGCCTGCTGCTCCGTAGAGGTCGGGGCTGCCTCCGGGTCCAGGTTCGACGCCGAGCGCTTCGGGGTTTTGGAGGCCTTCGGCTCCCTGAGGCAGTGCGACCTGATAATAGTCATGGGCACCGTAACGAGGAAGCTCGCCCCGAGGCTCAAGCTCATCTACGACCAGATGCCAGAGCCGAAGTGGGTGATCGCGATGGGCGCATGCTCAATCACGGGCGGGCTGTATTTCGATTCCTACAACGTCCTGAGGGGGATAGACGACATCATCCCCGTCGACGTCTACGTCCCGGGGTGCCCTCCGCGCGCCGAGTCGCTCATCCAAGGCGTCGCCCTCCTCCAAGACAAGATTAGGCACTCCACGAGCCTCCGCGGGACGTAGACGGCCTCACGGAGAGTGACCGTGCCGTTTGCAACCCGCGAGCTCACCGGAACCACAGAAAGCCGGCCCCGGCGCCGTCCAAGTCGGGCCTTCCGTCCCTGTTTCAGGACCTCCTCAAGGCATCCCTGACATTTCGCGGACCAAGCCTCTGACCGACAAGATACTAGGCGCGTTCCCGTCGACCAAGATCGACTACATCGGGCCCAAGCGCCTCAAAGTCACCGTCCAGCCAGCGGAGATGAGGTCGGTCGCGACCTTCGTCAGGGACACACTTGGGTTCGACCACCTCAACGTCGTCGGGGGGACGGACTACATGCAGCAGGCCGAGTTCGAGGTCATCTACTTCGTGGGCTCGGTCTCTACGCCGGGGCAGCAGGACCTAGTCGTCCAGCTAGCCGAGCGCGTGAAGAGGGACGGCTCCCCCACGGTCCCGTCGCTCGTCGAGGTCTGGGGCGCCGCCGAGTACCACGAGAGGGAGACCTTCGAGATGCTTGGGATACGCTTCGAGGGGCACCCCGACCTAAGGCGGCTCTTGCTCCCCGAGGACTGGAACGACCTGCCGCCGCTCAGGAAGGACTACAACTCGCCAGGGAGATAGAGAGACTGTCTACAGCCTACGAATACTCGCCTGACGCCGATAGGATCATGAGCGTGTCCCTCGGGCCTCAGCACCCAGGGGCAGGGCACTTCCGGATACGCCTATGGCTCGACGGGGACATCGTGGTGAGGGCCGACCCAGACCCGGGGTACGTCCACAGGGGGGAGGAGAAGATGAGCGAGTACCGGAACTACATCCAGAACGTGCCCCACCTCGAGAGGCCGGTCATCCTCGACAGCTCTGGGATCCTCTTCGCATACTCGGTCGCCGTCGACCAGCTCATGAACAACAAGATCCCGCCTAGGGCGGAGTACCTCCGCGTGATAATGGCGGAGCTGAACAGGATAATTTCCCACGAGTACTACCTCGGGATACTCGGACTCTTCGTCGGACAGACCACCATGATCACCTGGTGCATGGGCGACAGGGACCTCTTCATCGACCTCGCCGCGAGGATCGGAGGCGCCCGCGTCACCTTCGCCTACATCATCCCGGGGGGAGTGAGGAACGACATGCCAGAGGGCCTCCAGGTGCAGGCCTTCGAGACCCTCGACTGGTTCGACAAGAGGATGGACGAGTACGAGAAGATGTTCTTCAGGAACCCGCTGTGGGAGGAGCGGTCGAAGGGCGTCGGCGTGCTCTCGAGGGAGGACGCGATCAGGCTCGGCACGACCGGGACCGTACTCAGGGCCTCCGGGGTGGGGCACGACATCAGGAAGGCGGAGCCCTACGGCGCCTACCCCGAGTTCGACTTCGCCGTCGCATCGCTCAAGGAGGGCGACACTTGGGCGAGGGCCTACGTCGCGCTGGAAGAGATGCGCGAGTCGGTCAAGATACTGAGGCAGGCCTTCAAGAACATCCCGCCGGGCCCCGTCAGGCTCAAGCTAGGCCCGCAGCCTAGGGTCCCCGCCGGCGAGGTGTACGCCAGGACGGAGGCCGCCCACGGGGAGATGAGCTACTTCATCGTCAGCGACGGGAGCCCCAAGCCCTACAGGCTGAAGCTGGGGGTCCCGAGCTTCAAGAACCTCCCGGCGATACCGCACCTTCTGAAGGGGCTGCACATAGCGGACATACCCCCGGTCTACTGGGGATTGAATTACTGGCCAGTGGAAAGTGACCATTAGAGGCTGTTTCAGGCCTTATTCGCCTTATCGGTCTCATTTCGGGACTTTAAGAGCGGCAATACTAACCGTCCTTCATCGCGTCCCATCGGTCGAGGGGAGCGACGAGACCATCCGCTCGATCTGGTCCCTGATGAACCGGATCTCCTCTAGCGACCTACCCTGCGGGTCGGGAAGATTCCATTCTACGAGCTTCTTCTTCATCCTCTTCGCGAGGCTCTTTTCGAGGGACTGCTTGAGAGAGGCGTCGGTAAGGATCACCAGCCTGGCCTCATCCACCATCTGAGGCGTGATCTGCTTCGTCTTGTTCATGGAAATGTCGATGCCCCTCTCCTTCATCGCTTGAATGACGAGGGGATTGACGTGGGTCGAGGGAAGAGTTCCCGCACTGATGGCTGTCATCCCGAGCCGTGCTGCGAACCCTTCCGCCATCTGACTTCTGCTTGAGTTCTCGATGCAGACGAAGAGAACGGATTCCTTGTCGCCCTTGACCAAGAGAGGCCGATTTGAGGCTGGCGGGCTAGTAGTTATTGACTACCCGCGCGATATCGCCTTTCCGCGCAGTCAATAAATAGGATGAGCGCGCCATAGTCGACCTGATGATGGTATGCTGCGCTGACGACTGCCTCAAGGCCGACTGCGTCCAACTCACAGAACGGGAGTCCTCGGTCTGCAGCATAATCTGCGGCTCGAAGGAGCCGGTCTCCTTTGGCAGGCTGAAGGAAACCACCGCCCTCCATCAGGAGATAGTGTCGAGGATTGTCCGCAGGCTGATGGTCCACGGACTGGTGACCAAGACCGCTGAAGGGTACTCAGGCAAGTGCGGTCAATAATTACCCGTGCCGCTCCCTCCGTGACGGGTGAGAGGCTTGGAGTGTTGGTGCTGCGTTTGTTGCTGCTGTTGCGGTAACGCGCCCGAAGCTACCGAAAAGAAACAAGTAAGATGACCCAGTCCACTACGAGCTCAGCCCCAGAGGCGCCCACCCCGATCTCTGGATTCGGGAAGCAGTGCCTCTCCGAGCTGACGGGCACATACATCCTCGTCTTCGTAGGCCCAGCCTCCGTCGTGGCCGCCTCGCTGGCTCCTGGCATCTCCTCCTTCGAGCAGATTACCCTCGTAGCCCTCGTCTTCGGTTGCACGGTCGCCTCCGTAATCTTGCTCTTCGGAAGGCATTCGGGCGCTCACATCAACCCCGCGATTACGGTTGCCAGCACGGTCGCGGGTACGCACAAGAGAGAGCTTCTTCTCCCATACGTCGCTTTCCAGGTCCTCGGCGGGCTGCTCGCCGGCCTTAGCCTCAAGATCGTCTTCAGCGGCCTCGCGTCCTCAGCGTATCTGGGGTCGACGAGGCTGGCCGCAGGAATAACCCCTGCGGAAGGCGTCTCACTCGAGGTCTTGGGGACGTTCGTTCTCGCTGCATCGGCGCTTTCAGCCGGGTTGTTCCTCAAGACCCCCATCCAGCAGGCAGCTTTGGTGGGGTCCACCCTCTTCTTTCTGATCATTGCGATTGGCCCGCTCACTGGCGCGTCTTTCAATCCCGCCAGGAGTCTCGGGCCGGCTCTGTTCTCGGGATACTTCTCGGGTCAGCTTTTGTATTGGGTCGGGCCGTTGGCAGGCGCAGGGCTTGCAGGTTTATTATTCGGGGGACTGAGGAAGAAACATGGCAAAGCGTGAAGACTCCTACCTCTTCGTCTGCGTCCACAACGCGGGCAGGAGCCAGATGGCCGAGGCCTTCGCGAAGGGGCGCGGCCTGAAGGCGGCGAGCGCGGGCACCATGCCTGCCTCTTCGGTCAACCCCACCGTCGTCCAGGTGATGAAGGAGAAGGGGATCGACATCTCCTTGAGCGCCCCGAAGCTCCTCACGACGGAGATGATCAACCACGCGACCCTCGTCTTCACCATGGGCTGCTCCGTCGAGGAGGTCTGCCCCAGGCCGATGCTCGCCAAGATGCAGAAGAAGCTGGTCGACTGGAAGATAGAAGACCCGAAGGGGAAGACGGTCGGGGAGGTCCGGAAGATCAGGGACGAGATCGAGCGCAGGGTCGCCGGCCTATAGGGGGACGCTCGAGGAAATCGCACGCCGGCGGGGAAGATTACAAATTCCCGGGTAATGCATGCATGAGGTGAGACGGCGAAGAAACGATTCACGTGAAAACCCTAATGTCAGAAAAGAGGCACCCGAAGTAGAATTTCCAAGAGTTTCAGTGAACGAAGCCTATGGCACTCTAGAGTTGACGCGCGTCCATGCGCAGCCGGATTGCGAACTTTGCCCCCAGGCCGATAGACCGCGTAGAGGGCGAACGCTCGGACTCACGGACGGGACTTCGCGCCTCTTCACTTTGAAGAGGCGATCTTCTGTAACTCGTCGACGCGCGTCCCGACTATCGAGCTCACCTTCCCCCTGAGCTTATCGGGAGTAAGGTTCTTGCCGCGCAATGCTGCGACCTCTTCCGCAAGCGACTTGTCCCCCAGCATCTTGAACCAACCTTCAAAGTCTCCGCGCTCAACGTGGAACCTGACGGAGGACGGGTCGACGCGTTTCACCGTGGCCGCAAATTCGCTGAAGCTCTTTGAAGTAAGACCGAGAGGCTGTCCGATTCCGCTGTAGAAGTAAAAGGCCTTGTCGGGCGTTAATGTTCTAAGCAGATTGACCGCCTCATCTCTTCTAACGCTCTTGACAGACACATGAATTCTCGACATCCGCGCCAGTTTAAGCGTATGAAAGGGGGATCTATTCGGTCACTTGTTGGTCGCCGCGTGACGAGCAAGGATTTAAGAAGACTATTGCGGAGGTGCGTCGGACGGTTGCGGATCGATATCTCGACACATATCAGAGCGGCCTCTCGGTGACCATATGTGACCGTCGCAAACTTTGTGATGGAGATGGGGATTGAGAATGAGATTCCTACCTACAGTGGGGGTCTTGGAGTTCTCGCAGGCGACGCTGCCTTCTCCTTCGCCGATTTAGGATTCCCTGCTGTATTCGTCACTCTTCTCTATAAGAGGGGCTACACGTCACAGAAACTCGATAGGTCCGTAGGGCAGATAGACTTGGACCACCCCTGGGACTACAAGAAGTTCCTGACACCACTCGGGACCTATGTGGATGTCGAGATATCCGGTAAGGTCCAACGAGTTGGGGCCTGGCAATATCTCATTCCGGGAAAACGGGACGTTCCCGTGCTTTTCCTAGACGCCGACGTGGAAGGTAATGATCCTGCTACACGAGAAGTCTCGGGGAGACTCTACGGTGGAGACCATTGGCACCGGCTGATGCAGGAGATGGTCTTAGGCATAGGGGGGTACAGGATGCTGCAAGCCATGGGCCTAGCAATCGACATCTACCACCTCAACGAGAGTCACGCTGCCCTCTTGGTGGTCGAGCTGATGAGGCAGTACCGAGAGATTGCGGAGGTGAAGAAGAGGTGCGTATTCACCTCACACACACCTGTTCCTGCAGGGCATGACTACTTCTCTCTTACCATGATCAAGGAGGCCTTCACACACTACGACTGGGTGAACTGGGAAGCCGAAGCCACTCCTCAGCGAGAAATCGACCTCTCGCGCATGGCAGTGAAATATAGCAGCGTGACCAACGCGGTGTCTCTCAAACACCGCTACGTCTCCGAGAGGGTCCTGAATCACGGCAAAGTTGAGTATGTGACCAACGGCGTCTACCACAGGAGGTGGATACATGACGAACTGAAGAGGCTCTACGAAAAGCACATCCCCGGTTGGGAAGGGACGCCCGCCTTACTGACTCAAGCATTGGAGCTTCCCACAGAGGCCCTCGAGGGTGCTCATCTCCAGGCGAAGTCAGAACTGTTGGACATGCTACACCGGTCGACGGGGGCCGAGTTCTCGAAGGAGCACCTCACGGTGGGACTGGCGAAGAGAGTGACCGCTTACAAGAGGAATGATCTCATCCTAACGGACCTCGACAGGCTCGTCGCGATTGCCGAGAAGCATGGGCCAATCCAAATCATATTGGCAGGGAAGACCCATCCCAGAGACGACATAGGTAAGGCCGTGCTGCGAAATATTCTCGAGAAGATAGAAAAGGTCGGAACGAAGACAGACAAGGTGAGGATTGCCTATCTCGAGAATTACGACATGCGCAAAGCCAGAGCCATGGTCGCTGGGTGTGATGTTTGGCTCAATAATCCGAGGCGCCCCCTCGAGGCCTGCGGTACGAGCGGCATGAAAGCTGCGATGAATGGCGTCCTCAACTTCAGCATCTATGACGGCTGGTGGCTCGAAGGAGGAGTGGACGGAGTGAACGGGTGGGGGATAGGGAGAAGGGCACCGTGGGGCGATCTCAAAGAGGACGGCGACTCAGACCTGCAGGATTTGTACCACAAGCTATCAGAATCCGTCCTACCCACGTATTACTATGAGAAAGAAAAGTGGTGGACGATGGGGAAGAATAGCATTTCAACCGTGGGTCCGATATTCAACAGCTACCGGATGATAAACGAGTACGAAGCCAAGGTTTACTCGCGGGCCAGGCAGTCATAATCGAGGATCGCCTGATTAGGAAACTGACTCCGCTTGAATTCGCTCTGACCTCTATCTGTTGAAGACGAGGGGAAGGCGGCAAGGCTTGACTTTTTCGAGTTGTTTAGGAAGACCCCGCGAACCATCGTCCCTTGAAAGTCTGTGTTCCCGCGAGAGTCATGAATGGCGCGGTCTAGACCAGGACTATCGCTAAAACTACTTCAACCGAGGCCTAGAACTGGGTGCCACTTGAAGACTGAGCAATGAATCGATAGAGGGGAAGCCACTTCCTGCCCATCCGTGCAGGAACGCACCGCCGCTCACGCAAATTCTTCCGCCCGAATCTTCGATGTGACCCAGCAATCCCCCTTCGTTGACTTCCTGAGAAGTATCACCGCCAAGGAATACGAGCCCGTCGCCACCGATTCTCTTCGTCAACTCCAGTCCGTTCTGGTAATCCTCCTCGTAGACTCCCAGGGGGCCCGCCCTGATTCTCAGGGAAGTGTCCTGCAACAGCTCTGCATAGTTCTCCACTGTCTCCTCTCCTATGTCTTTGATAATCCCCTTTGTGCTCGGCAGCTCGTCCAACGTCACGTTTCTTCTTGCCCCCTTCTCTTCCACGACAAAATCCGTCGGGTGTTCGAGAGGGGTCTTTCTGGTCCGGTCATCACCGATAGCAATTAGCTTCCGCGCGTCATCGAACTCTTTCTCGTTGAATTTCTTGGCCAAATAGCTGTTGTTGGCTTCCCCCAAATCATACCCCTTCGCTCTCGCCACCAATTGGCCCGGCAGTCCGCCCGTGAATATCTCGACACCGCTCTTGGCTATCTTGAGCAGGTCTGTTATTTTCTGCAGCTTGGCTCCGCCCATCACAAGAGCCTTGGAGTCTTTGCTGTCGGCAACTTCCTGCAGGATTTTCAGTTCATAGGTAGACCGAAGGCCGATGTATGTGGGGGCGATGTGAGGTTGGCACATCACGCTTGAATCTTCTCGATGCCATGTCGGGATCGAGTCGTTGATGCACGTCTGTATCAGACCCTTGAAGAATGGCACGTAGGTGTTTGTGTCCTTGTTCCACTGCTTTTCTTCATCGAAGTACCTCATGTTGTCAAGAAGAATGATCTCCCTCCGCTTTAGGTTTCTAATCCTTTCCTTCGTTTCTTCTGTGAAGATATTCTCATATGGTATGAAGTCGACCGGAATGTCGCGGGGGAGCACTTTCCTCAATGCCCTCAAATGCGGCCGAAAAGAGGTAAAATCGTCATCGCCCTTTCTGCCCTGGTGGCTCATTACCACTAGACCGGCGTAGTCGGAATAGAGTTCCAAGACATGAGCATACACGCGCATTCTCAAAGCGTCTTCTTCGATGCGCCCTCCAGATGCGGGGAGGTTTATGTCGACACGAACGAGAGTCGGTGTCTGTAACTGGCGGCTTAGGTTGAGCAGCTTGTACGGCCGTATCTGGCTATAGTAGCTGTTCACAGCTGGGCAAAAAACCGCAATTATATATTAATGCTTTCAGCGACGCCATCACGGACAGTTATCGACTACGAGCTTGCTCAGGGCCGTCGTCGCTACATATGGGTCGCTTCTTTGGAACCCGGTTTTATCAGGACATGACAGCGACTGCATCCATAGTAATTAACTTCTAGTGCCACATCGTGGTAAAGGTTCAACACGCCACCGCACTTGGCAGAGATGCATAGTGTGTGTCTCAATTGGCTTTCTTCTGGCGCCGTTCGCTCTTCGGGACACGCGCGCCTGACTTCTCGCCGCCGCGTCCAGCCAACTCAACACTGCCTAGTCCACCGGAGAACCAACTCAACTTCTCCGACTCCCGTTGCAGCTCACAAGCAGCCGCGCCAATCGTCGACCAAATCACGGAATCTTAGATTGCTCTCATCTGATTTAACAATAGCGTGGAGAGCGGATTCGTTTTTTTCAGCACTGCGACGTAAATAGAGACCATATCTAGGAAGAGAGTCCACCTCACTAGCGACGCCAGCAGACCCTCTTGACACCAAACCTCGACTACCTTAGTCCCCCTTGCTTGGACAAGTGACGTCATTTTTCGGATTCTCTTCTCAATCTCCTGGCCCTCTCCTGTGTGTCTCAGCAGCATCAACATTCTGTCTGTCTTCTCGACCCACGTCTCAATCTCATTGTGAAAGAGCTCTGGGAGCAACTCGACCTGCACGGCTATCTTCGCATCTTCGTTCATCGAGTCTTTGAAGTGATATGCAGCCGAGGCGTGCAGAGTGGATGAGTAGACTACGGGTCTGAATCTGGAAAGCGACATGGCGGCTTTCTTGGCGGGATTCCTCTGGAATCTCACGGCGGGCGAGACTTCGGCAAGCGTCTTCTCCATAGCTACAATCGACTCCTCGGCTTCTTTCTCGAAGCCCTTGACGAGCCCAAGCTCTGAGAGGATCCTCAGCGGGACGAATAGCATCCCGGGAACAGAAGCTCGGGGAACCACTAGCCTCTCTACCCTATTGTGAGGGACTCCCAGCTCCTTGCTCCTCTTCTCAAGAACACCACCGGCCGAGACTGTGGTTATGCTGCACTTGAGGTCCACCGCCTCGGATAGAAGGCTCAATACCTCTTTCGTGTCTCCGGAATAGCTCACAATTATGACCAGACTCTGCTGGTTCACGCACTTTGGAAGGTGAAAGTCTTTCACGACAATCACGGGGAGGTCGAAGACCGGCCACAGCCAATCAGAGATCAGGCTACAGGCACTTCCGGAGCCACCCATGCCGGCGAGGACGACGAGTTTGGGATTGTGCACGACTGGCAACTCTAAGGGTTGCGAGAGTGCCCTTCTCGAGGATTCGGGCCACTTCAGGTAGGCCTCCCATAACCCACCTTGGTCAACCGCTCTGACCTCTTCCAGATCTAGCATGGGGCGGCGGGCCATGTGCCTCATATTTAGATGTCAACTGTTTCGAGCAAAGCATCATAAGCTTGTTGAGGAGGGATAGGAGGCGCGACGACATGCACATCGTAACCCAAAACAACAACACTCCTGTTCTGGGAGAGAGCTGCAGGGTGGGAGTCCCAAACTCCTGTCACTGGTCCCAGCGACTGAATTCTGACAGGACAATGTGCTGTGGTGGCGGGGTTGGCGAGAGGGGGGATGACGACAAGCAGACCCGTTCCCTTTTCTCGGTTGGTGGTGCCCGATTTCTTTAGCACTCCACGCTGGAAGCGCGCTCGAAGAGAAAAGGCGATTAGAGATGGATAGGTTCGTCTGCATTCACGCGCATTTCTACCAGCCTCCTAGAGAGAACCCTTGGCTTGGGGGGGTCGAGGCTCAGGAGTCCGCGCATCCCTACCACGACTGGAACGAAAGGATAACCGCTGAATGCTATTCACCCAACGCTGACTCACCTATCCTCGGCGCGCAAGGAGAGGTCGAACGGGCTTTGAACAACTATTCGAAGATAAGCTTCAACTTTGGGCCGACTCTGCTCTCTTGGATGGAGACGCACCATCCAGAGGTGCACCGCGCAATAATCCACGCCGATGAAGAGAGCAGACGGAGCTTCTCCGGTCATGGGTCCGCAATCGCCCAGGTCCACAATCACATGATAATGCCCTTGGCGAATAGAAGAGACAAGCAAACGCAGGTGAGATGGGGGATTGCGGATTTCGAGAGCCGCTTCGGGAGGCTTCCAGAGGGGATGTGGCTTCCTGAGACCGCCGTAGATCTTGAGAGCCTCGAGATTCTCGCAGAAGCTTCTATCAAGTTCACACTGCTCGGTCCGCACCAAGCCGAGCGTGCGAGGCGCATCGGTCAGGAAAAGTGGTCCGACGTAGCGGGCGGAGGAATAGATACTAGACGCCCATATCTTTGCAATCTCCCATCTGGAAGAAGCATTAACATCTTCTTTTATGACCGGGTCATCTCCCACGACGTGGCTTTTGGGGGTCTGCTTCACAACGGAGGGAATTTTGCTAGGAGGCTGGTCGGAGGATTCACCGACCAGGAAGGCGCGCAGCTTGTCAACATAGCAACGGATGGCGAAACTTATGGTCACCATCACCGCCATGGGAACATGGCGCTGGCCTACTGTCTGAATTCCATCGAGGCAAGCAAACTGGCCAGACTGACGAATTACGGAGAGTTTCTTGAGAAGTATCCGGCACAATTTGAGGTCCGGATCATCGAAAACACGTCTTGGAGTTGCGCGCACGGAGTGGAGCGGTGGAGGAGCAATTGCGGTTGCAGCATAAAGCACGTGGCAGGGTGGAGCCAGGAATGGCGCCGACCACTCAGAGAGGCGATGGACTGGCTTAGGGACAACCTCGCCACTCTCTACGAGACCGAGGCCTCGAAATATCTCGTTGATCCCTGGAAAGCAAGGGACGAATACATCTCGGTGTTACTGGACCGGAGACAAGGCGTCGCCAGTCGGTTCGTCGCGACACATCTTAGGACCGGTCGCTCGAACGACAGGGCGAAGTCGGTCCTCGACCTCCTAGAAATGCAAAGGTACGCAATGCTCATCTTTACCAGCTGTGGGTGGTTCTGGGACGATATCTCAGGCATTGAGACGGTGCAGATACTGAGATACGCAGCCAGGGCCATGCAGCTTGCCCGCGAAGCAACCGGCACTGACCTGGAGCTGCTCTTCGTCAAGATGATTGAGGCAGCCCCAAGCAACGACCACGGGTTCCGGAGCGGAGACGGGGTGTACCAGAGACTGGTAAGACCTGAGATGGTGGAAACTGCCGGAAGACGCGTGGGCCCTATCTGAGTTTTCGATGGCCCGTCGTCTGAAGCTGTCTCTAACAGGAGCGTCGCACAGTTAGTTGATACTGACGAAGCGAGCCAGCGGGGTGCTCATGAGCGTAACGTCCCTTCCGTCAGATTTCGGCGTGGGAGACCTGGGCCCTTCCGCACTCAGATTTGCCGACCTCCTCTCGGAATCCAAACAGAGCTACTGGCAGGTCCTCCCTGTGACGCCCACGGGGCAGGGGAACTCGCCCTACAACCCCACCTCCGCCTTCGCGGGGAACACCCTTCTCATAAGCCCCGAGGTCCTGGAAGGTGAAAAGCTCCTCCCCGAGCTCCCCAGAGCGGGGCACGGTCCGCTCCCCTCGCACCGAGCAAGTTTCGGCGATGCCATTGCTCTGAAGAATGGGATGATACGGAAAGCGCACCAGCGATTCAAGGAAGGAAGCCATCAGGGCGAGTTCGAGGAGTTCTGCTTGGAGAATTCAAGCTGGCTGGACAGCTACTCTCTCTACGTTGCGCTCAAGGAAGAAAGAGGCCAGCCGTGGTACCTCTGGCCGAAGGGGCTGCGGGACGGGAAGTCGGACGAGCTCGCCGAGAGGCGAATCAAGCTGAAAGATGTGGTCGACCGCGAAAAGTTTGCTCAATTCGAGTTCTTCAAACAATGGCATTCGCTCAGGGAGCACTGTGCTAACCTTGGAATAGGGCTCGTGGGCGACCTATCATACTACGTTGCGGGCGACAGTGCCGACGTCTGGTCCAACAGGGAGATATTCAAGGTAGACAGAGAAGGGAGGCCTACGTATGTGGGTGGGGTGCCTCCTGACTACTTCAGCGAAACCGGGCAATTGTGGGGCAACCCCGTATACGACTGGGACCGGCTCAAGACCCAGGGGTTCGGCTGGTGGACACAGCGCATACAACAGACTCTGAAGCTCTTTGACGCAACGCGCCTCGATCACTTCAGAGGCTTCGTTGCGTACTGGGAGGTTCCTGGCAACGCGAAGACAGCTGTCTCTGGAAAATGGGTCGCTGCGCCATGGGAGGCCTTCTTCGAAACCGTAAGAAGCCGCTTCCCCTCAATGCCCTTCGTTGCGGAGGACCTGGGCGTGATCACCCCCGATGTGAGGACGGTCATGAGAAGGTTTGATCTTCCTGGAATGGACGTCCTTCTCTTCGCGTTCGATTCAGGCAATGATAATCCCTACCTTCCCGAAAACCACTTGCCAAACTCCGTGGTCTACACCGGCACTCACGACACGAACACCGTCCGGGGCTGGTTCACGAATGAAGCGGGCCCGAAGCAGAAGAAGATGCTCTTCGATTATGTGGGCAAGGAGTTATCTGAGGAGGACGTCAGCTGGGAGTTCATTCGCCTCGCCCTGAACTCGGCGGCCGGATTGAGCATCATTCCGACTCAAGACGTGCTCTCGCTAGGATCCAACGCAAGGATGAACCGACCCTCATTCGCCGAGGGCAACTGGGAATGGAGAGCCACACGGGAGCAGCTGACATCCGATGCGTTCAGAAGGCTGTGCGAGGAGACTGAAAGCTCGCGGAGGTGTTGAGAGCAGGTTCAAGGGCACACCAGCAAGTTGCGGTGCCTCAGGTTCGGGTTGCCGCTAGCCGCCCTTCTAGGACACGGGGACAAGCGTCCAGCCCGCAGTCGGCGCGCCGAATTAACCGTTCGCCCATGCTCGTCGCGATCGAATCGGAGAAGTCTTATGAAACAGGCTGAAGAGCTGCCCAGCGCCAGCTTGAAGATAGCGAACGTGGATGTGTATCAGCTCGGCGAGCCCTCGACAGCCTGGAGCGCGACGTGGGCACCGAAATCCATGCTGGTGCGGATGACGACCTCGAACGGCCTCAGTCCTTCTACGACGTGTTTCCCCAATGGAAGCGCGACCTAGTCAGGGATGGGACGAAGGTAGAGAACGGGCACACTACGGTCCCCACCAGGCCAGGGCTCTCAGTCGAGGTCGACGAAAAGGTGGTGGAGGAGCACAGGGCAGAAGGACAAGAATATTTCAACGCCGACGAGCCGGTCTTGACAGTCAACAACACTTGGAAGAGGTGAGTCCGGCCTGACGTGTAGAAATTCACAGGGCGGCACCAATGACTAGGCGCCAGAGGGTTGGACCGGGGAGGAGGACGAAGATAGTCTGCACCTTAGGTCCAGCGTCGAAATCAGCCGCGACCATCGAGAAGCTCATCAGGGCAGGGATGGATTGCGCCAGACTGAACTTCTCGCACGGCTCTCCCGGTGAGCATCTCGAGTTCATGGAAAAAGTGAGGATCGCGTCCAGGGCAACCCGCAGGTTCGTCGCCGTGATGCAGGACCTTCCCGGACCGAAACTGAGGGTAGGACAGTTGACCAATGGCCCACTCAAGCTAACAAAGGGGTCTACTTTCACCTTGACCACCAGGCCGACAATGGGTGGACGCTCGATGATTCCCCTTGAATCGAGGGAACTCCCCGAGCACGTAAAGGTTGACAGCGAGATCTTCCTATCCGATGGCTCGATCAAGCTCAGGGTTCTAGACACCTCTGAAACCGACATCACTTGTAAGTGCGAGACGGGGGGGACGCTCATCTCAGGAAAGGGCGTCAACGTTCCGGGGCTGGACGGCTTAAAGACATTCACGCAGCGCGATAGGAGGTACCTGGCCTTCGGGCTTCAGCACGGAATCGACCTTGTTGCTGTCTCCTTCGTCAGGAGGGCGAGCGACATCGAGGAAGTCCGAGAGTTCATCAGAAGAAAGAAGGGTGAGCCCGCGATTGTTGCGAAGATAGAGAAGAAAGAAGCGGTCGACAACATAGGTGAAATCGTCGAAGCGGCGGACGCGGTGATGGTGGCGAGGGGAGACATGGGCGTGGAGAACCCGATTGAGGAAGTCCCGGAGTTGCAGAAAGAGATAATCGCGACGTGCAGGTCGAGGGCAGTCCCGGTGATTACAGCGACCCAGATGCTGGAGTCGATGGTGACCAACGCAGGCCCTACCAGAGCAGAGGTGACTGATGTGGCGAATGCGATCTTCGACGGCACTGACGCTGTTATGCTGTCGGAAGAGACTGCTGTAGGAGATTATCCAGTGGAGTGTGTCCGCGTCATGGACAGGGTCGCGCTGAGAGCCGAAGAGTGGATGCTTAATCCAAAGAGGCGTGGCAGGATGGAGAGCTTCGAGGGCGAGGGCCCGGTCGACGCGCTCTGTGAGTCCGCGTGTCGAATCTCCCTGGACATGGAGGGAAGCATCATTGCGATTCAATCCGAAGACGAGACCATCCTTCCGAGAGTCTCCCGATTCCGTCCCCGTTCGCCGATGCTCTTTGTGTCTGAGAGCCAGGAGAAACTGAGGAAGTCGAAGATAATCTGGGGGGTCTACCAGGTCGAGGGGGAAGCAGTAACCAGCAAGTCGTCGAGAGAGCTGGTCCAACGGCTACTCGACGCCGAGCTGGTGCGGCCAGGAGGCGGGGTGGTGGCAATCCGCCAGGCCACTCAACCGAAGGAACCCGGATTCTCCCTGTCGGTCTCCCTCGCCGCCTCGAAGAGTCAAGCCTGAGCCGGAAGGGCATGCTTAGGAGCCTCGTCATCCGCGAGGCACATTCGTGATGCCAGAGGGCCCGGGAGGCCGCACATCGGTTTCGTTCGCCCTCCAAGACAGTCTGGCATCCACGGGCTCGCGAGACACAAGGACGCACGAGGCAGGATGTGGGTCGATGGGTTGCTCTGATCCGCCGCTGGTGGCCGCGCGTCGGGGAGCATCCTCGTGGCCGCCGGAACGCAAGGGATGAATAGGTAGCCCGCAGGACCGACATAGGTCTGCCCTCGAGATGACGATCTTCGCTGCGCTTGCTTTCACAAGGCGTTACGGATTCTCGGGTGCGATTTCGATGGGAGAGCGAAACGCCAGGCCATTCCCCCTCATCTGCGTCTACCAGAGGATGGACTGATGAAGACCATAGCCGTTGTCACGAGCGGCGGAGACGCGCCCGGGATGAACGCCGCGATTCGTGGCGTAGTCCGACTTGCAAACTCAAGGAACTTTGAGGTCTTGGGGTTTGAAAGGGGCTGGGAAGGACTGATGCGGAATGAATTCAGACCATTGACTTCGCGCTCTGTCGGTGGAATAGTGCATCTGGGCGGAACGATTCTTCACACAGCGAGGTCCTCGGAATTCAGAACGGACGAAGGAATCGACCAAGCCGCCAGAACTCTGGCATTGAACGGGATCGACGCCCTTGTTGTTATCGGTGGCGAGGGCTCCTTCCGAGGGGCTTTGGATCTAGGCAAGAAGACCGACGCATCAGTCATAGGGATTCCATCGTCGATAGACAACGATGTTTTCGGAACCGACGAGACCATCGGCTTCGACACCGCAGTAAACACGGCGGTAGACGAAATCGACAAGATTCGGGACACGGCGGTCTCCGTCGAAAGAATCTTCATCATCGAAGTCATGGGACGAACAAGAGGATTCCTTGCCCTGACTGTGGGTATCGCGGTTGGAGCGGAAATGATTCTCGTTCCAGAGGTAAAGTACGAAAGCGAAAAGATCTTCGCAACGTTCAAGGAAGCAAAAGAGAAGGGCAAGAGATCAGCCATAATCGTCGCAGCGGAGGGAATCGGAAGCACCCGCCAGCTAGCCGATGCTCTCGAAAAGGCAACCGGAGCGGAGGTCAGGCTTAGCGTCTTGGGCTACACGCAGAGGGGGGGCCATCCATCCGCCAGAAGCAGGCTCTTGGCCAGCCTATTCGCAGATGAAGCAGTTGAACTACTGTCCAGAGGAGAAAGGAACCGAGTTGTTGGGTTGCAGAGTGGCAAAATAACCAGCATAGATCTTGAGCAATCCTGCAAGACAGTAAAGCCGTTGGACCTCGGTCTCATGCATCTCGCAAGTAGACTGGCCGTATAGTGATTCCTTCCGGGCCGTGCTACTGCGGTCACCGAGAAGCGGCCTCCTGCCCCGACCTTTCTCCTCCTTGCGCGGTGACGTACTTTACGACTTGCAAGAGTCGATTGGAGTATCCCCATTCGTTGTCGTACCAGCCCAGGACCTTGACGAACTCTCCCGTGCCCCCTATGACGGCGGTCTCCTGACCATCGATGATGCACGAGGAGGGATTCCCCACGATGTCAGCCGAGACGACCGGGTCTTCAGTGTAGCTGAGTATTCCTTTCAGCTCGTTCTCCGAAGCGCTTCTGAATGCCCCGTTAATCCCCTCCTTGTCGGTAGACTTCTGGAGCTCCACCGTCAAGTCAACCAATGAGCCGTCTGGGACCGGGGCCCTCAACGCGATGCCTTGCAGCTTCCCCGAGATCTGAGGAAGCACCAAGCCTATAGCGAGAGCTGCACCTGTGGTCGTAGGAATAATTGACAGGCTTGCCGCCCTCGAGCGCCGAAGGTCCTTGTGCATGAGGTCAAGAACCCTCTGATCATTGGTGTACGCGTGGACGGTGGTCATGAAGCCCCGCCTTATCCCGAAGTTCTCCAGGAGAACCTTCGCCATGGGGGCGAGACAGTTGGTGGTGCAAGACGCGGCCGAGATGACTCTGTGCTTCTCCTGGTCGTAGGCTCCCATGTTGACCCCAGGGACTACGGTCACGTCGGCGTCGTCAGAGGGCGCTGAGATGACCACCCTTCCTGCTCCGGCACCGAGATGACCCATCGCGTCCTTCCTCTTTGTAAAATGGCCGGTGCACTCCGCGACGACATCCACCCCGAGGTCCTTCCAAGGGAGCCTTGCTGGCTCGTCGATGGAGAAGGTGGGGTACCTTTTCCCCTCAACCTCCACATAGCTGTCCCCGTGGCCGACGGGCTTGTCGAGAACTCCGTGAACGGAGTCGTATTTGACGAAGTACGCAATCGTCTTGGAATCCGCCAGGTCGTTGATCCCGACTACCTCGTAGTCTCGGCCATGCTCGGGGTCCTGAAGACAGGCCCTGAAGAACATCCTTCCGGTTCTCCCCATTCCGTTTATTGCTACCCTAGCGACCATGGCTTACCCCTTACTGGTGAGATTCCGGAGGAGGAATGACCGTTGGCGGCCCTCGCGTCAGGGCATCGAGTCCGGGCATCGGTTTTCCCGAGAGGAAGTAGATGAGGGCCCCTCCTCCAAGGCTCACGTACGAGTACTCCGAAGGGCTGATTCCGAGGACTTGCAGCGCCGTGGAGGAGTCTCCGCCGCCGACGAATGTAAAGGCGCGACTCTTCGCGAGTGATTCGTATACGATCCTTGACCCGAGCCGAAATTCTGACCTCTCGTACACCCCGGGCGTCCCCTTCATCACGATTGAGCAGCCCTCCTGTGCGTCTGAGATGATCTGCCCGAACCTCTCTGCCGTCCGCGAACCTATGTCGAGAATCATGCTGGGGGCGGGTAGGTTCTGGATGGCGACCTCCTCTCTCTTTCCGCCGCTGTCGTAGGCCACGTCCATCGGCGTCACCAATCTGTCCCCCAGCTTGGCTAGTATCCTCTCTAGGGTCTTGCTCTGTGTCAGAAGACCTCTCTTCTCGAGGTAGCCCTCCGTCTCGTCACCCAGCTTATAGCCGAGAATCTTGAGGAACGCGCTCCCTAGGACACCGCATGCGAGGACCTTCTCCAGCCGGGGGAAGTCATTCTGACCCTGGGAGAACGCCTCGATGACCGCCGCGCACTCCTCGAGCTTGTTTCCGCCCATGACCAGCATCAGCTTCTTCCCAGCAGTTTCGACCGACCTGAGAGCGTTCAGCTCTCTCTCCAGCACCGGGCCCGCGAATGAGGGAAGTGTTCTGCTGAAGCCCACGACGGAGGCGTTGTTCCTGTGGGCCACCGAAAAGGCATCTAGAACATACACGTCGGCAAGGCTCGAGAGCCTCTGGACCAGAGTGCTTCGCGAATGCTCCTCGGGGGTCCTATCCGCGGTCTCCTCGTCGAGTTCTCTCAGATTGCCGAGGAGGACGATGTCCCCCGGTGCCATAGACGCTATGGCTTTTTCGGCCATCGCGCCGGTTATGTCAGCGACGTAGAGCACTGGGCGGCCGGCGTGCCTGGCGAGCAGCCTGGAGTGCTCCTCTAGGGTGGTGAAGTCGGGATCTCCCTTCCTTCCTTGATGGGAGATGACGATAACCTTTGCACCTCTGTCAGCGAGATTCCTTATGGTCTCTGCGTGCGCCTCGATTCGCTTGTTATCGACGATGACCCCGGTCTGCGGGTCGATTGGCGAGTTAACGTCAACCCTGACGATCACCCGCTTCCCCCTTACGTCTACGTCAGTGATTGCTCTATATCCCATGAAGCTCAACTGTTTTTCTAAGCCGTCGTTTATTAACATGGGGTACGATTCTCGAGCCTGAAAATTCTGACCGCCGCCTCTCATCGCGCGAGACGGAGGACGCCGGTCGCAGAGTCACGATGGTCTCACGCGAGGCTCTGATGAGCGCCTCTCAGCGACGCCGCGAAGGTGACCCTGCCGCCCCAACTCGGGGGCCGGACCGCTACTCCTCCGCCGCTTCGTCGTTCTCTAGCTCTCCTTCGAGGAGGTCGTTCAAATAGTCAGAATCTGCTATCCTGTCCGACACAATCAATTCGACGAGGCCACCAGGCTTCATGTTTGCTTCGTGCGCCCGCTTCTCGACCGCTCGCCACGTCTTATCAGAGAGAGCTACAGTGTGCTTTGCCATTCGCCTCCCCGCTACACGGGACACCCGTTGGGACGCCTCGGTATTTAATTTCTCGTTGCCTTCCGTCGAACTCTGATGAGCTTTGTCATGATTTGGGCCGTCGTCGGTTTGCCATCAACGGTGAGGGCTGGGTAATGGCGCCGTGCCCAGGGAGCGAACTAATCAGCTATATCCTACGACGCAATCAAGTCTTTCGTCACCACCACACGCGAATCTACATTCCTATGAGAACGTAATTCTCGGGATGACACGGGGGCGACGAAGCAAAACTGCCCAAGGCCACAGTTCGAGCCCCCGCCGGCCCACATTACGACGCGCCTGCCAACGACGCTGCACCCTGAGACAGTGGGGTTTCGAGAAGCAAATCGTGAGCAGAGCCGAGCGGGTCTCTATTGTTGATGTGAGCACTATAGTATCAATATTGATGCCTAGGTCTACATTCGCGGTTCTTATGAATCAGGATTGACACAAAGGTACCGAGAAAATGCAAACCACATCGGTAACTGTTCCCAAGACCGTCGCGCCTGATGTAACCGGCAGGACGGCCATTACTGCCCTACTTTTCTCACGTCTGAGAATCGTCTCGGTCATTTAAATGAAGGGGATTCTACCTCAGCCCGGCCCTGAGACTATGAGCCAGGTGCGGAATTAGAAATGAAGGCCGTTGTTCTTGCCGCCGGGGAGGGGATTAGGCTGCGACCCCTTACTTTCACACGGCCGAAGTCACTGCTTCCATTAGGCACGGAGCCCTCAATCTTTTACCTGCTGTCACACCTCTGCCGGGAGGGTTTTGATGATGTTGTAGTGGTAGTGGGAGGATCCCATAAGAGCCAAGTCATGGGCTACCTGGGTGATGGATCAAAGCTGGGACTCAGAATAACCTACGCCGTCGAACCAAACGGACTTCATATCGGGACGGCCGGCAGCCTGAGGCTGTGCGAGCACCTCCTCGACGACACCTTCCTGGTCGCCCAAGCGGACACCGTGACCGAGATTAGGCTGAGTGAAGCCGCGAAATTCCACCGCAAGAGCGGGGGCCTCGCCACAATCGTGCTGACCAGGGTAAGAGACCCATCGAACTTCGGGGTTGCCGTACTTGACGAGAACAACATGATCACGGAATTCCAGGAGAAACCCAGCCACGAAGAGGCGAGAGGCAACCTTGTGAGCACTGGGTTCTACATAATGGAACCAGATTCGCTGGACTACGTCGGGGATACGAAGTGGGACTTTGCGAAGGACTTCTTTCCGACGCTCCTCGAGCTCCACAAGAAACTTTCTGGATATGCTTCCGATTCCTTCTGGGTGGACATCGGAAACCTCGAGGGATACCAGAGAGGGGTGAGGTGGGTGATGGGAGAGACGACCCGACCTCACGATGCAGCCTCTGGCAAGTGGCGCAGCTCTCTAATCGTAGACGGGGAAGCGCGGATAGGCCGCCTCGCCCAAGTCACCGGTCCCGCGCTCATCGAGAGAGAGGTTACAATTGAGGACGAAGCCAAAATTCGGGAATACTGTGTACTCAAGAGGGGGGCCCACGTCTCGTCGGGTACTGCGGTTGAGCGAAGCGTGATAATGGAGAGGGCCTACATAGGAAGGAATTGCACGATTGTAGACAGTGTGATTGGAGAGTCAGCGAGGCTCCAAGGGAACATCACCGTAAAGGGGTCAATCGTAGCACCTGGATGCGTGATTGGAGACGGAGTCGAGGTTCTCGACGGCAGCAGGGTCTGGCCAAACATGCGGATAGGGGCGGACGAAAGAGTGGAAGGAATCGTGGCTGCGCCCATGGAGAAGGCGTTCTACTTCTACGCGGGCTTCGGCCAGTACACTGGTCTCCTCGCTACATCAATCGAGAGCTTCATCGACGCCCTCGAAGGAGCGCCCATCGAGTCGATCGAGTTTCACGCAAATAGGAGGGACTACGAAAGATGGGTCAGGGACGTTCTCGGCTCGAACGAACTCGCTGACGGCTTTGAGGGTCTCCGCCGGATGGCCGTAACCGGGGAGGAGCTACGACGCGGCCTGATCGGAGTCACGAAGAAGCAAGCTGATCTCAACTCCCATCGCGTTCCTCCTTTGTACGCTTAAATGAGCGAGGATGTCAATCGTGCATATGGTTGACAAGAACCTTGGAAGAGATGGGGCAGCCGACCCGCTTAGAACGGTGACGGCCGACAAGGCCTTCTATTTCTACCGGGGGATAGGGCAACCTCTCGGTGCTAGCTCAAGAAGCTTGGGTGAATTTGCCGCCGTCGTGAAGGATGTCGACCCTTCCTCGGTAAAGTTCCACGTTGAGCGTGGAGACTTTGAAAGTTGGTTCAAGATGCTGGGGGACAAGTCGTTGGCGGATCAAGTTGCCGCATTGCGAGGCAAGAACATCTCTCCCGACGAGTTGAGGGGGAAGGTGAGCTCGATAGTCGGGACGCGGGTCGGCAGGCCAATACAACTCCCCCCTGCAACGGGCGAACGAGCGGACTCGCCGAAGGCATCGTCATCACACCGTCGGGCCCGTGGCTGATGAATTCGAAGATTCTGTCCGGAAAAAATTCGGCGCAGAAACCATGAACGATCAGCCCGGTGTCAGCCACCCGATTTACGGCCTTCTACCCATCGGAGTTCAGGGGTTCGATTCCCTCGCAGAGCTTGCCCTGGACATGCGGTGGTCGTGGAACCATGCCACCGATGAAGTGTGGCGCACGCTTGACCCTACATTGTGGGAGATCACTCAAAACCCTTGGGCTGTCCTGCAGACGGTGTCGCGGGATCAAGTCGAGCGGGTGCTGGCCGACCCAGCTTTCCGTAAGAACATTGACGACCTTTTGCAAGCCAAGCGTCAGGCATCCGAGACGCCCGCATGGTTTCAGCAAAAGCATCCGCAAGCTCACTTGACCTGCGTTGCTTATTTCAGCATGGAATTCATGTTGAGCGACGCACTACCCATCTACTCAGGCGGACTAGGTAACGTGGCAGGTGATCAGCTCAAGGCGGCCAGCGACCTGGGCGTGCCAGTGGTCGGGGTGGGTCTTCTCTACCAACAAGGTTACTTTCGCCAAGTGATTGACAAGGACGGAGAGCAACAGGCTCTATATCCGTACAACGACCCTGGACAGCTGCCGATCCTGCCTTTGCGCCATCCGAACGGGGAATGGTTGCGGCTGGAGATCGCGCTACCCGGTTACTCGGTCTGGCTGCGCGCTTGGCAGGTCCAGGCCGGTCGGGTCAAGCTCTACTTGCTATCCCACTTGACATAAATCCTTCAACCTGATTTGACAAGATAATTCGACTCCGCTGCTCATCTTCTTGTCCACTCGTCATGGATTCGTGACAGCGCAAGTAGCGAGAGAGGATGTCGAGAGGGCATACAACGAGGAGAAGGATGCCGATGTCAGCAGGAGGATGCTCCTCGTCCTGAAGGTGAGGTGCGACGGTATGAAGCAGTCCCATGCAGCCGAGGAGCTTCGCAGGGACAAGTCTTGGGCCACCATTTGGCTCAGGCGCTTCGACGAGGAGGGGCTCGACGGCCTTGGGACAAGGCCAAGGAGCGGAAGGCCTACGAAGGTCCCTCAGGAGACGCTGGCGAGAGTGAGGAGGAACGTCTCGAGGTGGAAGGGAGGTTGCAGGATCGAGGAGGTAAGGGAAATGATCCGCAAGGAATCGAGGACGACCTACAGCGAGAGGCAGGTCTACCGGATAGTGCACGGTTGGAGGTTCAGGAGCGTGATGCCTGAGAAGAGGTTCGTCAACGAGGCCTCTGACGAGGAGAGGGCTCTCTTCAAAAAAACAACGCGAGACTCCTGAAGAACATCCCTGAAGGATTCGCGGTGGTCTCCGAGGACGAGTCCTTCGTGGTGAGGGACGCGATAGTCACGAGGGTATGGGCGCCCGAGGGTAGGAGGCCGGTCTGCAGGGTGACGGGCTCGCATGACAGGACGGTGGTCTTCGGTGCGATGGACATGGAGGGAAGGAAGATCTTCAGGCAGTACGACACGTTCAACGGAGAGAACTTCCTGGACTTCCTCAAACAGATCCACAGGAAGTACGGGAGGCTCTACCTCTTCCTCGACAGGGCGAAGCAGCACTACAGGACCAAGATCGTCAGGGAGTACATGAGGAAGAACAGGGCGACCCTGAGGGTCAGGTGGATCCCGGTCGGCTCGCCCGCCTTCAACGTGATGGAAGAGTGCTGGAGGCAGATGGACAATGACATGCTGACGCTGAGGTTCTACAGCTCCCTCGGAAGGCTCTCTGTAGAGATCGGCGAATACCTGAGGACGAAGAGGTTCAACCTGAACATGGTAAGCTTCCTCCTAACGAACCGGTATGGTTGAGGAAGTTATGTCAAGTAGGATAGATAGCAATGACCCGGCGAACATCCCCGCTCGTCGAGCGATTACCAGCGAGCTGTATGGGGGCGGACCGGAGTTGCGTCTCCAACAGGAACTCCTTCTCGGAATCGGCGGCTGGCGGTTGCTCCGCGCCTTGGGCATGAAGCCAGAAGTTTGTCACCTGAATGAAGGGCATGTCGCCTTCGCCACGTTGGAGCGTGCCCGAGCCTTCATGGAAGACACTGGTCAGTCCTTCGATGTCGCGCTTGCCGCCACCCGAGCGGGGAACCTCTTCACCGTCCACACGGCAGTAGATGCCGGCTTTGATCGTTTCGATTCGGCCCTCGTCGAGCAATACCTCGGGGGATACGCAGAAGAGAAACTCCGCATAGCAGTCCGTGATTTGCTGGCCCTAGGCCGCCAGAATCCGAACGACTCCTCGGAGAGCTTCAACATGGCTTATCTCGCAATCCGAGGGAGCGGTGCGGTAAATGGCGTGAGCCGCTTGCATGGAAGAGTCAGCCGGCGCCTCTTTGAGCCTCTTTTCGCCCACTGGCCAGAGGACGAGGTGCCCGTCGGGCACGTGACCAACGGGGTCCACATGCCGAGCTGGGACTCGGCCGCGGCTGACGATCTCTGGACGGAGGCCTGTGGAAAAGACCGCTGGCGGGAGCCGACGGAAGACCTGGAGCGGGGAATTCACGGCCTCGCCGACTCCAGGCTCTGGCAATATCGCACGGCCGCCAGAAAGTCTCTTGTCGAATACGCTCGCGGGCGTTTGTCCAGGCAACTGGCGGCCGGCGGCGCGTCGCAGGAAGCGGTTGAAGCTGTAAACAGTCTTCTCGACCCGAATGCGTTAACGCTCGGATTCGCGCGGCGCTTCGCGACCTACAAGAGGCCGAACTTGCTGCTCCACGACCCAGAACGACTGCTTCGATTATTGAGCAACCCCGAGCGACCGGTGCAACTCATCATCGCCGGAAAGGCGCATCCAGCCGACCGAGCGGGGCTGGACATGATCCAGGAATGGGTGAATTTCATCCGCCGGCCCGAGACGCGCCCGCATGCAATCTTCCTCAGCGACTATGACATGCATTTGTGCGAGCGCCTGGTGCAGGGCGTTGATGTTTGGGTCAACACGTCACGCCGTCCTTGGGAGGGGTGCGGAACGAGCGGCATGAAAGTGCTTGTTAATGGAGGCATCAACCTGTCTGAGTTGGACGGCTGGTGGGACGAAGCGTACACGCCTGAGGTCGGGTGGGCTTTGGGGGACAGGCGGGAGCATGGCGACGATCAGGCCTGGGACGCGGCCGAAGCCGTTGCGCTCTATGAGCGGCTCGAGCGGGAGGTGGTCCCGGAGTTTTATGCTCGCGACAAAGACGGCATTCCCACTGCATGGGTTGCGCGAATGCGGGAAAGCATGGCGCGGTTGACACCACGCTTCTCCGCCAACCGCACGGTGCGCGAATACACCGAGAAACACTACCTGCCGGCTGCTACCGCCTACCAATTGCGCAGTGACAATAAGGGCGCGATAGGCAGGCAGATCGTCGATTGGCAGCACGGTCTGGAACAGAAATGGGCCGCCTTGCGCTTCGGCGAAATGAAGTCTGAGATACGTGGCGCGCAGCACGTGTTTGAGGTTCAGGTCAGCCTCAATGACCTCGACCCCCAAGCGGTGCGGGTAGAGCTGTGCGCCGACGACGTCATGGGCAATCCTTCCGTGCGGCTGGAGATGAAGCGCGTTCGCCAGCTGGCCGGCGCGTCGGGCGGCTACGTCTACAGCGCCGCTGTGTCTGCCGCCCGCCCGCCATCGGACTATACTGCGCGCATCATACCTCATCGCGCCGGAGTTGCGGTGCCCCTAGAAGTCAATCCCATTCTCTGGCAGCGGTGAATCGACCTCGAACGGGAGAACGACGACAGAAGACCTGAAGGAGTCAACAAGATTGAAAGAGTGCGACGGCCAGCGGGCATGAGGGTGGACGCAATCACAGACCTCCCCAAGTCCGAACGCCCTCGGCATAATCGTGCGACGGAGGCAGCGGAGCGGATTGAAGTTCGGGTTGGCGCGCCATTGCCGCTGGGAACGTATGCGCTCGGCGAAGGAGTGAACTTCGCGCTCTTCAGCCGACATGCGATCCGCGTCCGGCTGGAGTTGTTTGATCACTCCGAGGATGCCACGGCCGCTAGGGTGATCGACTTGGATCCAGCGCGCAACCGCACCGGCGACGTTTGGCACGTCTGGGTGGGGGGGATCGGTCACGGCCAACTCTATGCCTATCGCGTGGATGGGCCGTACCAACCAGAGAAGGGCCATCGCTTCAATTTCAACAGGCTTCTCCTCGATCCCTGCGCGACGGCGATTTCACGACTGCCACCATGGGATTTTGAATCGGCTCGTGGATACGATACGTCGGCACCGGAGAAAGACTTGGCCATCTCGAAGGTGGACAACTCCAGCTCGATGCCGAAATGCGTCTTTGTCAACGAGCCCTTCGAGTGGAATGGAGACCGGCCACCCCGGCATCCGTGGTCGAAGACGGTCATTTACGAAATCCACGTTCGCGGCTTTACCGCCGCTCCGAAGTCTGGCGTGGAACATCCGGGAACCTACCGGGGGCTGATGGAAAGAATTCCCTACCTCAAGACCTTGGGGGTGACGGCTGTGGAACTGATGCCCGTGCAGGAGTTCAATGAGACTTCCGTCACGCGCAAGAACCCCCAAACGGGTCAACCGCTCAGGAATTACTGGGGATACGACCCCGTGGCCTTCTTCGCACTCAAGGCCTCCTATAGCAGTTCGCGCGGCGTAGGTAAGGAGAAGCTTGAGTTCAAGGAGATGGTCCGGGCCTTTCACAACGCCGGGATCGAAGTGATTCTGGACGTGGTCTTCAATCACACGGCGGAGGGAGACGAGCTCGGTCCGACGCTCTGCTTCCGTGGGATAGACAACGCAATCTATTACACGTTGGCGGACGATAAACGCCACTACAAGGACTACACGGGCACGGGCAACACCATCAATGCCAACAACCCCGTGGTGCGGGACCACATCCTGGCCGCGCTCCGTTACTGGATGGTGGAGATGCATGTCGATGGGTTTCGTTTTGACCTTGCGGCGGTCCTCGGTCGGGACCCTTCCGGCAACCTGCTTTCCAACTCCCCTCTTCTCCAACGGATTGCCGAGGACCCGATCCTAAGAGATGTGAAGATCGTCGCGGAAGCGTGGGACGCGGCCGGAGCGTATGAGGTAGGAAGCTTCTCCGAACGCCGCTGGGGGTCGTGGAACGACAGGTTCCGAGACGATGTACGCCGTTTCTGGCGCGGCGAAGATGGGATGCTCGGTCTGTTTGCCAGTCGCATCTGCGGCAGTGCCGACATCTATTCCAAGTCCGGCGAAGGCCCCGAGAGCAGCATCAATTTCGTCACCTGTCACGACGGCCTCACTCTGAACGACCTGGTGAGCTATCGCTACAAGCACAACGAAGCAAACGGAGAAAACAACCGCGACGGGACCGACGCCAACTTCAGCGAGAACTACGGCTCTGAAGGCGAGACGAAGGATGCCGGGATCGAGGCCTTGCGGAAACGCCAGATCAAGAACTTGCTTCTGACCCTCCTAATCTCGCGGGGCGTGCCGATGCTGCTCGCCGGAGACGAATTTCGCCGTACGCAAGGCGGCAACAACAATGCCTACTGCCAGGACAATGAAACCAGTTGGATTGACTGGGCCAATCTTGAACGGCATCAGGAAATCTTCCGCTTTGCTCAAGGCATGATCGCCTTTCGCCGTGCGCATCCGATTCTGAGCAAGGAGCAATTCTATACGGTCGCCGAGATTCGCTGGTTCAACCCGCAACAGGGATCGCCCAACTGGACCGACCCGAAGGAAAAAAACCTCGCCTGCTTAATCCAGGAAAGCGGACAAGGTGCGCTTTTCCTGATGTTCAACGCTGGCACGAATGGAACCGACTTCGGTCTGCCGCCGTTGCAATTAGGGTACCGCTGGCATCTCGCGGTAGACACGTCCCGCTCGCCACCGCAAGACTCGTCTGCCGCGGGGGAGGGGGCGCTTGTGGATAATTCACAGACGTATGGCTTGGAAGCCCGCTCCAGCGCCATACTTCTGGCACGGAAGCAGGGATCTGTCTCGGTAAGGGGTTCCCTATAGCGCTGGAGATCCGGGCCAGAGAATGAGCGCGGTGCTCCTTGCTGGCGATGTCGGAGGGACCAAGACAACGCTCGGGCTGTTCCCCCTGAGAAGAGGCCCAAGGGCTCCGCAGGCTGTGACAACCTTTCCAAGCGCGAAGTATCCTGACCTCGAATCGATTGTTCGCGAGTTCCTGGCACAGAATCGAGCAGAGGTGAGGTACGCCAGCTTCGGCGTTGCCGGCCCGGTAATCGAAGGTCGCGCCAGAATAACCAACCTGCCATGGGTGATCGAAGAAAAGTCGCTCGCTGCGTTGCTCCATATTTCTGGTGCGCACTTGATGAACGACCTCGAGGCGATCGCCTCGGGCGTGCCCCTTTTGGCGCTGACCGACCTTGCCACGCTGAATCGCGGCAGGTCGGAACCAGAAGAGCCTTTGGCGATCATCGCGGCGGGAACTGGGCTAGGCGAGGCCTTCATCACCCGAGAAGGGCCGTTACCTCGCGTCCATCCCTCAGAAGGCGGGCATGCAGACTTCGCGCCGACCGATGAGTCTCAGGTCGAACTCCTCAAGTTCCTTCTCAAGCGCTCCGACCAGGTCAGCTACGAGGACGTCTGTTCGGGCATAGGCATACGCAAAATCCATGGGTATCTCGAGGAGACCGGCCTTCCAGAAAGGGACGCTTCCCATGCCAGGGAGTTAGAAGTGGAGGATCCTGTACCCCTGATCGCTGCCGCCGCCCTTAGCAAGAGTCGCAGGTGTGAAACCTGTTCTCGCACGATGGATACTTTTGCTTCGATTCTTGGGGCAGAGGCTGGTAATCTCGCCCTCAAGGTGCTGGCGAGAGGAGGGGTCTACGTCGCGGGCGGCATCCCGCGCAAAATCCTACCGTTGCTGAAGAGTGGGTCTTTCATGGAGTCATTCGCCAACAAAGGGCTTATGTCGCGGCTCGTCTCCGCGATACCGGTGCACGTCGTCCTACGCCCTGGGGTCGGGCTCCTCGGCGCAGCAAATTCCGGGCTCGAGTCCATGCGGCACGACCCCGAGCTCTCGAGGGAACTGGGATAATGAAGGAAATGAGTTCGCGGCGCGAGTCCGCCGATCTCGGACCTTATCAGGCCTTGGTGGATTCCGCTCTGGAGTCGTTGGAGGCCAACAAAATAGTTCATCGAATCTGGGCGCGCGACTACTCTGTTTGGAAGCCCGACCCAACGGAGATCAGCAACCGGCTGGACTGGCTAAACTCTCCCAAGACGATGCTCGAGATCATGCCCAGACTCAACGAGCTCGTCAGGCAGGTCCGCGCCGCGGGTTACACCCGCGTCATGCTGCTCGGGATGGGCGGTTCGAGCCTTGCCCCGACAGTTTTCGCGAAGGTCTTCGGGAAGAGCGAGGGATATCCGGAACTGACGGTGCTGGACAACACCGACCCAGATACCGTGCTCGCTGCTTATCATGGTCTAGACCTGGAGAAGACCCTGTTCATAGTCGCCTCAAAGTCGGGAGGGACGCTCGAGACCCTGTCGCTCATGAAGTATTTCTACGCGCGGGTGGCTGAGACCGTCGGCCTTGAAGGGGCTGGGGATCACTTCGTCGTGATAACAGACCCAGGAAGCGCGCTTGCCTCAATCTCCGACAGGAGCATGTTTCGGAGCACGATTCTGAACAACCCCAACGTAGGCGGGCGGTACTCCGCGCTGTCTTACGACGGACTGGTCCCCGCCGCTCTGATGGGAGTCGACCTCACGAAACTGCTTGCAGCCGCAATTAACGCCGAGTCCTCCTGCGAGCCGAGTGAGGAGCCCGAGGAGAACCCGGGTGCCTGGCTGGGAGCGATTTTGGGAGAACTTGCGAAAAAAGGGATGGACAAGGTGAATTTCGTGATCTCCCCGCGAATCGAGGCCTTCGGGAACTGGATCGAGCAGCTGATTGCGGAGAGCACGGGAAAGGAGGGAAGGGGGATTCTACCTGTCGTGGGAACGCAACCCGGGCCCCCGACCGTTTACGGCAATGACTGCCTCTTCGTCTCCCTGCAGCTCGATGGTGACGAAGATGCAATCCAGGAGATTGCCCTCTCGAAGCTAAAGGCTGCCGGGCACCCCGTCGTGTACCTTCGCATACACGACGTGTACCAGCTGGGCGGGCAGTTCTTTCTTTGGGAGCTGGCGACTGCGGTGGCTGGACACATCATCGGAGTCAATCCGTTCGACCAACCAAACGTCGAATCGGCCAAGGTCTTGGCTCGAAAAATGATTGCCGACTACAAGGTGCAGGGGCGACTGCCCCGACTGAGTGCGGCGCTGACCACGGAGCATGTCACCGTCTACGGAGACGTTGCGGGGGAGAGCCCGGCGGCCATGATTACGAATTTCCTGGCGGAGGCGAAGCCGGGAGCCTACATAGCCATCCAAGCCTACGTCCAACCAACAGATCCAATGGGCAGGTCCCTCCGCGAACTCCAGAAATGGCTGATGGGCCGTTACAAACTTGCAACGACGATTGGCTACGGGCCGCGCTTCCTACACTCCACAGGGCAACTGCACAAAGGGGACGGTGGGAGAGGGTTCTTCCTGCAGATAAGATCCGATGACAAGGAGGACCTACCAATCCCCGACGAGCTCGGGTCGTCAAAATCATCCGTTAGCTTCGGGGTGCTGAAGGAGGCGGAGGCGTTAGGCGACATGCAGGCTCTTCTCGGTGCGGGAAGGAGGGTCATCAGCCTCCACATAACGGGGGATGCGCCGGTCTCTATCAATCGCCTTACTGAGGCTTTGCGTGGCACAGGTGTAGCGTCCCGCTGACCTTGCAACGATGTAAGCACGAGTCGACCCCCGTGTGACCAGGCCCAACCACAGCCCTTCCAGCGGCCGGACCAAGCACCTAGTCTGAACGCTGCTCAGCATCATTAGGAATATGACAGAGTTCGGAAAGGCAGGTAGACATTGGTCGTGCGCTATGGGTCGGTGGCGTTAGCTACGATGACTTCTCGATCCTTGGACTCTATTGCATCGGCCCACTTCTTGGTGACCGCGATGAGGTCGTGTCGCAGCCCTTCCCCGGTCAAGCCCATCCTGCGAAGATCCTCGATGCCATCAGCGAGTTCGTTCAGCGCGAGAACGCCCCTGACCCATTTTTCGTAGTCTCTCCTCTTGGCGTGAAACTCGATCGACTCGATGGGCGATTTTTCGAGTGCTTCGATGAAGCCCTCTATCGATGTAGCCAGCAGACCCGTGTATTGCCCGAAGTTCGTGTAGCAGTAGAAAGCCGTCTCCAAGGGCGCTGCCACGATTCCTTGCACCGTTTCGTCCGCCCCTATCTTCACGTTGGGCCAGATCCTGGTTCCACTGAGGATGTTGACTCTGTCTCCGATCACAGATCCAGGTCCGACGATCGATCCATTCATGGTGATGTTCCCGTGAAGCACCGCCGACTGTCCAATCACGCTGTCAGTGATTGTGCAGTTCCTCCCGATGGAGACCCTCTCCATTACCGTGCTTCGCTCAAGCACCGCACCCGACAAGACTTGTGCGTTTCTCTTGATCACGCAGTATTGACCAATCTTCGCCTCATCCTCAATTGTGACGTCCCTTTCAATGAGCGCAGGACCTGTAATTTGGGCGCGTTGGCCTATGCGCGCTGCGCCATCTGTCATTACGAGATTGGGTAAGCTCGTTGCGAGCGCCTTTTGAGATTGGGTCATATTGTCCAACACCCACTTCACACCTCGGAGATACCCTTCGAGGTTTCCGATGTCCACCCAAAAGGCGTCAGAGGCGAATCCGGAGAGCTTCTTGCGAAGCTTGAGCAGCCACGGAAACAGATCCTTTGCAAAGTCCCATTCGTTATGCATGATGTAGTCGATCGACTCGGGTTCCATTATGTAGAACCCGGTGCTCACAAGGTTGCTTCTCGCTTCTTCCCTGCTGGGTTTCTCCTGGAATTCGGTTATCGCATTTTTCTCGTCAAGTATGGCAACTCCATAGTCTGAAGGGTCATGCACCCGGGTCAGGACTATTGTGGCGAGGGCCCCGCTCTTACGATGGAAGTCCACGGCCTGTCTCAATGGAATCTCTGTCAGAGTGTCCGCTTGAGCAACCAGAAAGGTGTCGTCGAGGAGGTGCTCGCCCAGCTTCAGGCAGCCAGCCGTCCCGATGCGAAGCCCATCCGGTTCAACTTCGTAGGTTATTCGAAGCCCAAACTTTGACCCGTCGCCCAAGTACTCCATGACCTGGTTCCTCGTGGAACCTCGCACCACAATGACAATTTCGTCAAAACCTTCCCGGGAGAGGTGTGACAGAAGGTAAGAGATTGAGGGCTCAGGGCCTAGTGGGAGCAATGGTTTCGGACGTGTGAAAGTGAGCGGTCGTAACCTCGTCCCTTCTCCCGCCGCGAGAACGACTGCTTTCGTTTCCAACACTCTCCTGGGGAACCCTTTAGCGGGGTTTCCCTCGATTTAATGATTCCCAAGGGTCTCGCCGGTAGAGTGGAATTCACGAGGCTTCAATCGAGGGCTTAAATGAGAACAGCGAGACGTTGGCGGCGCGAATGGCATGGGATCGGTGAAAGCCCAGGAGAAATCGTCACACGGTCGAGCAGTTGAAGCCAGACCGAAGCGCCTGTGGATGCTCTCGTTTGAATCATCGGACGTGGCACAACTGGGAGGTCTGGGCTCGGCCGTTGCCAGCCTCGCGAAGGCTCTGGCCAAGGATCTTGAGGTCTGCCTATTCATGCCCAGCCACGGGAGACATAACGACGTTCGGCTCAGAGAAAAATTGGGTCTGAACGCACTCCAAGGGTTCGTCTGCGATGGTGCGAGGAGAGGGGTCGACGGCAGCCTCTATCCCTACTCGATCGGGATGGAGGAAGGGCACTTCGAAGGCATCCGGTACTTCTTGGTAAAGGGTCTGGACCAAAGCACTAGTCGGTGGCTCGACGACCAGCAGATCTACGATGGGGAGCTGACTTACCAAAAGATGTCTCTGTTCGCCCGAGGCGTGAAGGATTACCTCCGCTTCGTTTTGAGAGAACACCCCGAAAGGAGGCCGGATGTCGTTCATGCCAACGATTGGCACTCGGTACCTGCGGCCGTGGCTCTCAAACAGGTCTTCGTGGAGGAGAGCATCAACGTCCCGCTGGTATTCACGATTCACCTTTTGAGCTACAAGGGGCTACCATGGCACTACGTTTCAGAGGATTGGTGCGGAATAAAGGACGAGTCGCACTACGTGACCGTAGACGGAGCGAAGAGATTGGTGACGTATAGGGAAGTGTGGGACAACCTCTCTGACCGCATGTTCGAGAGATTTGGGGGTTACGAGGCAGATTTCGTTTCGAGCGTAAGCGAATCGTACCTGCGTGCGGACGTGATCCCGTTTCTTGGGACGGGGGTAGGCAAGAAATGGGGTGTCATCTACAACGGTTGCGATTGGGACGAAGAGAAGATCGTCCAGCGTGTGCGCGAGGAGCAATTGCAGGGGATGGGCGCACCCGCAGCGACGAAACCGACGAGGTCAGATTTCCGAAGGTACCTGTTGACAAGGGCACTGGGCGAGACAGAGACCCCTGCCATCTCGGAGGGTAAGATACGCGAGATCGTTGAGAGCCTTCAGGGTGGGAAGATACGGCCCTTTTCAGATGACGGCCCCCTCGTATTGACAACAGGAAGACTCGATCATCAAAAAGGATTCGACGTTCTTCTCAAAGCCGTCCCTGAGGTCCTTGAGGTATTTCCCGCAACCAAGTTCTTGTTTCTGCTGGTCCCTCTCTTCAACAGGGAACTCATCTACTCGACCATTCACGAAGCGACAGAACATGACAAGAACGTCCGTGTTGTTCTGGGTCGCACCTCAGAAATGTACGGGCTCGCACACATTTCGGCTGACGCTTACGCGATGCCGTCAAGGTGGGAGCCATTCGGCATTACCGCTCTTGAGGCTATGGCCACAGGTAACCCGGTGGTTGGAACACGCGTCGGAGGAATAAGCGAGACGGTGCTCGACATACTTGACCACCACAGGGATGGAACCGGGCGTCTTGTGCCGGCGGAGGATCATCTTGAGCTTGCACGGGGGCTCATCTGCTTCCTCGCAATGATGAAGATCGAAGACGACGCCAGAAGGGGAGTCCGCCAAGGTAGGCAGCGTTTGATAGACTCTATCCCCTATGAAACAATCAGGGAACTCGTCACACGTGATCCGGCATTAGGTTCAGCAATCCGTGAGAATTGCAGGATGAGGGTCGAAAGGCACTTTAGACCGAATGACGCGGCACAGATGGCCATCAGAGCTTATGAGACCGCGTTCAGAACCTCGAAGAACAGGATTGCGCCAATCTAACGGCACCCTCACAACGTTCTCCGGATTGTCTCGGGCATACCGCAAGGTCTTGAGCTCTCTCGCGACAGTCAGCTCCAAGGCAGTCAGGCAATTCAGCGGGCTCTTCCGCGTCGGAGGGGAATGATTGTGCAGGAGGTCGAACATGACTACACACTGCTGACCGATTACGACATCCAACTGTTCCGCCAGGGTGAGCACTACAGACTCTATGAGAAGTTAGGCTCCCACGTCATCGAAAGTCAAGACAGGTCTGGGACGTACTTTGCGGTGTGGGCACCAAACGCGAAGAGCGTCTCCGTGATGGGAGAATTCAATTCGTGGAGGAGGGATTCACATCCTCTCGGCAGGCGCTGGGACAGTTCAGGCGTTTGGGAGGGATTCCTGCCAAAGGTGAGCGCTGGCGAACTCTACAAGTATTACGTAGCGGCAGCCGATGGTCGAGGGACAGACAAGGGCGACCCCTTTGCCTTCAGATGGGAGACGCCTCCGAGGACCGGTTCGATAACCTGGGACGAGGACTACATCTGGAATGATTCATCGTGGCTTCTAGAGAGAGGGAAGCGAAACGCGCTCACTTCTCCAATCAGCGTGTACGAGGTGCACCTTGGGTCATGGAGGAGGGTTCCTGAGGATGGAAATCGATACCTCAGCTACAGGGAGATGGCTTCGTATCTCCCTGGCTATGCGAGTGACATGGGATTTACCCACGTAGAGTTCATGCCGCTCATGGAGCATCCCTTCTACGGCTCTTGGGGATATCAAACAACAGGGTACTTCGCACCGACGAGCAGGTACGGTTCGCCTCAAGACCTGATGTTCCTGGTTGATCAACTCCATCAGCGAGGGATAGGTGTGATACTCGATTGGGTGCCCTCTCACTTCCCTTCAGATGAACACGGCCTCGCCTTCTTTGATGGCACTCACCTTTTTGAACACGAAGACCCAAGACAGGGGTTCCATCCAGAGTGGCGGACCTTCATCTTCAACTACGGAAGGCATGAGGTGAGGTCTTTTCTCATGAGCAGCGCGGCGTTTTGGTTAGACAAGTTCCACGCCGACGGGCTCAGGGTCGATGGCGTCGCTTCGATGCTCTATTTGGACTACGGACGAAAGGAAGGCGAATGGATCCCCAATGAAAACGGAGGGAGGGAGAACTTGGAAGCCTCGTCATTTCTACGAAGGCTAAACGAAGTGGTCTACAAGGAGCACCCAGACGTGCAAATGTTTGCCGAAGAGTCAACCTCCTGGCCCATGGTTTCAAGACCCACGAATGTCGGGGGCTTGGGATTCGGGCTGAAGTGGAACATGGGATGGATGCACGACACGCTCGGCTACTTTTCTGAGGATCCAGTCCACAGGAGATACCACCAGAATGAGCTCACGTTTAGCATGTGGTACGCATTCACGGAGAACTTCATCCTTCCGCTCTCGCATGACGAGGTCGTCTACGGGAAGAGGTCGTTGCTGAACAAGATGCCTGGAGACGAATGGCAAAAGTTCGCAAACCTTCGACTCCTGCTGGCATACCAATTCTCGCATCCAGGAAAGAAACTTCTCTTTATGGGGGATGAGTTCGCCCAGTGGAACGAATGGAACCACGAGGCCAGCTTGGATTGGAGCCTCCTCGACTACCCTCGCCATGCGGGCATCCAGCGGCTGGTCAAGCATCTGAACGAGCTATACAGGGCCAAACCTTCACTGCATGAGCTTGATTGCGAACCGGATGGTTTTCAGTGGATAGATTTGGGCGATGTAGAGAATAGCGTGCTCAGTTTTGTCAGAAAGGGCAAAAATCCGCGCTCGATATTGGCTGTCTTTAATCTCACCCCCGTTCCCAGGCAGAACTACAGGGTGGGGGTTCCGAACCCTGGATTCTGGAAGGAGATCCTAAACTCTGATGCTGGGGAATACGGCGGCAGTGGTCAGGGGAGCTTGGTTCGTGGGACGGCGGAGTCAGTTCCTTGGAACGGGAGAAACCACTCCATTTCGATTACGCTCCCACCACTGGCTGCAATCCTCTTTGAGGGTGCCTAACAATCATTAGGTAAGTTCAACTTTCTTCATTAGCGCCGAGTTCTTCGTGCTTGGCAGCGCCCGAAGCTCTCGTCCGTCTTTCGCTGCCTTAGCAATTCTTATACCCCGGGCTGCCTAACCTCAGGAATAGGCGCACCTGCGTGGTCCAGTTCTTCCTTGATACCGCCTCCTTGAACGAGATCGAAGAGGTCGCTCGGCAAGGCGTCACGGACGGGGTCACCACGAACCAGAAGATACTCCTGTCCGAAGGCAAGGTGGACTTCAAGCGACGTATCCTAGAGATCTGCCGCCTTGTCAAAGGGCCCGTGAGCGTGGAGACGACCAAGAGCAGCGTGCAAGAGCTTCTCGCGCAGGGGAGAGAATTCGCTTCTTGGCACAAGAACGTCGTGGTAAAGGTCGCCATGCACGGCGACGGCAGGGGGCTGGAGGTCGTGCGCCAGCTCGCCAAGGAGCACATCAACACCAACATGACCGTGATGATGACGTTCAACCAGCTGGTACTCGCCTCGAAGGCGGGCGCGACCTACGTCTCGCTCTTCTACAACAGGTCCATCGAGGCCAGAGAGAACCCGCTGCAGATAATCAGGGACTACGCGGCGCTCGCAAAGGAGGACACCATGGCGAGGCTCATAGTCGGGAGCATCAGGAAGCCCGAGGACGTCGCCCTGGCAGTGGCAGCCGGCGCTCACATCATGACCGTGCCGTTCAAGATCCTGAAGCAGATGCCTTACAACAAGCGGACCGAGGAGACCATCGAGGAGTTCGACAAGGCGTGGGAGGAGTTCGAAGCGATGAAGAAGCAAGCGATCGTCCGGTGAAGGCGAAAGTGGAGGGCGCGCCTCGCCTCGCGAGCAACGCTAGACCGCTGAAGTGCGTGCGCGGCATTCCGAATCAATTCGCACATCGACGGGAAGAATGGAAAATGTCGGGTAATACATATATAAGCTCCCACGAAGGCGAAACGGTTCACGTGGAGACATTAAAGGACGGAAAAGAGGCATCCAAGGAAGAATTTCCAAAAGTCTCTGTGGATGAAGCGTACGACACTCTAAAGTCGATGCGCGTCCATGGAGCCGGCCGGATAGCGAGGTTCGCCGCCACGGCGCTGAGAGACTACGCGAAGGAAGCCAGAGCGAAGAGCTCGAGAGAGTATTGGGGACTCATCCTGAAGGCCGGAGAGAAACTCAGGTCGGCCAGACCTACCGCAGTCTCGCTCCCCAACGGCGTGAACTACGTCCTGTATGGTGGGAGAACCGCATTCGAGTCTGGTGGGTCTGTCGAGGAGATCAGGAACGCCACCGTGAACACCGGGAACGACTTCATCACCTCTAGTCTGGACGCCGTCAAGCTAATCGGAGAGATAGGCGCGAGGCGCGTCAAGAACGGCGACGTGATCATCACCCATTGCAACAGCGAGGCCGCTATGAGCATCTTGAAGAAGGCCTACGACATGGGCAAGGGCATCAAGGTATACTGCGACGAGACGAGGCCGAAGTTCCAGGGGCACAAGACGGCCGCGACGTTGGCCGCATACGGCATCGACACCACGCTGATCTGCGACTCCGCGTGCAGGGTGACGATGGGGGCAGCGGACAAGGCCATAGTCGGCTGCGACGCCATAGCTGTCAACGGAGCGTTGGTCAACAAGATCGGCACATCCCAGGTCGCGACGATGGCCCACGAAGCGAGGGTCAACTTCATCGTGGCCGCTGAAACTTATAAGCTCGACTTCAAGACCTTGACGGGAGAATTGGTCGATATCGAAGAGCGGGATTACACCGAGATTGCCTCGAAGGAATGGAGCGCCCACAACCCGAAGGTAAAGTTCAGCAACCCGGTCTTCGATGTCACTCCGCCAGAATACATCGACTTCTACGTCACAGAGAAGGGGATAGTGCCGCCAGGAGCGGTCTTCTCCCTGATGAAGGAGCTATACCAATACACCGAAGGCGCTCAGGCGAAACCGAGCACCCATTAATCGGAGCACGAGTAAAATGATAATCTTTGGCGGTTCTGCAGGCGAGACTCTAGCAGTCAGGGTGTCGCTCCTCACAGGAGCAAAGCTCGGCAAGGTCAAGAGGCAGAGGTTCCCCGACGGGGAGCAGTACCTCAAGATCGAGGAAGACATCAAGGGCCAGGACGTCGTCTTCATCCACCCACTGGGCGGTAGGCCGGACGAGCTCATCATGGAGTACCTGCTCACAATCGACGCGTTCAAGAGCGCGAGCCCGAAGTCGATAAGCGTCGTCATCCCGTACTTCGCCTATGCCAGGCAGGACGCGAGGTTCCACCCAGGAGAGCCCCTGAGCTTCCACCTCGTTGCGAAGTTGCTCGAGCAGGCGGGTCCGAGCAGGATATTCACGATAGACGTCCACCTCCAGAGGGTCCCGTCCCTGAAAGAGGTCTTCAAGATCCCCGCGAGCAACCTGACGGCGGTCCCATACATCGCGGAATACATCAACAGGATATTCCAGCCGAAGAACCCGATTATCATCGGTCCAGACGACGAGTCCGAGCAGTGGGCGAAGGTCGCCGCCGCGAAGATCAAGACCGACTACGCCATCCTGTCGAAGACGAGGTTCTCCTCGACCGAGGTCAAGGTCAAGGTGAAAGGCGGCGAGGGAGTGAACGTGAAGGGGAGGGACGCGATAATCATCGACGACATCATCAGCACCGGGCAACACCATCGTCGAGGCTGCCAACCTCGTGAGGAAGGAGGGCGCGCGCAAGATCTACGTGGGTTGCACCCACCCCGTGCTCAGCCTCAACGCGCTCCCGTTGATGTATAGCAACCACATCGAGGGAGTTGTTGGCACCGACACGTTCGCGGGGCCGATAAGCTTCGTGAGCGTGGCGCCGGTCATCGCGGAAGCGCTGAAGAAGAAGTAACGGGTAACGGCTCAGCGCCCGGTAGCAATTCCCCAATCAGGGCTCAACGCTTGCTTCGACTTGCAGATGAAACTCAAGGATCCCTTCTGATTGTCTGGCGCAGGCGTGAACCCGAGGCACTTGGCGTGAGTACGCCCGGGAGCAGGGAGTTTGCTACTCGCCCGCCGCTGTGGGACTTGACCCTGATATGGTACCGGGATGAATTAGGCACGATTAGGTGCCTCGCGAGGACAACCGCCCGTGGGTGCGATTGCCTCAGAAGTTGGTCGCGGGAGGGCCGACGCTCTTCAGGTAGTGTAGCTCGTAGGACTTTCCGGACATGCCGCCGATGCAGCAGGTGCACCCGTAGTCCGCGCACTGCAGCGAGTTGTCGTGCGGGCATGCGCCGCACGAGCAGAATATGTCGCCCTTGGTGTGGTTCTTCATCATGAACACCTTGGCTACTCCGAGCGGAACATGTGCCGATAGTCGCTCTCCTTCTTGCCTAGCTCGGGCACCGCGGTCATCGCAGAGGCGACCGCATACTTCTGCCCGAAGAACTGGAGAGCCGCTTGCAGCTCGGGGTGGTCCTTTGCGTAGTCGTCCACTGGGATCTTCTTCATGTAGGCGTCCACCGCTTGCCTCGCAGCGGTCGCGCCGGCCTTGGTCCCCCATGGGTGTCCGTGGACGCTCCCGCCGTTCTGCAGCTGGATGTCGAGCCCCATCAGGTCCAAGGAGTAGTGGTAGTTCTGCGGAGTGAGGCCTCCAGAAGAGACGCCCCATATCGGCTTGATGTGTTCCAAGGGACCTTGTATCGCGTCCATAACCTCCGGTATCTCGACGAACTTTATCGCGTCTCCCAGCTTCCCTCTGGCCGTGCCGACGTGGATCAAGTCTCCCCCGGCAATCCTGCCGAGCGCCGCGACGACCTTGAAGCTGATTCCGTGCCTTGGATGTCGAGTGAGCGCGGCGTGCGAAGCCCTGTGCAAGTGGATGGGGACGTTTATGCTGGGGTCCTCTGCAAGCGCCCTCAGAGAAGGGTACCAGCTGCACATGATGTTCAGCATAAGGCCCCTCGCGCCGTGCGCGATCATCTTGTCCGCGACTTCCAGCGTCCTCTCAGAGTCGACCGTGACCTCGGGCGCATACATGTAGTCGCCCTCTGGGTGAGCGCCCTCGGACTTGGCCTTGTCGAGCGCCTCATAGACCTTGGCGACGCGGTCGAGCAGAGGAGAGCACCACTGGTTGTGGTATGTCTCGTCGTCCTTGAACGTGTCGACGCCTCCCATCGCTGCATCGTAGAACTGCTGGGCGGCCCCCTGGTCGGTCACGCCCATCTTCGGCTTTATCGTGATCCCGACGTGCGGTCGTCTGCTCTTCTTCGTCCCGACGATCTCTCTCAGCCCTTCGACGCCGAACTTGGGCCCCTTGAACAGCTTCAAGACGTCCTTTGGAAGCTGGAAATCAATCCACTTGCAGTTTGGAATCGGCGTGAAACCCATCCAGTTCCCTGTCACGAAGGTGAACAGGTCGGGTATACCTCTGTTGTCCATGTCCAGCAGGTATATCGGGAAGGCCACCTTGACCCAGCCCGAATGCTTCATCGAGCCTGAGGGGTCTTCATACTTCCAAGAGTAGAGCTTTGCCGCGGTCTTGGTGGAAAGGTCAGTCGCGGTGGAGACGTCCGTAAAAGTCCCGACGGATTGCTCCGCGGCGATGATGACGCCTGCCTGGTCGATTGTGACTCTTGGGTCGCACGTGATGAAGAAAGTCGCTAGGACGTTCTTGTCGATGTCTACCTTGTCGGGGGTGGTGGAGAACAGGTCCCCTCTGTCGTGCTCGACGCTCGGGGCGCTCCATCTCCTCTCAGACACGGCTTCTGTTGTCATGTGAACGAATTTTTCCACGCCTCGCAGGTTATTTATGTTTTTGTCGTTAGGTGGCGACCCGAGAGACCTCCTTGACGACACGAGTCGAAACTGGGCATCTCTCGGAGTTCGCCGCAACGAACGCGCCTCGATTGGCAGACTCTGCAAAAAATGCTAGACCAAATTTGGACCGAGGTCGTCGATTGGCATGCCGTCGGCTTCGTTAAGCTTAAAACGGGGTCGAGTTTTGGCGACCTGTGGTTCAGGGCTTGGCGGGTCTTTCGAACGAAGGTCTGAGCGGACTCCTCAAGAAATTCCAAGGCAAGCGCCTGCTTGTCGTCGGTGATCTTCTCGTAAGCAGGTTTCTCGAGGTCTCGGCGAGGAAGCTCGCCCGAGAAGCTCCCGTCCCCGCTGGTGACTACGTCGGAGAGACGCTCGTCCCCGGTGGAGCCGCGAACCTTGCGAACGAGGTCGCATCTCTGGGAGGTTCGGTCTCGGTCATAGGGATGGTCGGTGAATGATAACTACGGCGTCTGGCTAAAGGAGGACCTCGCAAGGAACGGGGTCGGGACAGATGGGATAGTGGTCGACAAGTCGAGGCCCACCTCGCTCAGGACTTGGATCATGGTAAACCGGCTTCACTATCTGCGAATCGACCAAGAGGTAAGGAAGGAGGTGCAGCTGTCAATCACAAAGGCGTTTGCTGCTTCCGCTGAGAAGAAGATTCCCGACGTCGACACAGTGGTCTTCTCCGACTACGACAGGGGCGTCGTCACCTCTTCACTCATCAGCTCGGTCGTGGCAGCGGCGAGGAAAGCCGGAAAGATTGTCGTCGCGCAGCCCAAGGACAGGCACTACATGGACTTCAGCGGGGTGACCTACGTGAAGTCGAACCTCGGCGAAGCGACGCTCGCGACCCAGATGGCGATGGTGAACGAGACAAGCCTGAGGAACATGGGTGTAAACCTCATGGGAAGGCTCGACTGCAAGGGAATCGTCATCACCCGGGGAGAAGAGGGGATGACGGTCTTCGACCGTGAGCAGATAACAAACCTCCCGCTTCCGTTCGGAAGGAAGAGCTTCTTCAACAAGGTCGGGGTCAGGGATGTCATGACCGGGGTGTTCTCTCTCGCCGTCGCGGCGGGGGGCTCGATAACCGAGGCAGCATGCCTGAGCAACATCGCAGGGGCCGTGCGAAGCGAGAAGCCAAGGACCTCCACTTTGACGATTCAGGACCTGGAGAAGCACTTGGAGTCTATGGGGGACTTCCTCAGCCGCGTCTCCCAGATGCCGGTGAGGCGTTAAGATATGGGCATGGCGACTTCGCAGGAGATAACGAGGCTTCAGGACATCTCGAAGAACACCAGAAAGGTGATACTAGAAACGCTGGCGGAGGCGGGCTCGGGACACCCAGGAGGCTCACTCTCCGCGGTGGAGCTCCTAGTCACTCTCTACTTCTACAAGCTGAGGCACGACCCCAAGAACCCAAAGTGGCCTGACAGGGACAGGTTCATACTGAGCAAGGGGCACGGAGCCCCGCTCCTCTACTCGATCCTCGCCCAGGCGGGATACTTCCCGATGTCCGAGCTCAAGTCCCTGAGGAAACTAGGCGCGCTTCTCCAAGGCCACCCGGACATGGACATTCCTGGAGTCGAGATGCCCGCGGGGTCAGAGGGTATCGGGCTCTCTGTCGGCGTCGGCCAGGCCCTCGCGGCTAGGCTCGACGGAAGGCCCACCAGGACCTTCGTGCTCATGGGGGACGGAGAGCAGGGGGAGGGCGAGGTCTGGGAGGCGGCGATGTCCGCCTCGAAGTTCAAGCTCGACAACCTGGTCGGCATGATAGACAGGAACGGGATCCAGCAGGACGGGCTGACCGAGCAGATCATGCCGCTCGAGCCCCTCGCGGCGAAGTGGCGGGCCTTCAACTGGAACGTCATAGAGGTCGACGGTTACGACTACCTCCAGCTCATAGAAGCCTTCGACACGGCGGAGATGACCAAGAACAGGCCCACGATGATCATCGCCCATACGGTCAAGGGCAAGGGCATCTCCTTCATGGAGTGGTCGCCCATGTATCACGGGACCGCTCCGACGAAGGAGAAGATGGAAGACATCTACAAGGAGCTAAAGTAGGGAAGGGATGTTGGTGGAGAAGACGATGCCTCTCGCGGAGATCAATAGGAAGATCAAGATTGCCCCTTCGATCCTCGGCGGGGACCAGGCAAACTTCGCCGCGGGGCTCGACATCGCGGTGAAGGGAGGGGCGGATCAAGTCCACCTCGACGTCATCGACGGCCACTTTGCCCCCAACATCACGTTCGGTCCAGGGACCGTAAAGGCCCTCCGCAAGAGGACGGACATGAAGTTCGACACTCACCTGATGATAGACGAGCCTGAGAAGTTCGTCGACAAGTTCCTGGACGCAGGGTCAGACCTCTTCTGCTTCCATGCGGAGGCGCTGACGGGGGAGCGCTTCGACGCCCTCTACTCGAAGATTCACGCACAAGGGAAGGTGATAGGGCTGGCGTTAAAGCCCTCCACCGAGATGCCCGCGTGGGTCGAGAAGAGGCTGGACAAGCTGGACACCTTGTGCGTCATGACGGTGAACCCTGGCTTCAGCGGTCAGTCCATGATAATGTCGGTCATGCCGAAGCTGGAAAAGATAACGCAGATGCTGAACGACAGGGGTCTGCCCATCGACATCGAGATCGACGGTGGGGTGGAGCTCGAGACGTTGGAGCACGTGGTCCGCCGTGGAGGCAATGTCCTCGTGGCGGGTGCTGGCGTATACTACAAGCCCGACCCGATCAAGGCCGTCGGCATACTCCGCGAAAGGGCCAAGCAGGCGATAGCGATGGGGGCCGTTTAAGATGCTAGAGAAGATGGGGGCGATGCGGACTGCCTACGGCGAGGCGCTCGTCGAGCTGGGCCTCTCCAACCCTCGCGTCGTGGTCCTCGGGGCTGACACCACGGAATCGATGAAGTCCGGGATGTTCGGGGCCAAGTATCCCGACCGGTTCTTCAACCTCGGCATCGCCGAGCAGAACCTCATCGGCGTCGCCGCGGGCCTCGCCTTCGGAGGGAAGATCTCATTCGCAGGCACCTACGCGATATTCGTCCCCGGAAAGTGCGTCGACCAGATACGCAACATGCTCTGCTACGCCGACCTCGACGTCAAGGTTGTCTGCTCTCACGCGGGGATCACCGTCGGGCCGGACGGGGGCTCGCACGAGCAGGTCGAGGACATCGCGCTCATGCGATGCGTGCCGCACATGAGGGTGGTCGTCCCGGCGGACGCCGTCGCGGTCAAGGGGATCGTAAAGGCGATCGCCGACATACCCGGCCCGTTCTACGTCAGGATCACCAGAGGGGTCGTAAAGGGCTCGAACACCCCCATCGTCTACGAGAACGGCTTCGAGTACAAGCTCGGCAAAGCCAACGTCATCCGTGAAGGCAACGACGTAGCGATCTTCGGCTGCGGGATAATGCTCCCAGAAGCGGTGAGGGCAGCCGAATCCCTCGCCACAAAGGGGATACAGGCCAGCGTCATCGACATACACACAGTGAAGCCGATCGACCAGGAGACGATAATCAAGTACGCGAAGAAGTGCGGCTGCGCCGTCAGCGCGGAGGAGCACAACGTCATGGGAGGGATGGGCTCCGCTGTGGCTGAGGTGCTCACCGACCAGTACCCGATAGTCCTCAAGCGGGTCGGCGTCATGGACACCTTCGGCGAGAGCGGCGAGGCGCAGGAACTCCTGAACAAGTACGGCCTCACAGCCGCCCACATAGAGGAGGCGGCGCGCCAGGCCATCGCGATGAAGCGATAGCTTTATTAGAAAAATCCAGGGAAGCGTGCTCGAATTGAAGTTCTACCTCGACACCGCGAACTTGGCTTCGATCAAGAAGTACAACGCGATGGGACTGGTCGACGGCATCACCACGAACCCCTCGCTGATCGTCAAGGAGGGCGCCGACTTTGAGCAGACCATCAAGGCCATCGCCAAGGAGGTCTATCCTCACCCGGTGAGCGCGGAAGTCATCGCCACTGACTACGAAGGGATGGTGGCGGAGGGAAAGCGCAACAAGGCCTGGGCAGAGAACGTGGTCGTCAAGATCCCGATGATTCCAGACGGAATGAGGGCGACGAAGACCCTCAGCTCCATGGGGATCCCAATCAACGTCACGCTGATCTTCTCCGCGGTCCAAGGATTGATCGCAATGAAGGCCGGGGCTTCCTACATCAGCCCATTCATCGGGCGGCTCGACGACGTCGGCCAAGACGGGATGGGTCTGATCAAGGAGCTGGTGGCTATCAAGAAGAACGAGAACTACAAGTTCAAGACTGAGATCCTGGTCGCCAGCATCCGCCACCCCATCCACGTGTTGGAGGCGGCCAAGCTCGGGGCAGACATAGGCACGATGCCCGCAGACGTGATGGAGAAGATGTTCATGCACCCGCTGACGGACATCGGCCTGAAGCGCTTCCTCGACGACTGGAACAAGGCGAAGAAGGAAAAGCCTTCGCTGACGGTCTGATAGACAACCCGAGACGAAGTCGGTTCAGGGGCTCTCGCTACCGACTGATAGGCGGGTCTGTCCCGTCGCTATCCTTCACGGGCAGAGGCTTCCCGTCCAGAAGATCGCAAAACTCCCGCGAGATAGACCGCCGCGTAGAGGGATGACAAAATCAGGAGCGAAGACAGGAGAGTTCGTTGTGAATAGTCAAACGAAGCCGTAAAGATGTAGACGCTCTTGTACCCCACGTATTCGAGGAAGACGAACCTCAACCCGAACCCCAACGCGCTGGCCAGGAAGAACGCGCCGGCCTTCATCTTCAGCGTTCCGGCTGCCAGGGAGCTGATGCTGTAGAAGAACGGGATGAAGGTCGCTATGAAAATCGAAAAGTGGCCGTGCTCCGCTATCCATCTGTCTGCCTGTTGGATGTCATCAGCCGAGATACGGACGTATGGGAGCCCTTTCAACAACAGCGGTCTGGGGACGAGTCTGCCGGCAGCATACTCTATCGGAAACAGGGCGGCCGCGAGGCACACCAGGAACGTGCTGTAAGGGTCGAAAATCCCTATCGACGACAGATAGCCATACGCGGGAACGAGGACGTAGTCAGGGACGGGCGAAATCCAGACGCTGACGAACATGCCGAGGTAACCCGCTAACAAGAGTGGCGAAGAGATGCCCTGCTGACTGACGCTGTAGGAAGATGCGGTATTGAAACGAAAATACGCGTTCAGCAGGGCTAGGACGCACGCCGACATCACAAGTATCGAGGCTACGAAGAGGTAGTGCCGATATTTGCGCTGCCACACACGCGCGCTTCCTGACCCAGGGCTAGCTTTGGAGGTCCGCACGAAGCGCTTCTTTTGGGAAGCGGGCTACTTGGAGATGACGCTCTTTACGTCGGCGAGGTAGAGGTTGAGCCTGCCGACCTCGTACCTTAGCATCTCGAGGTCCATCGCGCTGTAGTAGTTCTGGTTGTTCCTGACGTAGTTGCAGATCGCGCCATACCTGTCGTAGAAGTGCTTCGAGGCGACGTCTGGCCATTTCGACTCTATCTCCCTCAATGCGAGCCTCCTGTCGTAGCTTCCCCTCGGGACCTTGTGCAACAGGTGCTCGACCAGGATGTCCGTCGCCTGAGAGAGGGCAATCCACGACTTCTCCGCGGCCTCCCTGAACGGGAGCACGCCTCCGGGGCCTCCCCTCGCGTAGGTGAAAGTCCTACCCTCGTAGGATGTGTTCTCCGCCGCCTTTAGCAATGCGGGGATCTCGCTCATGATCTTCTCGGAATTCTTCCACAAGTCCGGCATGCTCATGGTGTAGTTCTGGGTGTTTAGCTTCTTGTTCACGAGAAAGTTCGGTCGTTTCACGACATTTAAGAATATTGCGACGAATCGGGATGGGAGCCGACCGACAGCTGCCGAAACGCCAACCGTCGCTAGCATTTAAGACGCCGCCTCACGGGAAGAGCGCGAAGAAATGCAGAGACCAACCGGGGCAAAGGACAGACCCGCGGCGGAGCCCGTCCAGAAGTTTCTGGCATCTCTCAAGGACCTGCACGTCGAGGCTCACGTCACGAAGAACGAGGCCGACACCGTCGATGCCCTGCGGGGCATCATCTCAAAGGCGGCTTGCAAGTCCGTCGTCGTTGCTGGGATACCGGTCCGATACGCGGGGGCGGTCAAGGCCGCACTCGCGGGGGTGAAGGTGGATTTCGTAGGAGATCTCCAGGGCAGGCCGACAAAGGAGGCGGTGGCCGTCCTCGCCGCTGCGGACGCCGGAGTGACATGGGCCGAGAACGGCGTCGCCCTCGAGGGCGCTATGCTGGAGGTGGTCTACGACGACTCCGCCAAGCTGGCGTCTTCGCTGCCGATTCTCCACATCGCCATGCTGGAGTCCTCGAGCATCCTCCGCGACCTCGCTGAAGCGATGCCCCGAGTAGGAGCAATAGTGAGGGACGCCGCGCCGGGAAGGAAGCCCATAATCTCGTTCATCTCGGGCCCCAGCAAGACCGGTGACATCGAGATGAGGCTGCTCTACGGCGTACATGGCCCCCACACGGTTCATGCGGTCGTCCTAGACTGGCGTTGAGGGAGGGAGCCGAATGACCAACAACAGGCAGATCCTGCTCTCCAAGCTGAGGCGCGCGATGAAGGACAGGGAGTCCTCGGAGAAGTTCTGGGAGGCGATGACCAAGGCCAGGGCGAACAGGGCCGCCCTGCTCGCGAAAGGGCAGGTCGACATAGAGGCCATCAAGGAATCCAACAAGGCGCTGAAGACGGCGTCCGTCGCAAACGGTGGCCTCGTCGAAGAGTTCGCCGAGAACGTGAGGAAGAACGGCGGGAAGGTCTTCCTCGCGAAGACGGGCGAGGACGCGATGCGCTATGTCGAGGAGCTCTCCAAGCGCGTCGGGGCGAAGCTCATAGTCAAGGCCAAGTCTCTCACATCGGACGAGATAGAGTTCACGCACGAGCTGGACAAGGTCGGGATCCGCTCTGTCGAGACCGACCTCGGCGAGCTCATCATCCAGCTCGCGGGCGAGACTCCTGTCCACCTCGTCATGCCCGCCGCCCACAAGTCAGTGAAGGAGATAGCCAAGCTCGTCTCTGGAGCGGTCGGCAAGGAGGTGCCTCCCGAGGACCAGGCGATCCTTGGGACGGTGCGAGCCTATCTCCGCCAGCTCTTCCTCACGGCAGACATCGGGGTCTCGGGGGCCAACATAGGCGTGGCCGAGACGGGCTCCATAGTGATAGAGACCAACGAGGGGAACGGGAGGCTGGTGACGAGCCTGCCGAATGTCCACCTCGTGATAATCGGGATGGAGAAGATCGTCCCGAAGTGGGAGGACGCCACCTACCTCGTGAAGGGGCACAGCGCCAGCGCAACCGGCCAGAACATGACGGTCTACGTCTCGGTGATAACCCAGCACGGCCCTCTCGCGGGCTCGGCGGACGGAAGGGAGTACCACGTCATTATCCTCGACAACGGCAGGAGCAGGATGAGGGACGACCCGTGGTTCTCCGACGCGCTGAACTGCATCCGGTGCGGAGCGTGCATGAACGTCTGCCCCACCTACGGCATCGCGGGAGGGCACACCTTCGGCTACATCTACCCCGGGCCCATCGGCATCCCGTGGACGGCCGAGGTCCACGGCCTCGACAGGGCGACCTTCGCGCACCTCTGCGTCTCCTGCGGCCTCTGCAAGGAGATCTGCCCCGTCGACATCAACATCCCGATGATGATCGCGAAGGTCAAGGAAGAGGAGGTCACAGGAGAACGGCCAGCTCATCGTCAACGACTTCTTCATGGCCTCCGAGACGCTCGCGAAGCTCGCAAGTGCGACATCCCCGGCCTCGAACTGGCTCCTCCGCCGAGCAGCCACGAGGGCGGTCATGGAATCGCTCGTCGGGGTCGACAGGAGGCGGACGCTCCCCTCCTTCTCGAGGAAGAGGCTCAGGCCGAGGATCTCGCCGCTTGGCTCCGGGACGGGAGAGGCGGGCAAGGTCGTCTTCTTCCCGGACATCTACGCGGACTACAACGACCCGCAGCTAGGGGTCAGGGCGGTAAAGGTCCTCCTATCGCTGGGCTACCGCGTGGAGGTGCCAGACCTGCGCTGGAGCGGCATGCCTTACATCTCCTACGGGGACATCGCGAAGGCCACGGCAGTGGCGAAGAGGAACCTGAGCCGCCCTGGAGACATATCTCGACCAGGGGTACTCGGTGGTCTCCACCGAGCCCACGGCCGTCTACATGTTCAGGGAGGTCTACCCCGCGCTCGTGCCGGGCGAGCTCGCGGAGAGGGCGCGCCAGATGAGCATCCCGTTCTTCGGCTTCATCCAGGGGAGGCTCCGGGATCTTGGGCTGAAGCCCGCATTTCCGACTGGCGAAGCAATCGGCTTCCACATCCCCTGCCACGAGCGCTCCGTCTCAGGAGGAGGGCCTGCTGTAGCGTTCTTGGGCGCGGCCGGATACAAGGTCCGCGTGGTGGAGAACGGCACCTGCTGCGGCATGGCTGGCACCTTCGGGATGAAGCACGGAGATCTTGGATACAACCTCTCGATGGAGGTGGGGGATCACCTCTTCCGTCTCTTCAGGGAGAGCGGGCTCAAGCTGGTCGCGACCGAGAGCAGCGTCTGCTCGATGCAGATCTCGGACGGCGTGGGCCTCAAGGTCGTCCACCCACTGCACGCGGTCGAAGAGTTGTCGCCAAAGCGGGTTTCCTCCTGATTTAAGAGGGCAGGCACGTCCAGTATGGGCATGGAAGAAAGGCTCCTCATGGTCCCGGGCCCGACCAACCTCTCGAAGCGCGTCCGAGAGGTCTTGGCTCAGCCCCAAGTGGGGCACACGGACCCGGACTTCGTCAAGAACTTCTCCGAGACGCTACGGCTCGCAAGGAAGGCCTTCAAGAACCAAAACGGGTACCAGTTCGTCTTCACAGGCACCGGCACGGTCGGGATGGAGGCCGCCGTCGCCTCCACGGTCGAACCCGGAGACAAGGTCCTCGTCCTGAACACGGGCTACTTCGGCCAGCGCATGGTCGACATCAACAAGTGCTACGGCGCGGACGTGGAGGAGGTGGCGTCGGGCTTCGGATTCCACGCCGACCCCGACGCCGTGCGCAAGAAGCTCGCGGCTGGGCGCTTCAAGGCCCTCTACGTGACGCACGTCGACACGGGGACGACCGTCTGCAACCCCATAGCCGACATCGTGAGGGAGGCGAAGAGCGCAGGCGTCTTAGCGATAGTCGACGGCGTGTGCTCCGTCGGCGGGGTCGAGCTCGACTTTGACAGGATAGGCGCGGACCTGGCGTTCGCGGGCTCGCAGAAGGCGCTCGCGGCCCCTCCGGGCGCCGTCCTGATAGCGGTCTCCAAGGAGTTCCTCGCCCAGCTCGAGGCGAAGAGGGACAGGCTACGGACATACTACGCGAACCTGCTGAGATGGAAGGGCGTCATGGACGACCCCAGGACATACTTCGCCACTCCCGCTGTGCAGCTGATGCAGGCCCTCAACCAGGCGCTCAGGGAGGTCGACGAGGAGGGCCTCGAGAAGCGGTGGGCCAGGCACAAGAGCAACGCCAAGATCATCCGCGACGGCATCGAGGGCGACGAAGAGCAAGCTCGTGGTCGAGCAGGGCTACAGGGCTGACACGGTCACGGGCATCTGGACCGACCCGGGAGCCGCCCCGACCATCCAAAGGTCGCTCCGGGAGGATCACGGGATAGACGTCGCCCGAGGGCTGGGGGAGAACAACACGAAGATGCTGAGGGTCGGGCACTTCGGAAACCTGACGGAGAAGCAGGCGAGGTTCTTCGTCGAGTCCTTCGGCCAGGCCCTGAAGGCCTCAAGGTCAGGCTAGGCCCCGCGCGAGCCTGGTTCGTCTCGTGCGCAACCCTGGCCGCAAGACCACGCTAGGATGGTGAGGTTTTATACACCCCGACGTCACCCAAAAAATCCCGATGGCCAGTTCCGCCCCGGAGAAGATTCTTGGGATCGACCTCGGCACGACCAACTCCGCCGCTGCGGTCTACGAGGGGTCCGGGGCCATCTCAATTCCCAGCCAGGACGGCGAGGCGGTAGGGGGAAAGATGTTCCCCTCCGTGGTCGCGTTCATGCCCGACGGCAGCGTGATCGTGGGCGAGAAGGCGAAGAGGCAGATGTCGGTCAACCCCCATGACACGATCCTCGAGATAAAACGGAAGATGGGGACGGAGTACAAGGTCGAGGTGAACGGGCAGAGGTACAGCCCTGAGCAGATCTCCGCTTTCATCCTGCGCAAGATAAAGGAAGACTCTGAGGCCTATCTCGGCGCGAGCGCGAGGAAGGCTGTGATCACCGTCCCCGCGCACTTCAACGACAACCAACGGCAGGCCACAATGGAGGCGGGAGCCATGGCGGGGCTGGAAGTCATCACGGATAATCAACGAGCCCACCGCGGCGTGCCTCGCATACGGGCTCGATCGGGCGGCCGCGACTGGCCCAGGAAAGATGCGGATAATGGTCTTCAGCTTCGGCGGGGGCACTCACGACGTCACGACGATGGAGATAGAGGGCGAGACCTACAAGGTGCTCGCGACGAGCGGCGACACCCAGACCGGAGGGGCTGACATCGACAACGCCATCGTCCAGCGGCTGGCGAACCAGTTCTACAACGAGACCGGGGTGAACCTCCGGGAGAACCTGCCGGCGATGGTCAGGCTGAAGGAGGCGGCCGAGAAGGCCAAGATAGAGCTCTCGAGCGAGCTCACGGTCGAGGTGGGGGTGCCGTTCCTCGCCACCGTCGGAGGCGTCCAGAAGCACCTGAAGTACGAGCTGACGCAGGCCGAGCTCGAGCAGATCGCCCTCCCGATCGTGAGGAGGGTGGACTCGACTATCAGGACGGTCCTGATCGACTCCAGGTTGGCGCCCGAGGACATCGACAAGCTCATCCTCATCGGCGGGCAGACCAAGATGCCCCTCGTCAGGAGGGTCGTCGAGCAATACATGGGGAAGGTCGCTGAGGAAGGGGTCGACCCGATGCAGTGCGTGGCGATAGGGGCTGCGTACCAGGGCGCGGTCCTTTCTGGGAAGCTGAACTACCGACTGCTCGACGTGACGCCCCTGACCCTGGGCATCGAGGACGCAGCGGGGACGGTGCAGAAGATCATCTACAGGAACACGCCGATACCCGTCTCAAGGACGCAGTCTTTCACCACGAGGGAGGACAACCAGACGGAGGTGAGCATCCACGTCGTCCAGGGGGAGCGCACGATGGCCGCGGACTGCGTCTCGATAGGCCGCTTCGACCTAGAGGGGTTCGCCCCGAAGCCGAGAGGGGCCACGCAGATAGTCGTTGGGTTCGAGATAGACGCCAACGGCATAATGAAGGTCTCCGCAAAGGAGCTCTCGAGCGGGGTCGAGCAGAGGGTCAACATAACCGGGAGGATGAAGATCTCTGAGGAGGAGAGGAAGCGGCTCATCGAGGAGAGCAAGATGTTCTCAGGCATCGACCGCGCCAGGAGGGAGGAGGCTCTGCTCATGAACAACGGCGACCAGCTCATCTACAAGGCGAGGAAAGTGCAGGAGGAGCTCCTCCTCCCGCACGAGAGGATAGCGCAGCTGAACAAAGTCTGCGCGGAGCTCAAGGCCGTGATGCAGCTACCGCTGGACTACGCCGAGGAGAACATGAAGCTGGACAACCTAAAGGCGACGATGGTCGAGCTCGCCGACCTGATCAACGACACGATCGACGTCTACGAGATGGGCGAGGCGGCTTAGGGAAGCCCGCTCAGGCCAGATGCCTCCGAGAGCCGCGACCCCAAGGTCACGGCGAATCCATCGAGTCGGGTTGGCTCGACTCCCCAGGGTTTAGCGTCAGCCTGAACGGCTCCGAGAGCGGCGACCCCTTCGACGTCATCGCGATCACGGTGACGCTGTAGGTCCCCGCGGGTTGGTTCTGGAAGACGAATGGGATCTGGGTGGTGTTGCCCTGGGCGAGCGTCTCCGCCGCAGTCACCACCTGCAGGGTCTGGTTGTGCGTGTTCCTGAGGGCGGCGTAGAAGACCGCTGTCTGAGAATGATTCAGGTTGTTCATGTAGGCCAGGCTTATGCTGGGGTTGTAGGCGTACGCGTCTACGGGGGGCGCTGCAGCAAGGTTCAACTCTGTCGGTGTCCCTTGCAGCGAGAACGAGTCGTCGGTGAACTGGGAGCTGTATGAGGAGTTCAATGCCTCCATGAGGTCGGACGCCATGGCATCCCTCTGAGTCACAGGCGGGAGGTCGAAGACCCTCTCTATGAACTTCATGATGGAGGTGTGGTCTGAAAGCGTGTGGTCGATGTATCCCTGCTTGGCGAATGGCGAGATCATCAACAGCGGGACGCGGAACCCGTCCCCGTACTTGTCGACCTGCGGCGGAGCGACGTGGTCATACCACCCTCCGAAGTCGTCCCACGTGAGGAGTATCACCGTCGACCCCCAGTAGGGGCTCGCCTGGATGGCACTGATTATCCCCCGGACCCAGGCCTCTCCGGTCGCGGGGTAATAGGGCGGGTGCTCGTTATCGCCGTCGTCAGCCGTTATGTAGGACACCGAAGGCATGCTGCCGTTCTTCAGGTCGGTGAGGAACCGCGGGGTCAGCTTCAGGTTCTGCATCATGGTCGCGTTGTCTATGACCGACGAGACGAGCCCGAGGGCGTTCTCATTGCCGACGGTGTACGGCGAGTAGTACGCCCACGAGTCATGCGCGGCTTCGAGCCCGTTCGCTATGGAGTTGATGTTCAAATCGGTAGCTTGGCCGGTTATCGAGTCTGCGACGCCGTCGTCCTGCCCCGCCACCAGGTACAAGTGGTTTGGAAGCGAGGGGCCCATCTCCGAAGTGAAGTAGTTGTCGAAGAGGGTGTAGTTCTGAGCGAGGCTCCAGTAGTAGGGGATGTCGCTCTGGTCATAGTAACCGAAGGTCTCGTTCGACCCCTCGGCTTGGAGGAAGCCGTCCATCTTCCCGTCATCGTAATCGGCACGGGCGCACACCGTCGAATGACAGAGGTCAACTATGGGGCCGGTTATGTGAAAAGGGTGCACCGTCGACGGGTCGTTCTGTATCCCGTTCGCGCCCGGGAACGTCCCGAAGTAGTTGTCGAAGGTATGGTTCTCCTGGAATATCACCACCACGTGCTGGATCGGGTTGGTCGCCGAGGCGTCGGCCGTCGCGGCAAGGGACGGCTGCACCGCTGGCATCAGCAGAAGGAGCACCAGCGGAAGGAGGGGCAGAAGCTTCATGTCTTGCCTGTCTCTGATCCCCGTGAGCGTCCCGGGAGCCAGAGCCTGGCGTCAGCCGCGCACGAGATGCGTGATGCGAACAGTGTTCCCGAAGGCGGGCTCGTCCTAGGTTATTTATCCGTGACTATCCGTGCTCATTTGCCACGGACGTGTTAAACCGCGGGTCCGGCACAAAGGATTTAGCGTCTCTCTCCCGCGTGGCCCGCGTGTCCGGCGCCAGGCCGCCTCCAGACTTCAAGAGCGAAGAGAGGCTCATCCCGATGATACGCGCGAGGCTGGCAGAGCGGCTCGTCAAGGAGGGCTTCAGGCCGAAGGAGGTCGCGGCGGCCCTTAACGTCACCCAGGCCGCCGTCACCCAGTATCTGAAGCGGAAGCGGGGCGGAAACACGGCTTCCCTCACGTCGATCGACCGTCTGATAGACCCCCTCGCCGAGAAGCTCGTCAAGAGGCTGCGCACCGGTCTGGGCGGGATAGAGACGACGGAGCTGGTCGAGACCGCGCGTCAGGTGATGGTGATGAACCGGGGGAGGATGATCGTGCAGGAGCAGCCCAAGCGGCCGGAGCGCGACGAGGCCCTCAGGATCCTGAGGGAGAGGCTCAAGCTCGAGCTGACCGCCGCCGAGAAGTACCTGGAGCTCTCCAACCAGACCGCCGACGACTACTCGAAGATGCTCCTAAGGATGATCGCGGCGGACAGCATCCGGCACGGAGACGTCGTCTCGCAGGTGATGTCTTGGCTCGAAGCGGGGCGAGAGTCCGACGTCGAGATGCCCGGGAAGGCCATCCTCGAGAGCCTGATAGCGTTGGAGGACTCCGCGCATGAGGCCAGCCTTACCAAGAGCATACGCATCGGCCATCCCATAGCCCAGCTTCTCTTCCAGTGGATCGACGCGGACGAAGAGAAGCACGAGAGGATCGTGTCCAAGATGCTCAAGCTAGAGGTCGACCGAAACCGTCGCCCTCGGCGGGCGCACAGGCTCAATTAATGACGGAGTCGGAGACGTAGACGCCTCCGCCCTGAATGATCACGCCGTATTCCCCACGGGTGACCTGGGTCGGGTCTCGAGTGACGCTCCCGTCGGTGGCGTTGAACGTCGCTCCATGGCATGGGCAGTATGGATGGATAGTCATTTGCACCACAACTCATTATAAAAGAACACGGCCATGAAGCGAACGAAGATGACCTCGCCAACCGGCGCAGGACGGAGTTCGCTCCTTGCGGCTGGTCAGTCGCCGGCCCAATATCAAGAGGTCGCGGGCTTTGCGGGGCCCGCCTAGGGTAATCATCGGAGGTCACGATGCATTGAAGAGGAGGGAATTCCTCAAAAGTTTTGCCGCCTTCGCCGCCTTGACGGGCGGAACCCTAGTCGCGAGCTCCTTGAAGATTCCGCTCTCAATGCCGCGGACGCCAGCTCAGGCGTCGCAATCCAAGCCGCCGAGCGCTTCCTCCGTGATCAAGCACATCGTCGTCATTGTTGAAGAAAATCACACGTTCGACAACTACTTCGGGACGTTCCCGGGCGCGAACGGAATCGCCGGCGCGACCCCGCAACCTTCGACGAACTCCCCCAATGGCCAACTCATCAAGCCTTTCATGATCAATACGACAACGATCGCTCGCGACCTCAGTCACACTTGGACGTCAGCTCATCAGGCATACGACAGCGGCAAGATGGACCGCTTCGTGATCGCGTCAAGCTCGAATCTGAGCATGGGCTACTTCAACCCCTCGCTCATCCCCTACTACTGGGATTATGCGTCCCGGTTCGTCCTGCTCGACAACTTCTTCACTTCGGTGATGGGGCCGAGCCTCCCCAACCACCTATACCTGATTGCCGGTCAGTCAGGCGGGTTGACTGTCGACGCAAACGCGGGAGTCATCGACTTCAGTTCGAGCAGCGTCTACAACAACACCTTCTACTTCAAGACGATCATGGATGAGCTCGACGCCAATCAGATCTCTTGGAAGTACTACGCAGGCGGCAACTCAACGCTCAACAACTGGAATCCGCTGCCCGCCTTCGCGTCCTTCCAGGGCAACAAGGCGAGGATGCTGGACCTCGCGCCCACTCAACAGTTCTTCACGGACCTCGCAAACAGCAGCCTCGCAAGCGTCGTCTGGATAATGCCTGGGGCAGACCAATCCAGCGAGCACCCGCCCTACGACATCTCCGTCGGGGAGCAGGACGTGGTGTCGATACTCAACGCCATCATGGCGAGCGAGTATTGGAATTCGACGGCAGTCTTCTTGACATGGGACGACTACGGCGGGTGGTATGACCATGTCAAACCGCCCCAAGTGGACCAGTTCGGCTACGGGTTCAGAGTTCCGTGCCTGGTGATCTCTCCGTATGCGAGGCAGGGCGTCATCGACAATACGCAGGCTGATTTCACCTCCATTCTCAAGTTCATCGAGACCGTGCACTCGCTCCAGCCGCTGACCGCGAGGGATGCCTCCGCCAGCAACCTGTTGGAAGCGTTCGACTTCTCGCAGACCCCTAGGCGCGGTTTGTCGTCGCCCTAACCCTTCACGCCTGGCTTTACTAGGTGATGTCGGGGCTGGCGAATAATCTTATGAGACGGTTCGGCCGTCCCGAACCGATGAGAGCGAGATGCCTGTTCTCGGCTTTCGTCGTCCTCATGATTTTGGTCGCGCTCCCGTCGCCAGGGGCACTCGCTGCCTCCGTCGCGGTGCGTCCGCCATCTTCTCTGGCCGTCCAGTTCGGTCTGGACTCAGCGGGACAACCCGGAGCAGTCGTCGTGGCTTCCACATCTGTTTCGAGTGACGCCTCCCAAGGCGCTTGCTTCGGTTACAACCACGTCAACGACTCTTTCATCCCTGAAATCGTCGGGTCCCTTCGCATCGCCGTCGTGGAACCGATTCTCACGTCTACTCCCTATTCATATTACGAGGGCGTTTCTCCCACGGGGTCGTTTTACGCTTTCTACGACGACGAGCAGGGCGTCAACACCACCGTGACCGCAAATCTTGACCTGCTCAGCACCAACCTGTCGAGCGGTTACGGCTACAACGGAGGGTGGGGCTTGAGCTACGGGCTGTATGAATTTCTCACTTCGCAGGCCGCTGTGAATTGTGGCCTGGTGATCGGGAAGAACGTCAATGTCCTGACCGACATGGATGTATCGGAAGGCGCCCTATTCTACTCTCAGAACCAGACTGCGAGGTACGACGTCGTCATCCTGCCCTTCTCAGAGTACGTCACGGCGCAGGAGTATCTCGCATACGAGGACTTCGTGGCGAGAGGCGGGACGCTGCTCATGGACGGCCATTCCCTCGAGTATCCGGTGACCTACACCGCCACGACGAACATGGAGACGCTGGTCTACGGACACGGGTGGGCTTTCAACGGGACGTACGCCTCGCCCATCGCCTGTTCGTCGAACAACTATGCCGCATGCCCATGGTCTGCGAGCAACAATGACTGGGTCGGCAGCAACACCTGTGAGGCGAGCTGCTTCCACAACTACATATTCAACGGGTCGGTGGTAAACCCGAAGGACATCCTCGGCAGGGCGCTCTCCAATGAATTTGGGGGCACGGTCTTCAAGTCATATGTCTCGCACGAGGAGAACACCCTCACCAACAAGACCGGCACGTCGGTCGTGTCCATCTTCGCCAACGATTCAAGGAACCTCATCACAGCATACACGCACCAGTTCAAGAAAGGCTCGGTGGTCTGCATGTGCGTCTTCGGCGACGACATCATCAGATCTGACCAGTCAGCTCAGTACTTCATGCTCTTGGGGATAGTCTCGGGCAGGCTTGGTCCGGCCGCGACCTGCTCTTCCGTCGGCGCGAGCTCGGGATCGACCTGCAGCCTCGCAGTCGTAGGCTGGAATCCGACCGGCACGGTGTTCTGGACCCAAGGCGCAAGCCCTAGTTTCAGTCCGCAGACGTGTACGCTTGTTTCGGGAAGCTGTTCGGTGCGGGTTCTGGGCGCCGGTTCGGGACCCTTCTCGGCTATTTTGACCTACAGCGGAGACTCGCTGAACGCCCCGAGCACGAGGGCCGTCACCCTGTTCGCATCGTCACCCAAGTCAGTCTCGTCCACCACGGCCCTCACGGCTTCGACGACAAGCAGCTCGACTCACGAGATTGGTCTCATCGCGGTCGGAGGGCTGGCCGCTGTAGGTGTTGCCTGTGGGGTCGTAGCCCTCCGTGGAAGGCGAAAGAGAATCTCACCTTAGGGAGTCCTGCACACTGAGTAGGACACGGCAGAGCGCGGAAAATGCTCTTGCTCGAGGCCGTCCGGCATATGGGGCATCGGCCAGCAACTCAGTTGATGACCGCGTCGGAGACGTAGACGCCTCCGCCCTGCTCAATCACACCGTATTCCCCAAGGGTGACCTGGGCCGGGCCTCGAGTGACGCTCCCGTTGGTCGCGCTGAAGGTCGCTCCGTGGCACGGGCAGTAAAGCTCTGAGCCCTGGAATTCCACAGTGCAGACCCTGTGGGTGCAGGTAGCGCTGAAGGCCCTCCATTGCCCGTTCATGCTCAAAAGTATGGAGTTCCCATGTGACGGGTGGGTGAAGTAAGCCGAGGTCTTCCCGCTTAGTGAGGAGAGCTGAGCGACGAGGACGTAACCGGCCGGGGCTGAGGTCGGAGAGGTCTGCGAAGGGGCCGTCGATGCTTGCGAGGACGTGGATGAAGCTTGCGATGAGGCTGTTGAGCTCGGGGCTCCCTGAGGGATCTGAGTGGTCGATGATTGACCGGTCTCCGTGCTGACTGGTGGCAGTTGCAGTGCCTGCTGCTGCGCGCTGGCTTGGTTCGCCCCCACCTTCGCCGCGATCTCGAAAATTCCCGTCGCGCCTATCGCCATAAGCGTCGTGGTGGCTATGGCGGTCCTGACGAACTCGCGTCGATTCATCTTGTCTCGCCGCTCGCATGGTCCGAAATCTGCTCGATCTTTGGGTTCGGGCTGGGCTCATTCGTTCTGCGAGTAGATTGTGCCCGTGGTGGTTGTGGTTGTTGTGCTGTTTCCGGTGACGCCTCCGGAGCCAAGGAACCCGCCTGTGTGATTGTGATGCGCTCCGTCGAAGCTCCCGCCCGGCTGAAGGCTGCCGCCGGGGCCGTTCCCGCTGGCCGCGCCGGTTGTGGCCGCGCTCTGCGTCGCGGGCGATGCGCTCACGGGCGAACCGTTGAAAGGATTCATGGCGAAGATGAACACTGTGGCGATGGCCAACGCGAGCAACAGCAGCATGGAATAATACGAAAGCTTACTGCGCATGTCGCCCTTCGACCTCCTGAGCCGGAAGAAGACAGGCTACCAGAATCGTGCTCATTCTTGGTTCGTCACCTGGCGTCTTGTTGTGGCCGGTCCTCATCATATAACGGAATTGGTGCAACCATCTAAAGACGGCCTGCCGCCCCTAGTCCCGAACAACTATCGCCAGGAAGAACAGCAGCAGGATGATGAATTCCATAGCTGCGACGATCAGCAGGTCGGTCTGGTAGCCGACGGCGAAGACAAAGTCGTCCAACTGCCCTATCCCGACCTCCACGGCGAAGAGGCCAAAGGCGACCGAGACGATGAGGAGCCGCCTCAGGCGCGTCTTCCTGTACGCCGAGAGGGAGAGCGCAAGCAGGGCGAGCGCGAATATGGCGATCGCAACGTCCAGAGCCTCCTGGGTCTCGAATCCTGCGTCTATGTCAACGAGCGGCGAGATGAGCAGGGAGTGCATCGCGCCGAAGTCGAGCATCACTTCTTCGCTTCCTCAGGCGAGTACGCGATAAAGATGTCCGCCAGCCTGCTCGACCATCTCTCCCAGACAGTGGGGTGGTAAGTCTTGATGAAGGCAGCAATCTCGCCGCCGCCGACGACGCTGTAGGTGACCAGCCTTCCCTCCTGACGCCTGCCGACGATGCCCAGCTCCACGAGCCTCTTGAGGTGCCATGAGACCGTTGGCTGAGAGACACGGGTCGCCCCCGCGAGCGCCTCCTGGGTGGATTCAGGCTGCTCGATGATGTTGAGGAGCAGTTCTCGCGGCCTGTCGAGGCTGAGCACGCTCAACACGTCGCGCTGCCTCTGCCCGAAGAGATTGGCCGGATAGAAGAACTTGTAGAGACCCCGCCGCGCGGAGCTGATTCGCTCGTCCCGCTCCAGCCTCCGGATGTGGTACTGGACGTCCCCCATCGCAAGCCCGAGCGCCCTGCAGATCTCCCTGAGGTGAACGCCGGGGTGCGACGTGATGTACCCCAGGATCCTCCGCTGGGTCGCGTCGAGGCTGTCCACGGGCTCCGAATCGGGCTGCGGGGAGAACGGCGGGTTGTCCTTAGACCACTGCCGGAGAACGATAAGCTGCCTCCTCGCACCGGGTCCCAACACTGAGTGCCCCTGCATTCGCCGCTTAAACCTCTCTTGCGAGTCAAGTCAGTTGGCGTTCAGGTCACACCCGCACCGCGATGAAGGGACGAGTCTCTTGGCTGCCTCTGCCGGATGCCTTTGCGCCCGTCAGCATGGCGTATACCCGCTCTGTCCTGAGGGGTAGATGTCTCCAGAGGTGTCGACCGTGAGCGTGACCGAAGGCAGGGGGCTCCCCGCGGGCCCGCGGATCACCCTCCCGGCGGAGTCGAACTCTGAGCCGTGGCACGGGCAGAAGAATATGCTCGAGGACGACTCGTAGGTGACCTCGCAGCAGACGTGCGTGCAAAGCATGCTGTATGCCGCCAATGTCCCGTCGCTCCGCTTGAAGAGGACGTTCGGATATCCGGCTGGATAATCGAAGTACACAGGGGAGCCGACCTGTATGTTGGCTGTGTTGGCGATGGCGCTGGAAGCCCCCGCAACCGTTGGCGAACTTGCGGGCGACGAGGGAGATGACGGGGGTGGGATCTTGACTGACGCGAGGGCCACGCCCAACCCGATCAACACCCCGAAGCCGGCTAGAGTCGTGACAAACGACCTGCGGGAGTAGTTGAGCTCCTTCGCCACCCTCCGCTTCGAGGCAAGGAACTGCACGTTTGCCCTGCCCAGGACACCGAGAATGATGACGACCGCTTGGAGCAAGAGCAACGCGTCGAACGCACCGAGGCCGAAGAGGTAGGACGCGAAATAGGCCACGGTCATGTTGTATTGCGGCGCGGTCGTGATATCGCCCAGCTGAAGGACTATCCCCAAACAGGCCGCCGCGAGGCTCGCGAGGTAGACGCGCTTCGACCCCGTCAGGTTCATGACGCCAAGAAAGACGTCCAAGACCACGATTATCACGAGGCCGATGGCATGCGAAATAGCCAAGATCCAGAGAGAGCCATCGGTGGCCAGAAGGTAGAGGCCCGCCGCGGCCGACAGGAGCATCGCGACGCCGATGTAACGTTGCAGCTTTCTGAGCCCGCTCAACGCCTCGTCCTTCGAGGTGCGACCCTTCCCTCCACTCTGGGACTTTTGGTATTTGACAGGAATCCTGGCCTGGAGGCCTCGCTCTAACCATCCAGGGACCTGCTCTCCCAGCCTCATCTCTTGATTCCTCCCGCGTCCCTAATTTTTCCGATGTATTGCGTGGTCTTGTAGACCGCGACTGCGGTCGTCCCCCCGAGGACGACCTCCGCAAAGGCGAAGGGGACGTTGAGCCCGGCCGCCGCCGAGTGTATCACCATCAGGGAGATCGCGCTCAGCGACAGGGTCCCGTGGAAGTAGAGCGAGTCCCTGAACCTCTCGAGGAACGCCGTCCCCGTCAGCCACACCACCAGCGCCAGCGTGGCCGAGATGTAGCCGAGGAGTATCTCGATGTTGAGAGGCCATGTGATGAAGTACGCGACGTGCAGTACCAGGAACAGCCCGCCCAGACCAGCGACCGCGATGTGGGCCTTCCGCAACAACTCCAGGTTCTTGAAGCGCTTCAGGATTCGTCTCCGCAAGAGCATGAGGACCGCCGTGGCAAATATGAAGGCCAGGGCTAGCAGGCCGAAATAGTCGCCTAACATCAGGCCTGAACTGCTTGCGCTCAACTTTCCCACCAATGGCCACACCAATCTCCGCCGCAGCTAGAGGATCCGCGGCTGCGTTGAGTTCATGGCTGGCATGCCCTCGATCTTGGATTTCGCCGCGTTCCGCGTTAATAATGGCTTGTGGTGCAAACCTCGATACTAGAGCTGACAGCGTGGAGTAAACCAAACTTTACCACAACATCAAACCTTGTTGTCTGGGCACGGTATCACGGATAGGCGCAATGATACGCCGAGAGATTACGACATGAGTAAATTCGAGAAGAACTGGAAACCCGCAGCATCCTCCGGAAGCTTCGGACAGAAGACCAAGGAGACCATCAGGGGCCCACAGCCTCTGAAGCCGCAGATTCAGAAGGCCACCGGCCAACTCAACCAAGAGATTCACCGCCTCGATGGCGCGCTGACTCGCATGAAGCAGAGGGAGACGGCGATCTTCAAGAAGACCGTTACCGCTGTCCAGCAGCACGACGAGGCGACCAGCAAGGCGTACTCGAACGAGCTCGCCGAGGTCAAGAAGATGACCAAGATAGTCACCCAGTCCAAGATAGCGCTTGAGCAGATAACGATGCGCCTGCAGACTGTCACCGAGTTCGGCGACTTCACCGCAGTCCTTGCGCCGGCGATTGGCGTGATCAAGAACGTGCGGACTTCGCTTGCGACCGCACTGCCCGATGCGCAGGGTGCCCTAGGAGACATCGGCACAGAGCTGAGCACGATGATGACAGACGTCGGCGGGCTCACTGGTGCCAACTTCTTCATGAGCAGTGAGAGCAACGAGGAGTCGGACAAGATCATGGCGGAGGCGGCCGCCGTCGCGGAGAAGCGGATGGGCGAGAACTTCCCAGAGGTCCCCTCTGCGCAAGACGAGTCCATCTTCAGCAGCGGAAGCTAGCCACGGTTAGTAGAGCACGCTCGAAGTGGGTCATCCGGCCGCTTTCTTAGGCGGTCGGGTGGCACCTTCAACTCTTTTCCGAGCCGTCAATGTCTTTCTGAACTAGACCTATCGTTTCGCCGAGCCAGTGCTCCACAGCAGCTCTAGGAACTGCATGAAGTGGCTGGCGACGGCGCTGCTCTCGACCCAACCGGCGGCGGAGAGATCGGGGAGCCCTATGAGGGCTGTGTTGTCGTCCACCAATAGGTCGAAGGCAACGATGCTCCCAGTCCTGGTCTCCACTTTCGCCGGCAGCCCGTTGGGGTTAGCCTGGTCGGTCATGACGCGTATCTCCACTCCCCGAGACGCCGCCTTGCGAATCTCCTCGAGCACGGCCCCAGACTCTTCGAGCGTCTCTGCTGGAGTCACGAGCATGATGCTCGCGTGGGCGCCCCTGATCATCTCCACGAGCTTCGAGAGAACCCGATCCTTCCCGCGAAGGGTGTAGACGAGTTCTGCCTGTTCGGTGGGCGTTGCCCTGTACATGGCCTCGAGCGAGGCGAAAGTCTCCTTGAGCTTGGACTGTATCTCGCCGAATATGGTCGTTGGGTCCCTGGCCCTATAGACCTTGGGCCTGCCCGTCACGAGCTCCACCCACCCCATGTCTCCCAGCCGCCTTAGCGCCTCGTACGCGCTGGGATAGTGCATGGACGCTTTGGCGGCGACCTTCCTGGGGTCGCTCGGCCCGAGCTTCACGAGGAAGACGTAGCATCTGGCCTCATAGCCCGTCAGGCCAAGCTTCCTCAGTTCTTTCGTTAACTCGTCTTCCTTCAATCCGGGTCCTCCCTTCCTCATCTCGGTGCGAGAAGCGCTTATATAGGTATTAGTAGCGTTCGCGATTAACTAATCCTTGGTGCAAATGTTTGTCGCAATACGACTATGACGTGATAATCGCGGGAGGCGGGATGTCCGGCCTCCTGACAGCCTCCGCCGTTGGCTTCTTTTCGAAGCAAAAGGCGCGAGTCCTCGTGGTGGACAGGAACACCGCGGACGAGCCCGGAAAGAAGACCAACGCCGGATGGATCTGCGGCGACGCCGCGAGCAAGAAGAGCATCGGGTTCATCGAGAAGAGCATCGGGATCAAGTATGGCTCCCCAGAGCTCGAGCATCCGGTAAAGGGGATCTACGTCTACTCCCCCGACCACAAGACCAAGGTCCTCTTCGAGGGCGAGGGCTACATACTCAACCGGAAGCTCATGCCCAAGCGCCAGGTCAAGGACGCGAAGGGTTTCGGGGTCGAGTTCAAGTTCGGGACCACCGCGGAAAAGCTCATCGCCGAGGACGGCTACGTCAGAGGGGTGATGGGCCGAGACTCGGAGGGCAAGCCGTTCAAGGCAACAGCGAAGATGGTCATCGACGCCTCGGGCTCCTCCTCGGTCCTGAGGAAGTTCAACCCGATCGACAGCTACATCGAGAGGGAGATAGACATCGAGGACATGGAGGCGACCGGCCGCTACCTCATGGAGTTCGACCAGGGCGTCCAGGACGAGACTTACTTCACCCCCGACTACTGCCTCATCCACCTAGACCAGGTCATCGCCCCTGCGGGATACGCCTGGGTCTTCCCCAAGGGCAAGAACAAGGTGAACATCGGGCTCGGCGTATCCAAGCCGGGCCTGGACAGGAGGAACAAGAAGCTCGGATTGAGCGACAACCTCTCCACGCTCATCGACAAGTACGTCAAGGACAACCCCTGCATCAAGAACGGGAGGCTCTCCACAAACCCGGACGACAAGGGAAACGAGAAGGGCAACTGGCAGGTGCCCGTCCGCAGGCAGAACGACTGCATGGTGGCGAACGGGTTCGCGGTCGTCGGCGACGCCGCCTGGCTCCCGAGGCCCCTCGACGCCGGCGGGATAGGGCCCTCCATGTACGCCAGCATGATCCTGGGCAAGGTGGTGGCCCACGCCCTGGAGGCGAACGACGTCTCGCAGGAAGGGCTCTGGCCCTACAACTCGGAGTACATGACGACCCACGGGTACCAGATGGCCTCCTTCGAAGTCCTCAGGCGCTATCTCCAGACCATAACCAACGAGCAGATCAACTTCGGGATGAAGCACTTCCTCACCCAGGAGGACATCGACGCGATCACCGAGAGGCGTCACCCCAGGTTCAACGCCATCAACAAGCTCAACCCAATGCTCCTCATGAGGGTCGCGAGCCAGATGGAGCTCGCCAAGGGGCTCCGATACACCGCGGACAAGAGCGAGGCCCTAGTCCAGCACAACCTGAAGTATCCCACGACGCCGAAGGGCTTCCCAGAGTGGAGGAAGAAGCTCCTCGTCGAGATAGACGACACCAAGAAGCGCTTCAACCTGTCCGGAGCGGCAGCGTAATAAGACCGGGCGGGCCGAGGAAGAGGTCAGCTCACAATGGTGAACAAGTCTCTAGACGACGAGATAGTCCAGCTTTGGACAGAGCTCGACCCTCCCGGCGCCTACACGTGCGGGTTCGAGGAGTGCGCGGGCAGGCTCTTCATCCCCAGCGAGGAGAACATCAGGCGCGCCCTCGAGAGGGTCAGGGCGCTTCGGAGGAGAGCGGAGAACGAATCCCAGGCCAAGTTGCTCGACAGCATGGAGGTCACGCTGTCGCTCGACGAGCCGCAACCCGTCCTCAACGACATAGTCGGCTCGATCTTCAACCACCTCACGAAGGAGGGTGTAAACGAGAAGCACCTCTCCTCGCTCGTCTCCGACGCCATCAAGTCGATAGACGTGACCCAGAAGAGGTTCAGCAAAGAAGAACGTGCCCGCCGGCGTCAAGGCGCTCACGCTTTACAGGCTCGACGGAGTGATCGAAGTGCTCGACGCGATTTCCGGGCAGATCAAAGGCAAGGAGCTGAAGAAGGACTGCGAAAGGCTGAAGGAGAAGGCGAAGAAGTTCGTCTCCCTCTTCGAGCTCAAGGGCTTCGGGAACGGGACCTTCGAGGAAGTCGAGGCCGTCTTCAAGAAGACGAAGTTCGAACTTGGGAGGGAGCGGTTCTACCGCGTCGCCCTGGAGAACGGGATGGACTACTCCGAGACGCCCGACGAACTTGAGAGCAAGGCGCTCGCTTGGCTGGTCGACGAGCTCCCCCGCTACCGGAGCGTCACAAAGAGGCTCGCGAAGGAGTACCGCTGCGAGGACACACCCGAAGCGGTGGAGAAGCACATCGTCGACACGGCGCGCCTGAAGCCCCGAGACCTCCTGAGGGTGACCAACACAATGAGGAAGGTCATCCAGGAGTTCGTCGACGAGGACGTCGTCAGGATAAACAAGAAGTACAAGACGAAGGTGATTCAGACGCCTTCCTTCCTCACCGGGATGCTCCCCACCGGCGCAGCCTCCTTCTTCGACACCTTCACGAAGAAGCCTTTCCAGCTCTACTTCCTCACCACCGACCCCAAGAGGGACCCGCCGAAGTCGGTGTCCCAGCTCATGGACCTCCTCGTGCACGAGGAGTACGGGCACTGCGTCAACCACTCGAACAGTGTCCTCCACTTCGGGGGGCGGCCCAGCAAGCTCGACCTGATACCCTCGCTCCTGCAGGCGCCCGTGACCGAGGGCCTCTCATTCAACAGAGAGAGGGAGTTCCTCGAGGCCTCGATGAAGCTAGAGGGGAAGGAGCCACTCACAAGGGCGGAGAAGGCGTACGTGAAGCTCCTGGACAAGTACGGGGGGCTGCGCCTGATCAACGCCGAGCTGGAGTTCCAGACCAGAAAGTGGAGGCTCATCAGGTTCCTGAGGGTGATAGGCGACGTCCGAATCAACACGGGGAAGCAGACCCTCTTCGAGTTCATCGACTGGGCGCACGGCCGCACGGGAGTCCCGAGGAGCAACATCTACTACCAGCTCTTCCCCGCGCACGAGGGGATGTTCCCGGGTTACGCCACCGCCTACGCGGTCGTCGGCGAGGAGATTCATGCCATCGAGGACACGATAGAGGACGACAAGGCGAGGGTGAAGTTCTCGACCTACCTTACGGGGGTTGGGTTCCCGCCGCGCAGCATCTACAGGAAGATGCTGCAGGATTTCGCGGCCGCCCTCTAGCCGGACCAAGGCATACAAACGAGTCCTAAATTCTGCAATCGGCCGACAAATGTCAGGGCTCTCCTCGGAAGATTGAAATATCATCCACAGACGCGGCCCTCTGAAGGCAGCGCGAGCGTGCCAAAGCAGATCACCACCTTCGAGGGGTTCATCAGGCACATCCTCAAGCTGGTGTTCTGGGTCGTCCTCCTGACGCCCATCGTCATCCTCCCGGTCTACTACGTCTTCTACACACTCTTCGGGCGGAGCTTCGTCGACTTCTTCTCCCTTTCGACCAACCCAAGCCAGCTGGCCGCCTTCATGATGCAGCTGATCAACACCGAGCCCACGAAGAGCCTCTTCGAGTTCACGACCTTCCCCGGCTTCACGTTTGCAGCTCTCTTTTCGACCGTTTTCATGGTGTGGGTGGAGAGGAAGTTCATCGCGAAGGTCCAGCTCAGGGTCGGCCCGGATTACGCGGGTAAGTTCGAGGGGATACTCCAGAACTTCGCCGACCTCTTCAAGCTGCTCTTCAAGGAGATGCTCATCCCGAACGAGGTCGACAAGGCCGTCTTCATCTCGATCCCCCTCGCCCTCATGTTCATCGCGGGGTCCCTCCTCGCGCTCGTGCCCCTCGGACCTACCACCTACATCGCCGACCCCTCCATCGGGGCGATCTTCGTCTTCGCGATAATCAGCTTCACGCCCCTAGTCGTCATGCTGGCAGGATGGGCGAGCAACAACAAGTACTCGCTCCTCGGGTCGCTGCGGGCGCTCCACCAGATGGTGGCCTACGAGATCCCCATGATCCTCTCCGTGGTCGGGGTCGTCGTGCTCTCAGGCTCGCTCGACCTGGTCAAGATCGTCAACGCCCAGAGCGGCGTCTGGTTCATCCTCTTCCAGCCCTTGGGCGCGATAGTCTTCTTCATCTGCGTGCTGGCGGAGCTCGAAAGGATCCCGTTCGACCTTCCGGAGGCCGACTCCGAGCTCGTGGCCGGCTGGCAGACCGAGTATGGCGGGATGAACTTCGGGATATTCCAGCTTGCGACATACATCAAGTTCTACGCCCTGTCGGGCATCTTCACGACCTTCTTCTTGGGAGGCTGGTTCGGGCCGGCGCTCCTCCCGCCCCAGGTCTGGTTCATCGGGAAGACGTTCGTGGTGATGGTCGCAATGATGCTCCCCAGGGCCATCCTGCCCAGGGTGAGGATCGACGTCCTCCTGAGGGGAGGGTGGACCAAGCTCATGCTCCTCGCCTTCCTCAACCTGTTCATCGCGCTCCTAGTCGTCTCGCTCGGGCTCTACACGATCGGAGGCATCTGAGCTCTATGGGGACGCTCTCATCCATCAAGGGCGCTTGGATAGCCACTTGGTCGGGGATACGGCACGTCTTCAGACCGAGGATGACCCTCCGCTACCCCGACCAGAAGCTCGACCTCCAAGGCCCCGGATACCACTTCGACCCGAAGAACGGGGTAGGCCTCCCCGGCTTCAAAGGCAGGCACCTGCTCCGCGAGGACAAGTGCACCGGCTGCCAGCTCTGCGCTATCGCATGCGACGGCGTCGCGGTCGCGATCGAGATGCAGACCATGGTGAGGAACCGCCCACAGAACAAGAAGAACTACTGGCCAGCCGTCGACTACGGGAGGTGCGTCTTCTGCGGGCTCTGCGTGGACGCCTGCCCCTTCGACGCGCTCTCGATGAGCAACGACTACGAGCTCTCGGCTTACGACAAGGCCAGCTTGAAGTACACCCCAGACATGCTCATGATACCTCCCCCCGAGTTCGGGACGGCCAAGGTCAAGTTCGACCCGAAGAGAGGCACCGTGACGCATGGTTGACGCGACCGACGCGGCGTTCATCGCGCTCACCGTAGTCACCGTCGGCGGAGCCATCGCCGCGCTGGAGGCCAGGGAGATAATCTACGGGGCCGTCGGCCTCGCAGCGAGCTTCTTCGGCGTCGCCTCGCTCTTCTTCCTCCTCGACTCTCCCTTCGTCGCGGTCTTCCAAATCACAGTCTACGTGGGCGCGGTCGCGGTCCTTGTCCTGTTCACGGTCATGCTCGTCAGGGAGGGCAGGTGGTTCGGCGACTCCATGGGCCCGGCCGCGAGGGTCGCCGCAATCGTGACGGTTGTCGCCCTGATCGCCTCCTTGGTCTCGAGCTTCATCGCGGCGGGGCTCTCAACCACGGGCGAGCAGGCAACCGCTCCGAGCTTCGTTGGCATCGGGCAGCTCCTCACGGGGCAGTACGCGCCCGTCTTCGAGATCTTGGCGCTCGTGCTCGCCGCGTCCGTGCTGGGGGCTCTCACCCTGGCGAAGGTCGAGCCCGCGGGCGAGGGGGCGAGGGCGCAGCCGGCCGACCAAAAGGAGGCGTCGTAGCGAGGCGTGACCGTCGCGCTCTCGGACTATCTCATCGTCTCGGCCCTCCTCTTCGGGGTCGGCATCTACGGCCTCGTGACGAAGAGGAACGCGATGAGGCTCGTCTTCTCAGTGGAGATTCTGGTCAACGCCGCCAACATCAACTTCATCGCCTTCAACAGGTTCCTCTGGCCGACCGCGCTCGGGCAGACGGTGGTCCTCTTCTCGATCGCGCTGGCCGCCGCCGAGGCTGCGGTGATACTCGCCATAGTGGTCGTCGCCTACAGAATCCACGATGACGTCGACGTGAGCGAGCTGAAGAACCTGAAGGGGTAGATCGCTTGGGAGACAAGCTAGTTCCCGGACTCTTAGTGTGCGCAGTGGGCAAGGGAGGCGGTCCAGGAGGCTCGGGCGGCAGAGGGGGAGCGAGCAGGCCATGACCGCGATACCCTTCGTCCTCCTGCAGGTAGTCCTAGTGCCGCTCCTGGCCGCCGTCGTCTCCTTCGCGGCGGGTGGGAGGCTAGGGAAGCAGGTGGGCTGGATAGCGTTCGCTTCCCTCGTCTACGCGGCGCTTCTGCTTCTCTCGGTGGGGTCCGGGCTCTACGGCGGCGGCCCGGCCTTGGCTGAGTCATACGCGTGGGCGCCGGCGGCCGGGCTGACTTTCGGGTTCCTCGCCGACGGCCTCAGCCTCCCGGTCGCCCTCGTCATGTCGATAGTCTGCGCAGCGACCGCCGTCTACTCGATGCCCTACATGCGGCACAGGTTCGACGACCTCTACGGAGACGAGAGGAAGCGTCAGTACGGGGTCTATTACCTCAACTTCCTTCTCGTGGTGACGGGCCTGCTCGGGGTCTCGCTCTCCACGAACCTCATCGAGCTCTACCTCTTCGTCGAGCTCATGCTGATACCGACCTTCTTCCTCCTCGGTCTCTTCGGCTACGTGCAGAAGGGGAGGGTCGCGATCATGTACTTCGTCTGGAACCAGCTCGGGGCCTTCATCTTCCTCGTGGGGATACTCGTCGCCTACTCGGCGACCGGGAGCTTCGCGGTCTCCTCGCTCTCCTCCCTCGGCACGGGCTCCTCGCTGGCGTACTGGGTCTTCTTCCTGGTGATGCTGGGCTGGTTCGTCAAGATGGGGGTCTTCGGCGTGCACATGTGGCTCCCCACCGCGGAGGCAGAGCCCCCGTCGTCCTTCGCCCCGATAATGGCGACGGTGGTGGGAGTGGGCAACTACGTCGTGGCGAGGCTCCTCGTCCAGAACATGCCGACGATCTTCCAGGCCTTCTCGGTCCCGTTCATGATCGTGGCGCTCCTTACCATGATCTTCGGCGGGGCGATGACCCTCGTCCAGGACGACGTCAAGTACCTCTTCGCGTGGTCGACGATGAGCCAGAACGCCTACTCTCTCCTGGGGATAGGCAGCCTCACGGTGCTCGGGCTCTCGGGCGGGATCTTCTACTTCCTCAGCCACATCCTCGGCAAGTGCATCCTCTTCTCGGTCGCGGGGATCCTCCTCGCGCGGACCGGGACCCGGGACATCAAGCAGATGGGAGGGCTCGCGAGCAAGATGCCGCTGACCGCCGCCCTGTGCCTCATCGGAGGGCTCATCCTCTCAGCGGTGCCGCCCACGAGCGGTTTCCAGGCGGAGTGGATAATGTTCGCCGGCATCTTCTTCCAGGGCGCGTACGGCGTCAACGTCAACCTCGTCGATCGCCGTCCTGGGGATCATCGCGACAGCGTTCACCGTGGCGTACACCTTCTGGCCCGTGAGGAGAATCTTCTTCGGGCCTCTCCCCGCGCACCTCCAGAGCGTCACCGAGGCGCCGTTGGGCGATGACGGTCCCGCTCTTCGCGCTCGCGGCAATCTCCATACTGCTTGGAATCTATCCAGACCTGGTCACCAAGATGCTCGTCAACTTCGCCAACTCGCTGCCCGGTCCTGAAGGGAGGTCTCTGAGAGCAAGTTGGCGACCGCCTCTCTCCCGTCGATCTACGTGTGGCTCGTGGTCATCTTCCCGTTCGTAGGCGCGCTCCTGACGCCGCTGCTCTCGAGGCTCGGCGGCAGGGTGAGGGACTACGCGGCGGTCGGGTTCTCCGGCCTCTCCGCCCTCTTCGCCTTCCTCCTCCTCATCCCCGTCCTCCAGGGCGAGACGATCTCGGTCTACAACTCCGTCATCCCGACCTCCGTCCCCTGGATCTCCGAGCTCGGGATCAACATGGGCGTCCTCTACGACCCTTTCACGATAATCATCGTCAACGTGGTCACGTCCATCGCCCTCCTCATCATGGTCTACAGCCTCGACTACATGAGGGGCGAGCACGGCCTCACTCGCTACTGGTTCTTCATGAACTTCTTCCTCGGGAACATGCTCCTCATCGTCCTCTCGAACAACCTCCTCTCGCTCTTCATCGGCTGGGAGGGCGTCGGGCTCTGCAGCTACGCGCTGATAGGCTTCCACTACCACGACGAGCCGGACGCCTGGGTCGGCACGCCCGGGCAGAAGGCCCTCGGCGAGGAGCAGGCCTACTCCCCGTCCCACGCCGGGATGAAGGCCTTCGTCATGACGAGGATAGGCGACATGGCGATGCTCATCGGGCTCTTCCTCGTCTTCATCTATGCGCACACCTTCAGCTTCCAGGCGCTCGCCAGCAGCAACTCGTGGGCGACCTCCCTCTCGAACGCGGGCCTGCTTGTGCCGGCGGCCCTCCTCCTCTTCGGGGGCGCGATCGGCAAGTCCGCCCAGTTCCCGCTCCAAGAGTGGCTCCCCGACGCGATGGCCGGCCCGGCCCCCGTCTCCGCGCTCATCCACGCCGCGACGATGGTGAACGCAGGCGTGGTCCTGGTCGCCAGGATCGGCCCCATCTTCTACTTCGCGATGGAGGCGAACCCCGCCCTCATACAGCCCTTCTTCATGACCGTCGCATGGATAGGGGCGATCACGGCGTTCCTGATGGCGACCCAGGGGATGGTCGGGTTCGAGCTGAAGAAGATACTCGCGTACTCGACGGCCTCGCAGATAGGCTACATGATAATGGCCCTGGGGATAGCCGGCCTCTCCTCGAACTTCGCCCAGGGCCTCTCGGCGGGCCTCTTCCAGCTCATGAGCCACGCCATCTTCAAGGCGTGCCTCTTCATGGCCGCGGGGGTCCTCATCCACGTCACCGGGACCAAGTACGTGAACGGCATGGGAGGCCTCAAGGACAAGATGAGGCTGACCTTCGCCGTCTTCCTCATCGCGGCCGCCTCCCTCTCCGGCATCCCGCCCTTCAGCGGGTTCTGGAGCAAGGACGCCGTCCTCGCGTCCGCGTGGAGCGCGGGGCAGTGGGGCCTCTTCGCGGTCGGCGCGGTGACCGCGGGGATAACCGCCTTCTACACCTTCAGGATGTTCGGCCTGATATTCTACGGGAAGACCAGCGAGCAGCTCGGGGAGCACCAGCCGCACGAGGTGGGCCCCCTGGGCTGGGTCCCGTACGCGATCCTGGGGGCGATGACCGTGGTCATCGGCGTCCTCGCCCCGTTCCTGAACATCGACGGCGCGCTCGAGGGGGCGGCGACCACGTACCTCCAGGGCCTCTACCCCAGCGCCGTCCTCCCGAGCGTCCCGGCGGCCTTCTCCTTCAACCTGGAGTCGGCGGGCATCGCCTTCGCGTTCGTCCTGGCCGGCGCTGGGGGCCGCCTACATGCTCTACGTCGCGAGGCGCGTGGAGCCGGGCAGCCTGGTCGGGCAGACGGGCGTCATGCACGGCCTCTACAGGTTCCTCGAGAACCGGTGGTATCTCAACGCGATCTACTACAGGGTCTTCGTCGACCCGCTGATCTCCGCCTCGAGGTGGCTCCTCGACGGCTTCGAGCTCCAAGGGCTCGAGCGCGTGAACTCGGGCACGGCGGCGCTGTGGGTCTACATCTCGCGCGCGGGGAACTGGGTCGACGGCCACGTGGTCGACGCGGCGGCGGCCGACGTCGCGATCGACGGCGAGTCGATCTCGAGGGCCCTCAGGCGGATCCAGAACGGCGTCCTGGAGCGGTACACGCTGATCTTCGCGATAGGCCTTACGGTGATCCTCGTCCTGTTCATCCTGGCGACGGGAGTCCTGGGCTAGCTATGAGCTACGTCCTCTCGCTGCTCATCCTCATCCCGCTCCTGGGGAGCGGCGTCACCTTCGCGCTCTCCAGCCTCCGGGGCGGAAGGAGGACCGCCTCGTACCTTGCGGCCGCGTTCGCCTGCGCGACGCTCCTCGTCGCGGGATACGCGTTCTGGTCGGTCTACTCGCACACCCCGGCGCTCGGGCAGTACGCCCTGACCGAGGACCACCCCTGGATCACCCTGCCGGGGTTCGGGGTCGACATCCTCCTGGGGCTGGACGGGCTGAGCGCGCCGCTCGTCCTCGTCTCCGCCATCGTGGCGGTCCTCTCCATCCTGAGCTCGAGGTCGCTGATAGACAAGAGGGAGCCGGCCTACTACTCGCTCCTCCTCCTCGTGCTGGCCTCGGTGATGGGGGCGTTCACCTCTCTCAACCTCATCGTCTTCTACCTCTTCTGGGAGCTGACCCTCATCCCGATGTTCTTCCTCATCGGGGTCTGGGGCGGAGACAGAAGGAAGTACGCCGCGCTGAAGTTCATCATCTTCACCTTCGCGGGGAGCGCGGTGATGCTCCTCGGCTTCCTCGCGCTCTACTTCGGCGTGTCTGCCTCGACCTTCGACATCCCGAACCTCGTGGGCAAGGTCCCCGCCGGGCTCCAGTACCTCCCTCTCCTCGCGGTCTTCGTCGGCTTCGCCGTGGAGCTCCCCGTCTTCCCGTTCCACAGCTGGCAGCCCGACGCCTACGAGCAGGCGCCCGCCCCCGTCAACGCCCTGCTCTCAGGGATCCTCCCCAAGTTCGCGGGATACGCGGTCATCAGGATCGCCCTGGGCCTCTTCCCGCAGGCGGCATACCAGTACGCTTGGGCCTTCATCATCGTGGCGGTCGTCTCGATGTTCTACGGCGCGGTGGTCGCCCTCCTCCAGAGCGACCTGAAGCGGATGTTCGCCTACACGAGCATCAGCCACATGGGCTTCGTCCTCTTCGGGGCGTTCGCGACGGTCGCGTCGGGCAACCCGCTCGGCATCGAGGGGGCCATCTTGCTGATGTTCACGCACGCCCTCGCGATGGGCGCGCTCTTCACCCTCTCAGGGTTCGTCCAGAACCAGTCCGGGACAAGGAAGATCCCTCTCCTCGGCGGGATGGGGCAGCGGGTGCCCCTCACCGCCGCGCTGCTGGCGGTCTCGAGCTGCGCCGCGATGGGCATCCCGCCGTTCGCGAGCTTCCTCGCCGAGCTCATGGTCATCTCCGGAGGGATCTCCGCCTACGCCTCGACCGCGATCACCGTCCTGGTCCCGGTCATCACCGGGGGCTACTTCCTCTGGATGCTGAAGCGGGTCATCATTGACCCAGCGCCCCGCCGCCGACCCAGGGAAGGCAGCCCAAGACATCTCGAGGGCAGACGCCGCGGTGGTCGCGCTCTACCTCGTCCCGCTGGTCCTGCTCACCGTCTTCTCGTTCTTGATCCTCTCGCCCGCCGCGCCGGTCGCCCAGTGGACCGCGAACCTCATTCACGGAGGCCTGCAGCGGCTGATGGCGGACTACATCCTCTTCGCGGTCGTGGCGCTCTCCGCGGCAGCGCTGGGAGTGCCCTTCCTGCAGTATCTGGGTAAGCGTGGGAACCTCCCCGGCTACCTTCTCATCGTCGCGCTCCTGGCGGCGCTCGCGTCCATAGTCCTCAACGCGGCCACGGGCTCGACGAGCTCCGCGCCGTTCGGCACGCTCCTGAGCTCGGACTCGCTCGGGAACCTTTTCGCGCATCCTGACGCTCTTCGTCACGCTCTTCGTGGCGGTGGCCTCCCTCACGCTCATCCCCTCCGGCCCGTCGAGCAACTCCCCGTTCTACTACTCGCTCCTCTCCTTCGCGGCGCTCGGGATGCTCCTCATCTCGTACTCCGCCGACCTGCTCATGCTCTTCGTCTCCTGGGAGCTGATGAGCATCCCGACCTACGCCCTCGCCGGCTTCCAGAAGAAGAGCGAGGAGTCGAACGAGGCCGCAGTGAAGTACGCCGTGCTCGGGGCGCTCTCGTCCGCGATCATCCTCTACGCGATCAGCCTGACCTACGGCCTCACCGGGACCACCGGCATCGCCGCGGCCGCGGCCTCGCTCGGCTCGCAGCTCTCCGACCCGGTCGCCGGGCTGGCCGTGCTCCTCTTCATCGTGGGCTTCGGGTTCAAGATGTCGATCGTGCCCTTCCACATGTGGGCACCCGACGCCTACGAGGGCGCCCCCACCCCCATCGCCGCGCTCTTCGCGGCGGGGACGAAGAAGGCGGGGTTCGTCGCCGCGATACAGGGTCGTCCTCGCGATCTCGACGGTCTACTCGCTGACGCCGCAGGGAGGTCTCTTCACCATCCCGAACGTGCTCGCGGTCCTCGCCCTCGCGACGATGACGCTCGGGAACCTCGCCGCGCTCACGCAGAAGAGCATGACCCGCCTCCTCGCCTACTCCAGCATAGCGCAGGCGGGCTACATCCTGATCGGCTTCGTAATCTACTCGTACGGGCAGGGGCACCCTGCCTTCGCCGCGGAGGCCGAGATAGGGATGACCGGGGCGCTCTTCCACATCATCAACCACTCCGTGATGAAGGGGGCGGCGTTCCTCGGGGCAGGCCTCGTGATACTCAAGCTTGGGAGCGGGAGCGTCGAGGCCTTCAACGGGCTCGGAAGGCGGATGCCGGTCACCGCGTTCGCGATGGCCGTCTCGTTCCTCGCCCTGGCCGGGGTCCCGCCGCTGAGCGGCTTTTGGAGCAAGCTCCTCCTCTTCACCTCGGTCCTCAACACCCCCTACGCGTGGCTCGCGGTCGCGGGCGTCCTGAACAGCGCGCTGAGCATGGGCTACTACGGATGGGTGATCAAGCGCATGTACATGGACGAGCCGGACGGGGACGCCTCCCCCGTTCAGGAGCCGATCTCGTTCGTCCTGATCCTCGGGGTGCTCGTCGCGCTAATCGTCGCCTTCGGGATATTCCCTGGGCCTGTGATATCGTTCGCGCGGAACGCCGTGCCCGCCCTGACGGGCCACTGATGGGACCTAGTAGTCCCGCTTTACGGAAAAGTCCGTGAGTTCCCTGAGGAGCGCGGCGGCTGCGGTGTCGTCGAGAACCGAGAGCGCTCTCCTTCGCCTTCTTCGCGTAGGCGTCGGTCATCGACTGCAGCCTGGCCAGGAGCATCTGCTCTTCTCCTCGCCTCTTCAATGCCGAGGTGATCTCTGTCCTCCATCCCCCAGTCGAGGATGTCGTCGTGTATCTGATAGGCGATGCCCAGGTTCCTGCCGTACTCGGTCAGCGCCTCCAGCTTCTCTGGTGACGCTCCGCCGACGAGCCCTCCCAACCTCACCGCGGTCTCGAAGAGGGCCGCGGTCTTCTTGGAGATGACCTCCAGATACTCCTCCCAGTCCAGCTTGTAGACCTCAGGGTCTATCGTCAGCTCCGCGTATTCCCCTTCGCACATGTTCATGGCCGCGTTGCTGATGGTGGTCGCGACCCTCCTGTCCGGATACCGCGCCGCGATTGCCAGTATCATCGCGAAGACGAAGTCGGCGGTGAGGAGCGACGTGCTGTAGCCGTACCTGACGTGGAAGGCAGCCCTCCCCCTCCTGGAGGCCTCCTGGTCGATGATGTCGTCATGGATGATGGACTCGGCGTGCAGGAGCTCGACCGCCACAGCGGCGTCGAGAACCTTCTCATCGTCCGAGTGCCCCACGGCCTCAGCGGCAAGAAGGAGGAGCGAGCGGCCTGATGCGCTTTCCACCTTCGAGCGCGTATCTTAGAGGCCCGTGGAAGCGAGAGTCTGAGTACCTGCTCAGCTCTCTCTCGATGGCCCCGTTGATCCTTTCGAGGTACTCGGTGGTCTTGACCTCTATCCTGTCGAGGAACTCTAGGTCTTTTTTGGCCAACAGTGCGGAACCGGTGCTCATCAGTCCCGCGCGATATATATAATATTTTGCGGGTTCTTGATGGCAATGCTCCGGTTCCGGCTCTACCAGCTCCACGTCCCCTCGCTCGGCAGGTACTTCCTCCCCCTCCCGAAGCTGGCCGACGCCCAGCTGACGCTCCTCTCCGACCACCTGGAAGGGCGAGGCTTCAACGTCCGCCCCGGGAGCGAAGCGAGCAGGCGGATCGCGTCGAAGGGCATGCAGCGCATCGCCATCGACGGGGCGCTGGGGCTTGCGGGCTCTGGTGACGACATGCTGGACGCGCTCGCCCCGGTTATCCCCGCGCTGCTTGCCTCTCGAAAGCCGGGAACCGCCAAGGCAGGCGCAGACGTGGCGGCGCTGTATTTCTCCCTGAAGCGGTCCGGGACCTACGCGGAGCTCCAGTTCTTCCCCCGAATGGAATCGCTCAGGACTTGGACCTGCCTGAGGACGGACGGGCTGTGCGGCCTGACGCCGGACGAGGCCCTCGTGCTTAGGCGTCTCTTGGGGAGGGCGTCCGCTGCCTCGCGGGTCGAGTGCGTCACGGCCAAGCCGAGGAAGGGCTCGAGGACTCTCCAGGTGGGCAGGAGGGTCTACTACAAGTCCACCATCCCCGTCGGCGAGTTCCTGTCGTCCCTGAGGACCATCGACTCTGGGGGGGCGGACTCGGCCTCCTACCTGCCGAGGGACTCCGTCAGTTTCGCTGCCCGGCGTGCGGGTCGACACTCGCCTTTCGGCGGACGAGCTCGGCGAATGGTGCCTCGTGGAATAGTAAAGTTCGACCGAAGACCCAGAAACCTCTAATTGGTGCTCTCGGGAGCCACGCGCCAACCAAAATAGGTGCCGCGAACTGAGCCACGAAGGCGCATAAGTATCGCCTTGAAATCATCTTGAAGGATGACTGACTAGCGGAACTTGACGGGATTATTGACGAAAACTTCCAATGTGGTCGTGTCTGACCTTCCGATTACTTGGCGTGACGTAGCAATCTGGCTGGATACCGAGGGCAGTGCCTCAATCTACCGGCATCACGGTCGTCTCGAAAGCTTGGTGCACATCGCCCAAAAGGAGCGCGAGCCGCTTCAAAGGCTTTGCGATTTTGTGAGGAGCCAGGGCATCCACTGCAAGGTTCGAACGGCGGGTAAGACAAACGGGATGTATGTCTTGGAGGTGAGGCCGGTGCTTAGTCAGGCAGCAATTTCTGGCGGCAGTAAGACCGCTCTTGATGACCCGAAACAAGAGCGAGAGCGCGGATCGCGTGATGAACTTCCTCAAAGAGAGGTCGAAGATTGGAAGGCGGAGGAAGGGGTTAATTAGCCAGATATCGCCGGCAGAAAACGAGCCCCGGTAGTATAGAGTACTATACGTATAGCCCGGTCAAACTGAAACTCAGTATCGAGAGTATGCTGGCCTTTCGAGTCGGCGACGCGGGATCGAATCCCGCCCGGGGCACCTTATCCCACAATGGCAAATCCCCGACTTTCTGGGTACCCCGCCTTAAATACGAAGGAGGGCCCGTACCGCATGACCCCCGACCTCATCCACGACTATGAGTACAATCTCAGGAACGCGCTCTCGAGGGTAAACAGCGACCCGACGCTGAGGGATGAGGACAGGAGGCTGCTACTGGCCTTCCTGGAACACATCAAGGCCCTGAGGGTCTCGACGGGGAGGCAGGCGAAGTACGCCAACATGCTCCGGACCGCGTCGCGCATGCTTCGCGTGCCCTGGAGGAGGGCGAAGAGGAAGGACATCGAGGACCTCATGACGAAGCTGGCCGACCACGAGATCGTCAGTGTGAGGACGGGGGCGGTGCGGCACTACTCCGCGGAGACGATGGCGGACTTTTCCATGGTGGTGAAGAGGTTCCAGAAGTTCGTCAGGTACGGGGACACCGACAAGGAGACCCCCTACCCCGACGAGGTCAGGTGGCTCAGGAAGAACGTGAAGGAGTCCGAGAGGCGGGCGCCCCTCTTCTTCACCGACCAGGAGGTCGAGGGCATGATCAGGGCCGCCGACACCCTCCGCGACAAGGCGTTCATAGCGGCCTACGGGGAGATGGGCGGGAGGCCGTCGGAGTTCCTCCTGCTCCGGATCGGAGACCTGGCGTTCGACGACAACGGGGTTGTGGTCCAGATCAGGCAGGGGAAGACGGGGTGGAGGACGCTGAGGCTCATCTCCTCGGCCGCCTACCTCGCCGACCACATCTCGACCCACCCCTACAGGAGCGACCCCAATGCCCCGCTCTGGCTGACGACCTCCACCAACCACCTGAACCAGCCGATGAGCTGGCTCGCAGCTGACAAGCTCGTCAAGGAGGCTGGGTCGAAGGCGGGGGTCAGGAAGGGGCGCTGCCACATGTACATGTTCAGGCACGGGAGCGCGACGAGGAACGCGAGGTTCCTCACCGACGCCGAGATGAGGCTGATGTTCGGGTGGTCGCCGAGCTCCAAGGTCCCGGGGAGGTACGTCCACCTCTCGGGCGGTGACCTGGACCAGAAGTATCAGCAGGTCTATGGCTCGGGGAGGCCCGTCGAGCCTCCGAAGCCGAGCTTCGCCCCCGTGATCTGCCCGAGGTGCCAGGCGAAGGCCTCCCCCGGGATGCTCTACTGCCCCCGGTGTGCTTCGCCCCTGGACCAGGCGGAGAGGGCGAAGATTGCGGTGCAGGAGGAGAGCACCAAGAAGGAGGTGTCAGAGCTGAGGGGCCTTTTGGAGAAGTACCTCAAGACGCCGGCTCCCAAGGCAAGTCCCGCAGCGGGTGCCGCTGTGGCCCAGCGGGGCACGGCTCCTGGCTGAGGGGCTCTGGTTTGACCCGAGACTTCTACAAAGTCCTGGGGGTGCCGAGGGCGGCTTCGAGTGGCGAGATCAAGGAAGCGTTCAGGAGGCTCGCGTTCCAGTACCACCCAGACAGGGACGCAGGGGAAGGCGGGGTGTTCAAGGAGATAAGCGAAGCCTATGCCGTCCTATCGGACCCCGAGAAGAGAGGCCTGTACGATGTCCTGGGCCCCGACAAGTACGATGACCCACGTGAGGTCCTATTCTACAGGCTGAACCGGGAAGCGGCCAACCGCGAGGTGGAGAGGGAGTATGAGGCGTCGAGGTCGGCGCGGAAGTACAGCGATGCGGAGGGCCTAGGGTTTGTCGTCTTCATCCTCATAATCATAGATTTCGTGATCCCCTCGTGGGTCTTTGGGCCCTGGTTCTACGTGTTCAACGTCTTCCTCATCCTCGCCATAGCAGTCGGCATCTACGATTCGTTCAAGTCCTGATTAGGCGCCCAGATTCCGAGAGCGAATTTTCGCCACAACCAATCAGTCCCAAGGCCTCCACCGGGGGTCCACATCTTGATTCACCATGATGGCAAGCATTTTGTCCGCCATCAAGGCTGGGATGAAATTCCCCGGCGGAGGCGCAATGAACCCTAACGAACGGCGGAATAATCTTCGGAATTGTAACTTGTCGCAACACTAAAGACTATTAGAAGGAATTCGACTGTCGGCGCCATGGTGTATCATTGCCCAGGCCGGAGTCATAGAATTAGGCGAGGTCAGCCGTGCAGACGAACACGGTTTCACTTGGAACAGAACGGACCTAACATTATCATAAGGTGCGAGGCGACACAAGACTGTGGATGGGAGATGGAAGTTCCTGGCCGGCTTCCTTAGGACATCCTTGATACCTAAATTGAGTTTCTGAAAGTCGGACAGTGTTACGCATTGAGCGCCGAACGGCATCGCCATCCAGAGGTTGAGGAAGAATTGCGGGAAAAATTCCGCAAGTACATATCGGGTGGACTGATTCGTCTGAAAGGAAAAGACAGCGCGATAATCCAATATCTACTCTATGAAGGGTGGCTCCGAGAATATATTAGGCAAAGATTTAGGGAATCAGGGCTTCTTGTATCCAAGGGCATCATCGTCCAAGATGAGAACTTCCAAGCAGGCGCTCACAGTCCAGAGTGCGACATTATTTTGTACCAAGGCCCTCCAATTTGCAGTGCTGAGATAGGAACCATTGCAGTTGTCCCGGCGACGTCGGTGAAGGCCATAGTTGAGGTGGAAAAAGAACTCAAAGCTTCCGAAGAGCTTGTCGGCAAAGTACAAAGATACAAGAGATTCACACCGGAAGTCTTCGTCGTAACCTATCGTTTGTGGCAGCCTTCTCTTGGAGAAAGCTACGAAAATACTCGGCTTGAAGTGGAGAAGGTGCTGGGAGCGAAGATCTACCCTCTTTGCTACGGATATGGTTCTGGATCTGGAGTGGCTATTATCGGCGAATTGGATCGCCTGATTGAAGACCTAATTGAATGTGCAATGCCATAACCTAGTAGCAGAGGGGGGAGTTCGATGATGTCTAGAAGCAACCGAAACCATCGTCAAGTCCGGCGCCAACCTTATTGTGAGGTTTTCTTTCGATTCGCATAACTTGTTTTCCCGTTAAGTATCTCCGACCAATTGTCGGGTAGAAGCAGGCCGTCATGCATAACAGGTGCCGCAATGACGGACTCTTCGGAATCGGACGGCGGCGGTGTCGAGCCAGAAATAACGCTGGACGGATTGAGAATGTAGTTTGCAGGAAATTCGTCCCGAGTAAGAAGATCCTCTAGTTTGGCTGGAAGACCAATATGCTTCTGCTTCTTGTAGAACTGTTTCAGCGCTTCCCAACCTACGATAGTGATTGATTCGTACTTGGTGACCGTTTTGAGGTAAGCCTTGTCCGTCGTTACTAACCATCCTTTAACCGCCGTCGACAAATCATAGGCCTCCCCAAAGCGTTTTCCAATTATTTTTGCGTTGGACTCAGCTAGCGCAATTTTCTCTTGTAGTTCATTTAGATCTGAGAGAGCGAATCGCGTGGAACATTCCACAATTATCAGTTCCCCGCGCTTTACTTTCGAATATCTGTATGCCAGGATATCGAACTCCCTCCCAAGAGTCTCGACTCGCCACCTTACGTCATAACCCACTCTTGTAAGCATGGTTAGTATAAGAAGCTCCAGCACCAAGCCTTTCGCATAGCCTTTCTCTAGTCGGTCGTTTGCCAGAATCATTCTGAGGCCTGACACCGTCGCTAAGTTATTGTGTTCCCGCATTTTCTGGGTCATAACGAGCTTGGATAAATCTGGCCGGGTTGTTGCGTACTTCAATAGCTGATATGAATCAACGTGATAGGTTGAAACCTGAATTCTTGAGCGATATTTACGAATGAAAGATTCAATCGGCTGAAAGGCTGAAAGACCTCTAGGGGAGTAGTCGTCACAGAAATTAAAGAAAAGCCACCATTCAGACTCATCGCCGAAGGCAAACGGCACGAATTGGAAGATTGCGTAGCTGTACTCGCTCCGCAATGACGGGCCCGAGTGGACGAACCTCAGCAATCGAGCCTTGTTCGAGCCAAAGGTCATTACGCCTAGCAGGGTGCTGAGAAAGCCGGTTGCCATTTTTGCAGTGTAAGTCTCACCGACAAGGCGGACATCATACTTGCGAAATATTCCGTCCAGCCTTTCTAGTTTGTCGTGTCTTTCGTCAGTGGGTGCTCTTTGCAGTTTTCTAAACGAAAAACCTGGATTGATGATAATCGATTTGATGCTACTGAGGCGCTGTTCCGCGGGACCTTCTACCTCCCGTCTCACAATAGGATACACAAGATAGTATTGCTGCCAATCTCTTGCAGCTAGTATTCTCTTGCCGATAATCGATTGGGCTTCGCCGCCAAGGAAACTATGCCATAAGTACGCAACGGCAAGTTTGAAACCTTCAAAGAATTTCTGCGAGCCAATACGTATCGGGATTTCATGAAATTGTGGCTCAAATCTCTTGCCGCGGTGGAACGTATTGTTCAATGCGACATTGACATACTTGATGTCCTGCGTGAAGTTTAGAAGGAAAAGCATACCCAAATCACGATGTACTCGAGTTGAATCGACTTCCACGCTGCCATCCGCTCTGACGAGGTCAACTTTCTTGCTCCATTGGACGAGTTCGGGAAGAAGGTCCTCGCTCACCAGCTTTGTCCTCTGGCTTAGAATGGCAAACGTTCGAACAGGCAAGAACTCTCGGTACAGATTGGCGAGATTCCTGACTGATCTACCGAGACTTGACTTGCCAGGGAAGTCGCTAAACGGGGTGTCTCTTTGGTGCGACCGGTTTACGAGTTCGTTCCACCGGAGTCCGAATAGAGTAGGGTCGAGGAGCAGGGCGTCAATAAGTCGTTCTATGACCATCGCAATTTGGAATGAATACCCCAGTGACAGGGAATCCTCCAGACGGACGCCGGCGTTGTTCTTCGCATAACGCTCGAATGAGTGGAAATCAGCCAAATTCTGAAGAATAGGTGTGATCCCGAGAGCCATCAATTCGAGGAATCCTTCTCCGATTTGCCGTCCTTTTGTTAGGGGCAAAGGACGCGCCAATCAGAAAGTGGGTTCCTTATCAAGAAGCTGAAACTAGTTATGAAGTGAAATCACGTTGAGCAAACATAAGAGGGACCATTCGAAACAATTTGCTTTAGGTTGAAGAGTCCTGCGTGGGATTACGACTGGGACTCAGCAAGGTGGGTTCACCTAAAGACGAGGACCAAGAGTAGGCCACAATACATAGGATTCGTCGACGAAGATGAAGGCCCCAGGGTATACCTTCTGCGACCCCTGATTCTAAGAGGCGACGAGTGGGTTGATTCATGGACGTGGAGAGAAAAGATTGGCCCGCTTCCCAGCCTTGGGTCAAGCGGCGATTCTCTTGGCTTCTTCGGCGAAGTCATCGTCTACAAATGGGACATTGTGAGCATTCAAGAAATTGACTTTCCAGGAGAAATAGACAGGTGCTGGTATTGCGGAAAGAAGGTTAGCCAAGGTCGCTTCTGCGAGCCCAAGCACGAACTTGTTTTTCGTGCAATGAATCTCGATTTCGAAATGCTGGACAACGAGAAATCAACCGTAGAACGTTGGACAACTGGAGATAGTCTTCCCGATTTGGAAAAGCAATTTGACATTCAAAATATCAAGATGGAGATAGAAAACGCCGCAACCTATACCCAGAAAGAGTTTGGACGAAAGATCGATATCCTTTCGAAGTTGATTGAGCACGAGACCAAGCTTAGCGGAATCTATTTTCATCAATGCTTGACGAAGGAAGTGATTGGCATCTCCTACAGAGAGAATCGCGTTCTAAACAATACCGTGGCAAATCAACCATATCGGAGCATTTCAATACTAATGCTGACTCGGAAGTCGCTGTATGGCTCGGCCAGGCCGATACTTCGACAGTTTTTCGAGTCTCTAATCATTGCAAAGTATGCAGAATATGATTCAAAGCTTGCAAAGGCGTGGCATGAACAAAATGAATCAACCAATCCATCTCGACAGGTTTCCATAGGACGCGACGTTCTGAATTCCCTGAGCAGGAAAGGGAAGGCAGTAGAAGCCCTTCGAGAAACGTGGCGAAACTTGTGCGCAACATCGCATGCCACGCGGAGTTCTCAGCAAGTCTTGAGAGTCCCTAATCCATCCAAGCCCAATGAATTCGAAGAGTACCTGCAATTGTCAACCTATTTCCCCAACACGGAATATTCACTCGACCTGCTCTTTCTGATGCTGGCTATGAACTACCATTTGATTAGAGAATTCTTGGCAACGAAGGCTAGCGGTTGGTGGTTTGGAGACGTAAATGACGCGTACGGAAGCTACAAGCGAGAGAGACTCTTGAACAGCAGGATTTCATCGCTAATCAAGAAATACATGGCTGAGGGTCAACACGCATCTGCAAACGAGATGCTGAAACAGAATATCATGGAATACAGGACAGAATGGACCTAATTTCTCCTCAATCCAAGCCCGAACTGCTCATGATAATCGAACAATGCGCGAGTCAAATGCCCCGGTGGAGGCGCAATGAACCCTATGCATGGCGAAAAACTACCTTTATCGAAAACAGCGAAACTGCGAAGATTGATTTAGGAAGGAGTTGATCTTGTTGACGGCTTGACTCAGCAAAAATCCAAGCCCGATGCCCGCAGAGGAATCTACATTGAGGTAACGCCTAAAGATTCTGGTCGCATGGTTCTTCCAGTCCTCGCAAGGATATACTTGAACGAGGCAAGAAGGTGCTCTGACTGCAAAGCACACATTGCTACGGTAGCGATGTGCCAAAATACATGCGAAGAACTACTCAAATCCCCTTACAGGTCAAAGACCGACTTCAAACGGGTCAGGATGAATTTCAGCGGAATCATCGATGAATCCCATAAAGATGGCTACATCACGAAGAGACTGGCAGAGAGGCTTCATAGGCTTAGGCAGGCTCGAAATATTTTCTCTCATAGTCCAGACTTTTCAAAAATGGTGAACGGTGATCCGTTAGCGACTCGTTTTTTGAACAAATACTTCGTGGCCTGGCCACAAGAGAAGATGGCCAAGAGGGCTATGGCATCCACATCAGCTCTATTGGCAAGAGCCGAGACATGGGACGCCCTCAAAAAAGAAACGAATGAATACTTCGCATACGGGTCAAACATGTGTACAAGCAGGCTTGCGAAACGCGTCCCTTCAGCAAGACCTCTTGGAGCGGCTCTGCTGACAAAGCACGTTCTCGAGTTTCACAAGCAAAGCAAGGACGGCTCTGCCAAAGCCGACGCGATGTACACTGGGCGCCCCGAAAATTGTGTTTGGGGTGTCGTTTTCGAAATCCTCAAGTCAGAGAGAGCCAAATTAGACGCTGCTGAGGGTTTGCGAGATGGCTATCAGGACAAGTGGGTGACGGTAACAATGGGCGATCGAGATCACGAAGCCTTGACATATTATGCCACAAACACAAATTCGAGTCTCAAGCCATATTCATGGTACCTTCGCTATGTCATTGAAGGGGCTAGAGAGCACCACCTTCCAATGGAATATATCGCCACCATCGAATCAATCGATTCAATCGAGGATTCAAACCAAGAAAGAGACCGGCGCGAAAGAATGAATCAGTGCTAGTTGTCTAGGCAAGCTTGCATGTTGTCCCCCGGCGGGGGGCAATCAACCCTCATGCACGGAAGTCGTTGTAGTCGGAGAATAGCTTTACTTCTTGCTTTTCGCCACTTCGTAGATTATGAGTCCAACCAGAGCTACAGCTCCCAAAGCAATTCCCAAGAACACCAAAGCATCTTTGACCTTCCTGCTCTTACTCTGCTCCTCTTTCTTTGCTGCCAATCGACCAAAGTATTTTCCCACGTCAGTAAACACATCTTGAATCCGAGTCAGAGAAAATTCTACGAATTCGAGACCTTGTAGCAAGACACCGACCTTGGCACCTTCCTCTATCACCGGAACGATGAGCTTCTCCTTCCCAATTGCATAGCCGACTTCTTGATTGACCGAGGGTGATTCGTTTGCTTGTTTGGTAACTATTGCAAGCACAGCATCGCTGTCATCAATCGCTTTTTTGATTTTGGCTGGCAACACTTTGCCGTACTGCCTGTCGATTTCGGCAACGTAAAGTCGAATTTCTGACTGCTGGAAATGTGACTGTATCTCAGCAACAATCCCTTGGTCCTTGAAACTATGGCTTAGGAAGATGCTGTATGCCACTTCAAGTATTACTTGGCTGCGGTACTAATAACCTTCACGACATTTTACGTCCGCTGCCTACAGCTCAACGTGTGGATGAAATGCCCGGGCGGACGCGCAATGAAGCCTAGTCGTGGCTTTAATATCAAGAGACAGTAGATATTCGTCGACTTTCACTGACCACTCGGTACACGAAACACGCAACCTTCAGAATGAAGGTCAGGGGCGTGAGTAAGAGAATGACTGCAATGACGGTTAGGCGACCGGAATCAAGATACCAAGACCTGGAGTCAGGCGCGACGGTTGCCGTAAGGAAGTTTGCTGGAAGATACCTGGTTGTGTTCTTCAGCGGCGAAGGGAATGACGATCGAATAGTGACGGTCTATTACGCATCAGACGTTAGCAGCCTTATTAGTAGGAAGCTGCGAAGGGGAGCTTGGGTCGAAAAGAAATGAAGCTCGACTACGATGCGAAGGATGATGTGCTCTATTTTCACTTCAAGAATGGCCCGGCAGAGACCGTGAAAGAGATTGAGGACAACGTGATGGTCGAGCTGGATGATGAAGGGGAGGTCATGGGGATCGAGGTCTGGGGAGCCAAGAAGAAAGGAGTCTTCCGTCAACTGACAAGCGCCGTTTCACACTGAGGATAGGGACCCAAAACAGTCGAACCCTGACAAACGGGAGCAGCCGCCCGCCCTTAGCTTTCGGCGACCAGTTCAGGTGATCCATGCCCTAAAGCGAGTTAACCAAGAGCACTTCTTTGTGGTTATCTACCAGTCCACCAATGAAGCCGGTAGAGGCTTAATTAGGACGGCCTTTTTGATTAACGAGAGAAGGAAGAACCGGAGGTATAGCAAGACACGGCGAGCAAGACAATCCTAGACCTTGACCTGAGGAAGATACTCACCCGGGTCGAGGAGAGATACAAGGTGAGGCTCCCTAGAACGGTCCTTGCTGTGGACTACGGGGAGCGGGGCGACCTCTACCTCAGATTCAAGCACGTTGAGAGGCCTGTCGGCGAGCCAAGTAAGGACGGCTTGGTCATCTTCTTCTACAAAGGCAATGATGGGCAGGTCGTCGCAATCGAAATCATGGACCAAGCCCAGCTGATGCGAAAGTAAAGCGCTTCGATTCCGCCAAAGCCTACTATTCCACTCGCTCATCCCGGTGTCAATCCCAACGTGCAAGTGAAATGCCCCGGCGAAAGCGAAATGAACCCTTATACATGGCGAAACCTTCTTCTCTTTCAGAGGCTGCCGCTCGCAGACCAATTGCTACTGATCTCGCGAATGCAACACTCTAGGTTCGTCAGCCTTCTTTGCCCTCAGGGTGCGCGAACCCATGAAAAGCAATGGCCTTGACCACGATGTCTGAACATCAATCATACCCGCTTCCCGAAACACCTTGGCGTACGCCTCGACTTCTCCGAGAACCTCTAGCATCGCTAACTGCCCGCCCGGCTTCAGAACCCTGATCATCTCCTGCAGCGCTTTCTTTCTGTGGGGTTTCGGCACATGGTGCACCACGAAGCTCGACAAGACGACGTCGAACGTCCCGTCTTCGAAGGGGAGAGACTCCGCCCTGCCCTCCTTCACCTCCACCCGATCGGCAACCCCCTCGATCCTGGCGTTTCTTAGTGTTGTCTCCGAGCTGTTTCCCGACTGAAGCCTCCTGTTCCAGATATCGACCCCCACGGCTTTTCCGCCTTTGAGATGCTTAGCAGCTGTGATAAGCCAAAGGCCACGACCGCATCCCACATCTAGCACCCTCTCGTCTCCTCGCCACCGCAGAGAGTCAAGGAGCTCCCTTGCGGCGCGAGGCTTCAGGGGGTTTGCGCCGACGAAGAGGCCCATGGCTACGAGGAATATGAACCCAAAGTAGAACAGATTCGAATGGTTAGGGACACTCGGAAAGAGCCCGAGCGCCAGACACACCACTCCCGCGATACCCATTATCAGAATCCCGTCGGGCCTGTCGAAGCCGTAATTCGCGTGCTCTGGCACACCAGCTGCCAATCAATTCCACCCAATCTTATAGCCTGCACTATGTCAAAATGCAACTAGAACGTTGAGTACGCGCCCCGGCGGAGGCGCAATGAACCCTCATGCACGGCGATTCATCTCCTCAATGCCCGAAAACAGTTAAGTCTCGCCCTGTCTCACGAGCTAGACATGAAGTCTGACAAGGTCCACCAAGGCAAGTTCACAGTCATCCTGCGGAAGGAGGAAGGTGGGTATTCTGTCCGATGCGTAGAACTCCCAGGTGCCATCAGTGAGGGAAAGACGAGGAAAGAGGCTCTCGAGAACATCCGAGAGGCGATCCAAGGGTATTTGGAAGCCTTTCCCGAGGAAGAATCACGCCTGAAGGTCAGGAACGAAGTAGTCCAGCTCGCCATCTGACGACCGTCAGGAAACAGATGGTGTCTTGTCGGACGGAAAGCTGCCGAAGCTGGGATGGAGGAAGATCTTGAAAGCGCTCGCCAAGAAATCATTCTACGTAACTCATCAACGCGGCAGCCACATCTACCTGACCGACCAGTCAAGGCAGCACAAGGTTACGGTCCCGCGGCACGACCCTGTGATGACTGGGACGCTTCTATCAATCATAGAGCAGTCGGGGCTCTCGAGGGAAGAATTCATCTCTTTGCTTGACTAGCACCCCCAATGAATATCTCAGCCAGGTCTGAAGTGCCCGGTGGAGGCGCAATGAACCCGCATGATACCGGATTCCACAACCTCACTTCGGAGCCCTTCACGAGTCCAAGCCTGGGTGACTACAATGCTCCGAAGACTGTAGTCACCTTTTGAGAGCTGCCTTGAGCCGCCGGTGACTACGTTGGTGATTGCGCCTGGCGAATGTGGTTCTGATCTTCCAGCCTCGAAAGAAGGGCCATAATCCTCTCTAGGTCAGCTCTCCTGACCGTTACGAACTCTCCCTTCTCAGTCTCGTGACCTTCCTGGACCATGGATGTATCCTGGTTCTGCATATTTAACGCGGGTACAGAATCAAGCTCTCCTCACTGTCTGGTGGGAATCTGTGACAACCCTTGTCCCTTAGCCTCGAGGGGTGGACATGGCAAAGGTTGACATGTCCAGCCTTGTCCAGCCAAGGTGGACATCGGAGCTCAGGGTGGACATCACCGATGTCACCATCCGACCTCCTGGTGTCGCCCATTCTCCCGAGATGTCACCATTTTGCCCAATTCGATGTCACCATTCCGCTCTGAGATGTCACCATTGCGGCCGCGATGTCGCCTTTCTGGCGTCAGGATGTCAAGCTTTTGGCTTCAGGATGTCAACCCTGGACCCCAAATGTCAAGCCTGCACGTCAGGATGGCAAGCCTTTGGCTCTCAAGGTTGACATCATCGATCTTCACGCCCTCCCCGACCACCGAAGGTGGACATTTCAGGTCCCTAAGCGCGCGAAAGTGGACATGGATCTCGCAACCGCGACCCGGTTTTGGCACCCCAGATGTCCACATTCACCCTGAGAACCACCTCCCGATGTCCACTTTCGACCCGAATGTCCAATTTCGCTGCCCGCGTTAAATACTCCCGCCCACTTCTCCACTGCTATTCTTAGCAAAAAACAACCCCCCCAAAACAAAAAACAGAGGCCCGCTCCAGTAGGAACGCGCCGTCAAAGAGGCCCTTAGCAGTGGCTATGAACGAAGCGTAAACAATCAATCTTGCTGGGACTCTGCATCCGCGCGTTATATTGACAATAACTCTCCGTCTTCGTGACCGAGATTAGAGGCCTCCGGACGAGGTTCTGCCGCAACTGCGGGTCAACGACCCCCCATAGGACGCTTTACGTGAAGACCGAGACGGGCGGACAATCGAGATGGTCCGAGGTGTTCTGGGCCTGCACCGATTGCGACTCGCTGAATCGCGTCGTCCTACCTCTCTACAGGCTGGTGTCTGTTCCATCCGAACTGCCATCACCACTGGTCGCGCTTCTAGTCGAGGCTCTGAAAGCCGGCCCGCGGGATGGTGACGAACTCTTGTCAGATCTCAGGCGGAGACGGGACCAGCAAGTCCGGCACGTCTCCAGCCTCGATGTCGGTATGGCCATCGTCTACCTCAAGTCAAGAGGAGTCGTGGCGGAGGAGACGGTCGACCGGACGGCGTCGATCATAGACGCGCTGAGGGCGAGCCCCTGGAAGTCGAAGCACCTCGACCCCTGTCCTGCCGAACTGGAGCAGGGTGTCGTAAAGAAGAGTCTTGTCTCTGTGTACGCCCAAAGACAAGTATCAGCGACTCATCTCAGGAGGGTAGGCTCTGTCGGCGTCCTCTGCCTTTCGTGTCCTTACTGCAACATCGACCTTGAATCTATGAAGTAGGAGGTGGATGCGCGATCGGTAGAGAGTTGCGGGTTAGTTAGTATCCTCCCCCTTGGGGGTTTTTTGAACGTCTTCGACGTCTCTACGGATGGCTTCTGGTTCCCCGCTCGTTGCGGAGCATAGTTGTTTCCGATACGAAGTTTGGGACTCAGAAAGGGCAGGGTCCGGTTTCCTGAAATGCGGGACATTCGTGAGTTCTACGGGAAGGCAGCCTGCGGAAGCCTAGCCTTGTGTAGTCGAATGAGTCCCAGAAACCACGGTTAGGTCGTCCTCACCTTGATAGACGAATTGTGAACTCGGTGTCTCCGAGGTGACGTTTCCTTCTTCAAATGAGAAGCTAGCTGAGGTTGCGAACAGCTGCGATTCGTCCGCCAACCCGCTCGTGCCATCTAGCTCAGTAAATTCCTCTTCGCTCAAGATAATCAGTACTCTTCATGGACTACTTATAAGCAATATGTCTATTTTCTTCACACATTCTGCTTAGGGAGCGCTAAACCTGCTTGTCCTCCACCCAAGCTTCTTGCTGGTTCCGCTCGGTATATCCTTCCTGTAGGATTCCCGTTCCTGGTTGATTGAATGAAACCCGACTTATTGTCTTAACCGTCTTGAAAACATGGGTTGTGAATGACGATTCTATTATTCCTCTGTAGAAGGAAACAGTGATGGAATTCTGAGCTCCTAGTACCGCTTCTTGGTTGTACGGGGTATTCAATTCCAACAAACTCTCGTATTTCGCAAACAGTTCTGTGATCTTGGCTTCAATTTGCGAGCTGACGGCGGCTATTCGAAGATGAAGGATGTCTTTGGCTTCTCTTCGGCCGATTAAGTAGCCATGACTGAAACGCTCCCTGGTAAGGAGGTTAACAATTCTCTTCACTGTCGCACTGTTCTTTGTGTGATACGATAACAGCGTACCTGCAAGAAATGCAATCTGCTCACGAGCCCTGTGAACGGCACCCAAGGCAAGCGGGTGAACATTGTCATTCAAGGACTTGAAGGCCTGGGCCCAACTTGCCTCGTCTTGTAGCTTCCATTCCTCTGTAGCAAGTTTGTGAAATCCAATGACATCCTCTACATTCACGGGTACTGTCGCCGTTAAGTTTGGCGCTCCCGGGATAGGAACTCGAGGACCCAAGGCTGATTGAACTGAAGGATCTATAGGACCAAGCAACCCTCCTCTTGTCATTATGACTTCGTTAGCTCCTAATGCTATGAGGGTTCCCGCGCTTAGCGCCTTGTATGGAATTATCACACGGTAGGACTCGGCAAATTGCCTGACAAGATTTGCAATTCCATATGCAGCCAAGGCATCTCCTCCGGGCGTGTACAGGAAGATCGCAAGTTGCTTCGTCAGGTCAATGTTAGTCAGGTGTTTGAAGACTAGAGGGTATACATCCATCGCAATTCTAGTTTCCATCCCTCTTCTGTCACCATTGATGAAGACCAAGATTCTCGTATTCGTCAGCTGTTCTAATTCCGAAATCAGCTTTAGCCGTTCTTCACGCAAGTCTGCCGAACCTAGTTCTATTACCACAATTAAACTCTTTACCGACACCGTTGATGGCTCCGGTAAGACTTGTCATCACAATTCTCGCATCGATTCGGAGGCAGAAACCGCAATTGGACACTTTCAGGGGCTCTCCAGCCCCGCGCATCTTCCGAACTCTAGCATTGACAGGTTCGAGGGTCGAACATTGCCCTTTTGAGGTAGCTGTCGTCCTTCATCGGCCGTTATAAGCGGTACAGGATTAGGAGAACATGGACACAGCTTCGGAAAAGGCGCAACCGGAGCAGGCTATAATTGCCAGTTCCTACACCGTGAGAGACGGCATCCCATCGACCAAGCGCGCCAGAGTCGATTGGACTCCAATCATGAGGTGGCTTCTAGACGAGATTAAGGCCCTCGACTATTCCCCCAGCACCCGCTGGTGCTTCTACAGGGTGATGGACCGTTACAGGCTGCCGAAGTCGGCTTGGGGAACCTTCAAGGCGACCCAGAGCACCTGGAGAAAGGGGGAGCGGGAGGGATGGGCCCCCAACACCCTTTCCGACTCTGCCAGGCACGTGAACTACGCCGGGTACGGGGTCGCTTCAAAGAGGGAATTCTACCTTCAGATGCTGGAAAACCCGCCAGCGGTCGGGATTTGGGACGACCTGCCGTTCTATCCTGAGGTCTGGTTCGAGGCGGAGGCCATGAACGGCCAGTTCGAACACCATGTGAGGAAGGCCTGGAGGATAACTACCCGCCCCTTCAGGGGCGACTACTCGATCGAGAAGAAGTACCAGGCGGCGAACGACCTCTTGGCCATGGCTAAAAGAGGCAAGTCGATAACCATACTGTACTTCGGGGATTGCGACGCCAAGGGGAAGGCCATCCCCTACAGCGCCCTCAAGGACGTCAAGAAATGGATGTTTCAGTACCAGGACCGCGTCCAGTTCCACGTTGCAGGGCTAACCGTAGAGCAGGCGCACCGGTACGGCCTGCCCGAGAACTTCGAGCGGCCTGGGCAGTGGCAGTGGGAGGCCCTTTCAGATGCCCAGGCGAAGGAGATTGTGCAGGGTGCTCTTGGGCTCTACCTGGACTTGGACGCGTTGGGAGCCGCCATAAGAGAGGCCAAGCAACTGAGTTCCGAGTGGAAGGGGCTGGCATGGGAGTTGCTCAAATATTGACGCTCAAATCCGACCCTTGGCGCTCTTTTTTATGACAAAGCGTGAGCTATCTTATCTTTCCACCGAAAGGGCGATCCTCAAGCTTCCTTTTTGAATGGTGCCGGCAAGAGTGGGCAGCCGAGGAGAAGCGCGAGAAGTGAAAGACGAGGCGGCGTCAAATTGACCGGCACGCGGCGGCCGAGGTACCGCATACGATTGCCCGAGGGCTTCAGGCTGATTCGGCCGGAGGACGTCGACAAGAAATTCAGCTGCCTCGAGCCGCGCATGGACAGATACCCTCTGCGCCAATACTACGAATGGAGCCTTGAGCCTGACGCCCTGGTGATAGTCAGAGAAGTCGAAGGACAGGTTGCCGGCGTCCACTACCTCACGGTGCATAACGGCCACATAATGCTGGAGATGCTCGCGAGGAACAAGCTGTTGCAGTACCCCGGAGCCGGCGGCGACCTCGTGAGGGTCGTCGAGCGCGTCGTAGCTCCCCAGCTCGGCATCTCCGAGATTCGGATGGAGGCTCTGCAGCACGTCGTGAGCTACTACGATGACGTGCTGGGGTACGAGGAGATCGGTAAGGCTTACGAGGACCGCGAGTGGGGTCTGCTTACGCCTAAGAGGAAACTGTTGCCTCGGCGACCTTAGACTTCGAGCGCAGCGCCTTGGGGTTGACCAGGTGGGCGCCTTCGTTGGGCTCTGCGCGCACTTCTCGGATGTACTTCTGGATGTAGGTGCTCTCTCTGAGGTGGGTCTCGACCTCTCTGGACACGCTGGTGCCGCTGTCGAGCGCAGCCCGGGTCAGGGCCGAGTACAGCTCAGGGGTCATTGAGACGGTCGTCTTTATCATACCCCGACCATACCGGGGTATTCCCTATAAACCTGTCTGCGCTCGGTTCTGTGCGCCTTACGAAGACAGATCTTGCAAGTTGGGGTGGTGCAAGTCTGGAGATACGATTATCATCCAACTAAACCTCGGGGTTAAACGCAGAATAAGGTCCCGCGGGTCGGAGTAATTAACCTGACTGCAAGTCCCCTACCAGCCCTCTTTTCATATGCGTGGATGACAAGCAAGCAACAATCAGAGAGCTCGCAGGGATAGCCCTCATCGGGTACTACGACTACCAGGGGATTCGCAAAGCGAGCATGAATCGCATCAGAGAAGTGGTCAGGCGGAAGAACGAAGGAATACCCTTCGACGTGACCGAGGCGAAGAAGGAGCAGAGGAGCTTTGACAGGCGCTACAAGGACGAGAAGCTCGGCGCTATTATCGAGCAGATGCAGGAGGAAGGAAGGCTTTCGGCCAGCGAGCTCAGATACCTCACGAAGATAATCGTTGTAGCGAAGGCGGCAAGACGGGTCGAGGACAGATACGTGCCTCTCATCGAGGCCTATCTCCCAGTAGAGCCGGTATGGAACGAGTACCTCTGCAAGGTCAAAGGAATAGGGCCCCGCCTTGGTGGGTGTCTTATAGCCATGGTCGACTTGAAGAGGGCACATAGCGCGCGGTCACTCTGGAAGTACGCGGGGCTAGACGTCCAGGGAGGCCGGTCTCCCAGGATGCGGCGAGGAGAGCATATCACCTACAGCCCCAAATTCCGAAGCTTGATGTGGAAGGTCGTGGTCAGCCTGATGAGAGCGCGCAACGAGAAGTACTTCGGCTACTACCAGAGAGTCAAGGAGGAAGAGAGGAGGAAGCATCCACTCGAGCTGCACCTGGAGAGGTGCACCGACCTCGGGGAGCCCAAGAAGAACTACAAGGCTCACATAGAGAACAGGACTCGTCGGCGCGTCGCCAAGCTGTTCCTTGCCGACCTCTTTGAGGCCTGGACGAGGGTGGAGAACGCGTCAAGGCAAAATCAAATCTGACCCTAGCGGGCGTTGTCCGCGCTCACGTAATTAATACAAGATATACGAAACGAAGAAAAGAGAAAGTCGCGGGTTATTTTAAGCGAGAATCGCCGGACTGCCCTTTCTGTAAGCGCTGGTCCCGAGGGACTTGTACGTAATGGATGTGGGCTGCCCGGCACCTGGTAAAAGGCAGGGACAGTCCTGGGATCCTCGCTGAAAGGTTCTAGCGAGACACCGGGTGCTAATTGACCCAATTCGGACGGCAAGCTAGGCCACGATGTATGGACAACACTCGGTGGGTAGGCCTCCCTGCCTCGGATTCAGCTTGACCTGGACTTGCGACGTGAGCCTACTCGAGTCGGACGTCTGGGTCTGAACCCCCAGGAGCTCCTCATGCGACTTGGTCCTCAGGGTGTGGTGTCTCAGGATCCCGTGCTCCTCGAGTCCTAGCAGCTGGTCGTTGCTGGCCATCTCGGGTAGGGCATCTGCTAGCAAGCTCGTCTCGCGACGAGATGAGGACTTGGAGGTCGGAGGCCTGGCGTGAGGGGGTACATCGTCGAAGGCGTCCGGCGGCCCGTCGTCGAAGGGAGAGGGCCTGTGGCGCTTGTACTGAATCGGCTGCGAGTCGAAGAAGCTGAAGCTCATCGAGAGTCAAAGCACGGCAAAGGCAAAAAACGGTAATGTCTTGCGGGGCCTCGAAAAATCGCGATGAAATAGGCCTACCTCGTTGCGGTGTTGTCCACGGCTTCCAAAGGCTTCAGCCGCGTCCAGTACCTATAGAGGTCGACTGGGTCCACGACGGATCTGACAACACGTCTTATCATGACCAATGAAAATGCGGCCAGAATCAGGGCAACGACCACCACGGCCGCGGTCGAGGAGAGCAGCGCGGAGATGAACCCCTGCCTGTACGTGTCCGGGAGAAAGGTTCCTAACCCAGCCAGGATCGCTGCAGCAACTGCGAGCTTTTCGTAGTTCGACTTCTTCTCGGTTTCTACTGAGACTATCGCGGAGGGCCATTGCAAGCCGCGAAGGAAAGTCGTCATGGAGTCGCTAACACGTTCGATGTCAGGAAAGAAGCTCAACCCATGGGCGAGGTCAATTGCCTGTTGAAACGGAACCTGATCATTGGTCTCCAAAGTAAAGATTGTGGCGAGAACTTCGCTGGTTTGCTTCAGTCGCATTCCGTTCGAGGAGAGGTACTCGTCGCCGAGCCTGACGGACCTGCGAACATAATCCAGGCCCATTCGAAGGTTGGCCTGGAGTTGTACCTCGCCCAGCGATGCCAGTGCAGCTATCCCCTTTGGTGATATCCCTTGCAGGCCAGCGTATCGTTGACCCAAAGCGCTCAACGCGAAATAGCGAAAGAAGAGCGAGATGTCGAAGACAATCAACGCAAGAAGAATGTCTCCGCTCGCGGTCGGGAAAGGCTGCCCATACTTTGCGCCGGGTTCAAGGAGGATGAAAGGGAGCAAGAAGACAAGTATGAAGTCACCGTAGGTGAAGAAAATGAAGGCCGTGTGTCTCGCGAGCCAGTCCCTCTTGGAGATGGTGGAAGGTCGCAACGACGAGTACACCAAGAAACTCGTCAAGGCGAGGTAGAACAAGATCGTCAGAGGCTGCAAGAGCGCCTGTCCGAATTGAAAGAGCCCGACATTGACCTCGACTGCGCCCAATACCAAGCTCCAGAGCAGGACGCTGGGAAAGGCAATAGTGGCCACGACCACTAACGGGATTAGCTTGCCAAAGTCGGTCGTGAGCCCTCCAACCCCCTGGGGGGCGTCGGTCGTGTTCGGATAGTTATTGTTGTCCATGGGGGCGTGAATCATGGTGTTTCCCTCCCGAGTGCTTGTCCGCGGTAGCCCACGCTCAGCAATGCTCGTTTCGACTAAATATCAGAGAAGAGTGACTGGTGAGGTTGGTCCGTTATCAGGGGGCAGTTCACTGGGGAATCCTCCTAGCGGGCCTCACCATTCTCATTTTTGGCGCTATTTCGTTCTTTGCCGTCGTTCCACTCCCAGGGAGCAAGGCCCCGCTGAATCAGGCGGGTATCTCATATGCGATCGGCTTCATGTCATTTGGCCTCGGCCTTATCGCCGTCACCGAGGCATTCCTTGCCGAGGATTTCCTCAGGGGCGTCAGGAGGGTGGAAGGGAACGAGAAGATAGCGATGCTCTACACATACGCCGATGGCATGAGGGCTGGCCTCAGTCCTCTGTTCTTCGGACGTATGAGAGCCGATGTCAGTTCCATTCCTCAAGTCGAGAGCACGATGACTCGGGCTGAAAGGGGAGATTGTGCGATCGCTACGCGAGCGCTAATCGATGCGCTAGTTCACAATAATTATCCTGACCAAGCTCATTGGGTGGAGACGAAGCTAGCCTCGGTCTTGCGGGCACAGCACGCATACCCTCCACCGGCGAACCCAGCTCCCGGGGCTCCTGCAGCCCCAGCCGCCCCAGTCCCGGCGAATCCTCCGCCCAACCCACCTCGAGTTGGTGACAGCCTAGCGCCGACGAATGCAAGACAGGCGGAGGCGGCCCTCAAGGCAGTCGAGTTCTTTGGCGTCATCGCGGCTTTGTTGGGAGTTATTGTTGCAGCCTCGATTCAAAGCATCGCGCCGCTCGTGGGGACCCCCGTTATCGGTCTCTTCGTGCTCATTCTAGCCAACTTCATCTTCTTCTCAGCGATTTCATACATTAATCTCCTAGGTCGTAGGAGGCAGCCCCGAATAAGGCAGTTCTTGGCGTTCTTCGCGGGCCTACTTGGGTGGACCTCCGGCCTTGGTATTGTCTACGGCTTGGAGTTCGTCACATCTGTGCCGGGGTTTCTAGGCTTCGGCTTTCTCGTCACTTTCGCTGTCGGATGGTACTCGTTTGATCACGGCCTGGTTGAACGATGGAGAGTTGGAATACACCAGATTCCAGCCGCGGACCCCGCCCCCGTACAACCCGCCGCAAATCCCTGAACTCGAAGTGCTTTGTGGACAACCTAGCGACTCGTTCTCAGAGTCACGGACAACCGAAGGCTTCTCGTGCTCCTCACGCTCAATGACTTTAGGCTCCAACAGGAAAACCGACGGACAACCTCGAAAGCATCCCCCCGGCTGGGCAGAGAAATACCTCCGGGCGGATTCTAGACCGTGGACAACTAATCTTAAAGGAGAGAGCGCGGACTCTGCTCAAGTGGGCAAGGCGACAATCGCGGTCGCGTTGGTGGTCGTGCTCCTCATCGGCTACTATGCGGGCCAACCGGGAAACCTGACCAGACTTGAGAACTATGTCTCGTCGGGGGCCAAGCATCTTTCGAGTGGGAGCAGCTCAGTACAGAGCCTCGTTCCCTCAGCCACCTCAAGTGCGACCACATCGACAACCTCCGCCGCCTCGACTCGCGTCGGAGGGTATTCTGCGACGCCAGTCCAGAACATCTGGGACGCATACACTTCGAACACGGCGGCAGCTGACGCACAGTATGGAGGGAAGACCATGCTCGTCGACGGGAGCGTGGACGATGTCGAACAGGCCTCGGGAGGAGGATACCAGAGCTGCATCTATGCAACCAGCGAGGGGGTCGAATATGGTTGCGAGTACCTCGCAGTCATGGGCGGATACATCGTCTGGAACTGGGCAAATCAGGCCGCGGCGGCCAAAGTCCCGTTTGGAACGACCATAGTAGCCCAATGTACGATCGGAGGCCTCCAGAGCGGGAACCTGATTCTCAACGGCTGCACCATCTACGACGTGCCATCTCAGGACCAAGCTGCACAACAGGAGTCATACTGCAGTTCGCTCACTGGCAACATTGCTGTCTCCAGCTTGACGATAGTGGCACCGAAGACCAACTTTCTCTATGCCCACAATAACAACGCCAATATCACGATGACTGTGACGAATCGTAACAGCTTCCCAGTCGGCATTTCGTCAGCAACAGGATCCTTGGGATATTCCAATGTAGGCCCCTTCTCAGTCGAAGTCAACACAGGCGAGCTGGTCAATGCTAGCAGCTCCAGGAGCGTCCAACTTGTCGTACTTCAGACGACCTTCAGCACCAACACGGTGATGGCCGGGGATGGGGTTCAACTGACCCTCCAGTTTGGCGAGGGCGAATACTCAGGTGGAGGGGTCGGGATATCCAATGCCTGCCCAGTCATCGTCTCCGGGACCGCAGTTGGGCCGTCTGCCGGGACCACGTCCACTTCTACGACTACCCTGCCTGCCAACGGAGGGTTCAGCCAGGCCTCGTTCTACATCTTCGGAATGGGTCCCACCTTCGGAGGGGCGACTTTCACCTGCTCGAGCTCCACGACCTTCGGGAGCTCACAAGAGTCGTGGATTGAACTCATCAACACGGGATCCTACGCTGTCAGCGTTCTGAACTTCACCCTGACTTTTGGCGGCCATACTGTTACCTTTCTTCCCCAAGGGACGTGCACAATCCCCGGCACCTACCCCAACCTTGCCGCGCAGTTCTTGAACCTGGGGACCCAGGTGTACTTCCCCGTCGCGCCTCAACCCCAAGAGCAGTACACAGGCGAGGCTAGCTTTTCGGATGGCCAGCAAGTACCATTTTCAGGCACGTTATAGCAACCAAGGCCCGGATTGGAAGAATCCCACGAGGGATAACCTTCTCCATGGTTTCTCAGATCTCTAGATTGAAGTTCGAATATCTAACCATTCAGCAAGGAGCGGCTAGTGAAAGACCAAGAGCTTGACAATTGCTGTGACAATTACGAAGAGCGAGACGGAGAACTCGAGGTCTCCAATCCTTATGGGCAACAGGATCTTCTTGAGAATATCTCCGGTAAGTTGCTCAACGAGGGTACCTGAGAGAAACGTCAAGACGGCACCCGTAAAGGCGCTCGCAAACCAACCGACTACGGCGTCGGTGACAGACTTGGGAGCTCCCAGTAGAGCAAGCACGAATACCGCCCCTATCATCGCGTATAGAATTTGACGGAGAGGCTTTGGATTCAAAGGGAACGGAGTTCACGGTCCTAGAGTCTCAGGACGACGTATAGAATGACAGAGAACAGGGTAAACACGACTGCTATCACGACAAAGTTCTTGATTCCTTCTTTTCCCCTGTCCCAGGCCTTTTCGAAGAGCGGATAGCCCTTCACGCCTGCCCCATAGAAGCTCACGAGCCCCACTAGCGCAGTGACGGCGAATTGGACGAGAGTTGGAGTCCCAACGGAAGGAAGCGGCTTGGTGCCACTGTCGACCAAGAAGGTTCCCCGCTGTCCCCCTGCGGCATTCTGCATGAACGTTGGAGTGCACGTTTGCCCTACTCCGAATTGGTAGGGCGTGCAGTACTGGATGTTCGGTCTCGTTTGGTATGTCGTGTCGAACATGAACGCGTAGACGCTCCAGGTTCCTGATTCGTTCACGGAGAAAGTGTAACGCATTTGCTGGGTGCCTGTCGATTGTGTTACGAAGGTCGCCCTCGGGAAGCAAAGACCCTGGATTGGAACATTGTTGTTCGTGCAGCCATTCAGATAGGCGGGTGTGTCCTGCCACTTTGTTGAACCGTAACTCGTGAAGTAGGTGGGCTGCCCCTGCGCACCACACGGAAACATGAACCTTAGATGATTAGTTGGGTCGAACACGAGGATGTAGAGGTACGGCTTTGTTAGATTGAAAAAACCCGTATCGCCTACTGTAAGCGAAACCTGTACCTTATCGTTCAGATAGTAGGTCGGGTCGGAGTTGATGTAGATGGCCGTGTTGTAGTCTGGGACGCCCGTCTGATTTTGGAGCTCGTTTTCCGCGTAGCTGGTCCTGATGCTGTAGGCACTGGTCGGGTCGCAGAGCGAGATATTGTAGGGTCCTGGCTTGCCGATGTTGGCGGCTACCGTGCTGACTTGCTGAAAGTTCGTCGCCAGCATGAGAAGGATTGCTACAGCGGCACCGAATACACGAGGTTTGGTCAGGAATTGCAATTATCCGGAAAAGTTCCAAGGCTTGGCTCTTAAATCGCTTGTGCCGGTGCCCTCGTGGGAACTCCCCTCGTTTTGATTCCTGAACATGCGAGGTTCAGATCGTTGGTCGGGGCGCCTTTTCCTGCGGCTCAGACTCCTCATAAGGCCAATCCGGCTCGGGTCGCGTTCGCGCGGTCGCACAATCAATAAGGCGAGCCGTAAGGCGCAATATGTCTTAGTTCTGTCGGGATTCGCGCTCCATCGGAGTAGATAAATACGATATCTCGTTAACAACGGGTGAGTGAACGAAGGGCACGAAAGTCACTTTGAAGGAAAGACTACGCATGCCGCAATGGCAATATTGGGAAGGTTCACTTAACATACTTCGGAAATCAACTGAGGTAAGGACTGCATTCATCTTGAGGATCGGCACTACGCATACTCTATGTTCGAATGGTCGGAAGCAACTATCCTACTTGACATAACTTCCTCAACCATACCGGTTCGTTAGGAGGAAGCTTACCATGTTCAGGTTGAACCTCTTCGTCCTCAGGTATTCGCCGATCTCTACAGAGAGCCTTCCGAGGGAGCTGTAGAACCTCAGCGTCAGCATGTCATTGTCCATCTGCCTCCAGCACTCTTCCATCACGTTGAAGGCGGGCGAGCCGACCGGGATCCACCTGACCCTCAGGGTCGCCCTGTTCTTCCTCATGTACTCCCTGACGATCTTGGTCCTGTAGTGCTGCTTCGCCCTGTCGAGGAAGAGGTAGAGCCTCCCGTACTTCCTGTGGATCTGTTTGAGGAAGTCCAGGAAGTTCTCTCCGTTGAACGTGTCGTACTGCCTGAAGATCTTCCTTCCCTCCATGTCCATCGCACCGAAGACCACCGTCCTGTCATGCGAGCCCGTCACCCTGCAGACCGGCCTCCTACCCTCGGGCGCCCATACCCTCGTGACTATCGCGTCCCTCACCACGAAGGACTCGTCCTCGGAGACCACCGCGAATCCTTCAGGGATGTTCTTCAGGAGTCTCGCGTTGTTTTTTTGAAGAGAGCCCTCTCCTCGTCAGAGGCCTCGTTGACGAACCTCTTCTCAGGCATCACGCTCCTGAACCTCCAACCGTGCACTATCCGGTAGACCTGCCTCTCGCTGTAGGTCGTCCTCGATTCCTTGCGGATCATTTCCCTTACCTCCTCGATCCTGCAACCTCCCTTCCACCTCGAGACGTTCCTCCTCACTCTCGCCAGCGTCTCCTGAGGGACCTTCGTAGGCCTTCCGCTCCTTGGCCTTGTCCCAAGGCCGTCGAGCCCCTCCTCGTCGAAGCGCCTGAGCCAAATGGTGGCCCAAGACTTGTCCCTGCGAAGCTCCTCGGCTGCATGGGACTGCTTCATACCGTCGCACCTCACCTTCAGGACGAGGAGCATCCTCCTGCTGACATCGGCATCCTTCTCCTCGTTGTATGCCCTCTCGACATCCTCTCTCGCTACTTGCGCTGTCACGAATCCATGACGAGTGGACAAGAAGATGAGCAGCGGAGTCGAATTATCTTGTCAAATCAGGTTGAAGGATTTATGTCAAGTGGGATAGCAAGGAAACAACTGGTACAGATGGTTTTGCCCTCTTCGTCGCCCAGGAGGTGAAACTGGGCCGATGGGAGAGGTAACAAAGGTCGAAGCGTCTAAGGTTCAAAGCCGGGCGGACAAGGGTGAAAACCCTCAGCTGAAGGAGCTCGCGCAGAACCTCCAAAGCGCCGCCGACCGACGAGGGACTAAGAGCAAGTGATCGCCGAAAGGCGGACAGTAAGTGAAGCGGAGTTCAATACCTTCCTGAATTTCATTCACTTCTGAACATGTAGTCGAGGCCGTTCCTAAAGTAGGGGCGGTCCTCCTCCCCAGTTATCCCATCTCAGGCGCTTCCAAACCTCAGAACAGGCCCCCTGACCGAACTGGTGGCATTTTGCTACTTGACATGCAATCAACTCGAATGAATACCTCCATTCAACCAACGCCCCTCCTCTCCACAGCACTCCCATCAAGGATACGCGCCTACGCGCTCACCATGGTCCTCACGGCGCTCGCCCTCGCCGACGCAGCCCTAGGAACCCACTTCGTCGACCTCCTCACGCACTCCAGACGAGGCATCCAACTTGTCACTGGGTGTGATAATTCTGGGTGTCATCGGAATCGTTGTCGTAATCGTCTACGTCGTCATCGCAAGTTTCGGCAACAACATTCCCACGGGGACCCTAAACGCAGGTCAACAGTCAACCTTGAGGGTTATTTCGTCCTTTTCGAAGCCCTCATTTCACGGTCAATCAAGCGCAATTTGCTTGTACGCATGATGAGCGTACGCCTCATCCGTAACTGCCAATCGAATACCAATCGAATAACAATCGCAAGCACTAACGCATACCAATACGCAACAACCGTACTCAATACACACCAACGCGCACCAATACATACCGCGTTACATTCAAACAGCATACATTAAGGCGTACATAGACGTACATCAACGTATTACGCCTAAAATGGCCACCACAACCCAAATATTGCTTAGTTAGGGAATCCTTAAGTACGAAGAAAACGTGTCCAGCCCTCGCCGGGGCCTTGATCAAGCCTGCTTCTCAAAACCCGAGGGCACACCGGGAGGCTCCTAACCTCCCGGGGCCGACATTCCTTTCGTCCTCGGATTGCCTCTGCGGGGCAGGCGTGCTTAAGTCTTTGTCGCTGGTCTAGCTTGTAGCTTAATCCAATCTCACACGTTTGTCTAGCCTATTTGCTTGGGTCTCGTCTAAGGCGGCCTTCACGCCTCACTCGTCATGATACCGCTGGGAATGCGATCTTGGCACGACTACGACGAGGCTCTCATCGAGAGAGGGTGCGCGATACTGGACCTTGGCTCGCTCGTCTCGTGGAGAGAGGAGCTGGACGCGATGAACGCGGACAAGCTGGGCAGGCCGTTCGAGTTCCCAAACTCGTATATCTCCTTCCTCGCGTTCGTCAAGGTCGGGTTTGACATACCATACAGGACGCTGGAAGGGATCACGAGGGAGCTCGAAGAATACGTCAGGTTCGTGGAGGAGATGCACTACACCCACATGCGCAGGAGGATTCTCGCTTCCATGAAGGGGAAGAAGCCGTCAGAGATCGTTGGCAAGGACGCAGATGGCACCGAGCCGATGACGGTGATCGCCGACTCCACAGGGCTCTCGGTCTCGAACAAGGGGTCCTACATCGAGGACATGTGGAAGAAGGAGAAGAGGAAGTACGTGAAGCTCCACATACTCGCCGACAAGAAGACGGGGAAGATCAAGGGGTTCCGCATCACGAGCGAGAAGACGCGCGACAACGCGAAGTTCGTCCCCATGGTCAAGGAGGTCTCGAAGAAGAAGAGAGTGGCGAAGGTCTATGCTGATGCGGCGTACGACGCGAGGAAGAACTTCAACCTCCTGAAGGAGATAGGTGCCGAGCCGGCGATAAAGCTCAGGAAGAACGCGACATTCAAGCTGATGGGGTCGAGAGGGAGGAGGGACGAGGCCCTGCTCCTCGACGCCCTTGGATACGAGGGATGGAAGAGCGTGAAGGAATACGGGAAGAGGTGGCTCGTGGAGATAACGTTCTCAGCGTTCAAGCGTGTATTGGGAGAGACGCTGCGAGGGAGGAGGTTCCTCAGTCAGAAGGTCGAGGCGTCGTTGAAGGTGATGCTGTACAACAGGTTCCTCTCGATACGGCCTCCTTCGTAGATAGCTATACGGAAGCAGCCAATGCGGAAAGTAGAGACTCTCGTAAAGGAGAATTAAGCTACAGGCTATCGCTGGTCCGCCATGCCTAGGGTTATCGAAGGAGCCCTTCAGGCCCCGTAGATTTCGTGCTTCTTGAGGTGAAGGGCAAAGTTCGATTCCAGTATTGAAGGATTCGTCCCACCAACTACCTTGTCGCATTTAGAGCACTTGCGCTCGAACTTTGCCTTCAAGGCCTCTCGCCACACCCGCGCGTTGCTCTTAGACGTTTCTGGGGCGTCGTCATTACCATTTCAGCATGTTAAATAGAAGATTCATACGAGAAGAACTCGAATGAGTACTCAGCAGGAGTTACTTCTGGTGGAAGTGAACGCGTCAAAGGAAACCTATACTTCCATCGAGAATGCCCTGCAGAACGCCGGCCTCTTTCACTCTATAGAAAGCCATGACCCCCTGAAGTTTCGAATAATCGCGCATCCCTCTGTCATGGCTATGCTCGTCTCTTTCCTCGAGGCTAACTTGGCAACAATAACAGGCGGGAAGGTCAGCCTATCGGACGGAACCGAATATCGGATTACGGCTGATGGTTTGAACGAACTCAAGAGGATAAGTGCGGCCAAGCTGGGTGCTACACCTTCGGCTCCAAAAACTCCCGGACAAGGGCCTCAATCTGGAGTTAATGTCCTAGACTTGTTCATGGCGGCGCTCAGCAATCCCGAAGCTACTGGGAAACTCGTGAGAGAATTGTCTAGTGCTTTGAGGGGGGACCCTGCCCTGGCGCTTGAAGAAACCAAACAAGTCTCGCGCTTCGCGCTGACAATTATAGGTCTGATGGCCACCGTAATCATCGGAGCGTCCGTTTTGGGGTACTTCGGAAAGATTGGCGGCGACACCGTCGGCTTGGTCTACGGAACAGTGATAGGCAGTTCTTTCGCCTTCCTTTACAAGTATCTGGCCACTGAAGAAACGGGGTCGTGAGAAATGGTCGCTCAGCCGGACAAGTCCTGTCCTTTTGGGAGAGGCCTCGTGTGGTACACCTATGAGCGCCAAGAGAACAAGGTTTTCGAAACGATCAGGTTTGTGACAATCGACCCATCGAATCTCAAGACTTGGAGTGAGGCTTATGCTGATCTACTGAGGTCAATCGTTGACGATTTGGATTCAGTTTTTCGCGAGATGGCAACGTGTCAGGCGAGGGGGTGCGCCGCCGCGAGCGGCATGTTCACGGCGGTCAAAGCGAACCTGGGGAGAAGAGCGGACGTAAGAGAGTGGGACATTAATGACTATCTGCGCACGTTCGAACCCGTCTACGAGCTGTCCAAGAATGAGGTGATTGTACCGTACGGTCTGAGTAGCATCGGATCTTTGCGGCCCTTCGAGAGTTTTGCAAAGAATACAGTGCCGTTGTGGTGGACATCCTACAATCACATCAAGCATCAATACTATGAGAAAATGAGCGAAGCAACCCTCGAAAATGTTCTCAATGGACTTGCCGCCATGCTCGTCCTTAATTCATTACACAAGTGCGGTCAATACTATGTCTCGATGACACGTCGGCTTCGCGGCGGCTTGCGCTTCGGGACCATCGAACAGGCGGTTGCGCCGCAGTACTTGACGGAACAACTCCAAACCTCCATGATAGGCCTGCCTTCGAGCGCGAGGCAGATCCAGGGTGCCTGGGTCGACACCAAGCTATTTCATGTTGAAGTCAGAATGGTTTAGTGTCTCTCGACTGAGTATCTTCCGAAAAAGTGCATTCGTTTGAGCAAAATTGCCGAGTACTCACCGAAGCTCTACGACATGTTGCCCTCACGTGGAAGGCTTCTCCAAGAGCTCGGAGATGTCTACGGTCAGAACGAGGAATATCTCCGCTACCTGGAAAAACTTCTGCAGGACTTGATCTCGGGCGGCGTAATCGGAGTTGCGCTCAAGGTCGCGGAAGCCGATAATTTCGGCAAGTTTAATTCAATGATAGCAGAGCTAGAAATTGCCCGGTTCTTAACACGGCAGGGCAAGAAAGTAGAGCTCCTAAGCGACAGGCTTTGGAAGGCCGTTCCGTCCCCGGACATGCTCGTACAGGACACTAGTCAAGGCCACGAGGCGTATGTCGAGGTTAGAAGGGGAACCGAAGATGAGCTGGGGTATCGCCTAAGAAAGGAACTCGATAAGTTTCTGCCTTCCCTGAATACGGCGGTACGAGTTGACATGGACTTCAAGGGGAAAATGGTGATGCCCACGACGACCTTCGAGTCACGGAAGCGTAAGGAGAAACTTGCCCTCGAATCTCTCAACGCCTTCAAAGAGAAGATTTCCAAGGAGGGGGTCGAGGACATACCCAAGACGGTAGAAACGCCGGGAGTCAGCTTCAAAGTCTTCCGTACTTCTCTGGGGAAGGGTTACGCGGGAGTGTCGAGCACCGGAACCTTCTCGATACCCGAAGACGAATTGATTGCGAAGCTGAAGGCGGACGTCAGGGACAAGGCCAGAAAACGTGATCCCTGGAAAGGGAAGAGCAGGAGTGTGCCCTACATCATCGCGCTGTTTGAGGAGGACGCGTGGTATGAGCGCCGAATTGTAACGTCTGCCCTGGTAGGGGACGTAACCTATGACGAAGTCAGAGACTTCTCAAGACTGCCAATCCTGCCGGAAATTGAAAAGGCCCGCGCAAAGGGGTGGGGCGCCTATCTCGTGGAGGAGTGCTTCCTTCCCAACGAGAAGATCCGTTGCCATCTCATGGCCGGGAGAGAAGGAGTTTTTCTAAATGACGATGAGGTCAAGAGGAACGTCAGCGCCGTCCTGGTGTTCGTCTTGACTGGCAGGTACTACTTTCTACCCAACCCTTTCGCCCCGACGGAGATCAATGCGCTCTGGCTCGCGGATTTCGTATCGCCCAGGATCGTGGACTTCAGGTAAAGTAGCCCCGGAGACCCAAAGAATAATCGAGCCTCTTCTGCTGTCTGTGGATGTCCACCAATACATGAAAAGACGGAATAGGGACTTGCATCGTGGATAGAGGTCCCGCGGGTCGGAACCTCACGAAAGATTGTATTCCCGCGACTCGCGCATTTCCTCGATATTAGACGACGATGCATAATCATCCTTGCAGCGCGATAACCATCTAGTCGATGCCCCGGCCGGATATCAGTCCGGCGTCCCGAAGTAACGGATTCGAACCCCTACCGTCGCAGGGCATTGGTACCGCCGGGGATTTGCACCCGAAGATTTATCATCCCGCCCGGGGCATCAATCTTTGCCAGCCGACGCGGAGTTAGCACCAAAGGTTTAGAACGCCTCGCTTCGTTGCAGAGGGTGCTGAGAGGAGCGCCAGGCCTTGATCGAATCTGAAGGTCTCACCAAGAAGTTTGGAGACCTCACGGCTGTCGATGGCGTGTCCTTCAATGTCGAAGAGGGGGAGGTCTTCGGCTTCCTCGGCCCCAACGGGGCCGGAAAGACCACCACCATCAGGATGCTCTGCTGCCTTATCTCAAAGACGAGCGGCCAGGCGAGAATAGGAGGCTACGACGTCGGCAAGGAGGATGATTCGCTCAAGATCAGGAAGATGATTGGATTGGTCCCCGACAGCGTGGGGCTCTACGACGACCTGACCGCGTACGACAACTTGGACTTTTACGGGAAGCTATACGGGTGCACGGAGGCTCAGCGGAAGGAGAACATCGAGCGCTTCCTCAAGATGCTGTCCCTCTGGGACAAGAAGGACGTGGCGGCGGGGACGTTCTCGAAGGGGATGAAGCAGAAGCTCGCCATCGCCCGGGCGCTCATCCACGACCCTCAAGTGCTCTTCATGGACGAGCCGACGGTTAACCTCGACCCCGAGTCTGCGAAGACGGTGAGGGACTTCATCCTCGAGCTCAAGAGGGAGAAGAAGACGGTCTTCCTGAACACGCACAACCTCGACGAGGCGCAGAGGATCTGCGACAGGATCGCGATCCTCAACACTAGACTGATGGCCATCGGCACCGCAGAGGAGCTGGAGCGCTCTGTCAGGGGAAGGCAGACTGTGGTCCAGCTCGCGCAGGTGAGCGACGCGGTCATGGGCGCCTTGGGGAGAGTCTCGACCGGGAAGATGACGAGGGACGGCAACAGCATCACCGTCGACGTGATGAACCCGGAGAAGGAGAATCCGGAGATCGTGCGCGCGATCGTAGGAGCCGGGGGCGACGTCCAGTCCGTCTCCATCAGTACATCGACGCTGGAGGACGCCTATCTGAAGCTGGTGAAGGAGACAAAATGAACCTAACAAAATCATGGATAGTCGCCACAAAGGACCTAAAGTCGTTCCTCCGCAAGAGGACAGTCCTATACACGGCTGTGATCCTGCCTCTCATGCTCTCGGTCCTCTTCCCGTTGGTAATCGAGGTCTCGAGCAGGAAGAGCGGCGGCATCCCCGCCGCCGCACTGCCACCGCTCCTGAACGCGTTCGCTTTCTTCTTCGTGATCATCCCGGCAATCGTCCCGACTCCGATCGCCTCATACAGCATAGTCGGCGAGAAGATAGAGAAGAGCTTGGAGCCGCTCCTCGCGACTCCAACCACAGATGGTGAGATACTTCTAGGAAAGTACCTTGCCGCGTTCCTCCCGGCTATAGTGGCCACCTACGCCGGCGCCACGATCTACATGGCGCTCATGGACAGCGTCACCTATGGCACCCTGCACTATCTCTTCTACCCGAACTGGGGCTTCGCTCTAATCCTTCTGGTTCTCGCGCCCCTCTCGGCGACGATCAGCGTCGAGGCGAGCGTGATCGCCTCATCGAGGGTCAGCGACGTCCGCTCGGCATCGCAATTAGGGGGCCTGATGTTCCTCCCCTTCATGGGCATCTACCTCGCGGGCGAGATAGGCCTGATAACTCTCGACACCAACACGCTCCTCACGATAGCCGGTGCTCTGGCGGTGGCAGCCTTGGTTCTGTTCCGGATTAGCACTGCCACGTTCCGCAGAGAGGAGATACTGACGAAATGGAAGTAGTCGCTGTCTTGATTACGCCTTGACCAGGATGCTGTCGCCGACGACGCGGACCTCATAGGTCCGCAGGTCGCTAGCGATTCTGCCTCCGCCCGCGAGCTTCATCATTCCGGGCACGTTCTTGACTACCTTCCCAGTGTGGACGTCGTACTGGGCCTTGTGGACAGGGCAGGTCACCACCCCTCCTTTCAGCTCGCCCTTCGGAAGGTATCCGTAGAAGTGAGAGCAGACCGCGTCCATTGCGTAGAAATTGCCCCCGATGCGAGAGATAAGAATCGGATTTCCAGAGACCATCGAGCCGATCATCGCTCCTTCTAAGACGTCGTTCACCTTTGCGACTGGGACGAACCCATCAGCGCCCGTGCTTGTAACTTCGACTGCCATGCTGTATCGCACGACCAACATTGGATACCCAATATAAGACTGCCTCATTCATCCGTGAGGAAAACCAACCAGAAACTCAAGCAGTGCTAAGAAAACAAGGGCGTAGGGCCCTTGGGAGCTTCACGCCGCTTGCGCCGCCATTTACATTTGGCCGGCGGGCTGGAAGAGGCCTACGACGTTCCCTTCGCTGTCCTTGAAGTAGGCCGAGAAGCCCATGTCCCCAATCGCCTGCTTCTTCGAGACCGTCTTCCCGCCCGCCTTCTCGACCTTCTGAAGGGCCTTGTCGATGTCGGCCACGCTGATGGTCACTACTATCGACTTTAGGGGCCCCTCCCTCTTCCCCATCCCACCGTTGATCGACCCGGCGTTCTTCGGCGTCCCGTTCTTGTCGCTCTCGGTCGTGCCCAGCATCCAGTACGCCATCGGGCCTTCCCATTTCATGATGTTCCATCCGAACGCGTCGCTGTAGAACTTCGAAGCGCGCTCCGGTTTGTCTGCAGGTATCTCAAAGTGAACTACTGAGTCCATGCCCATCCTATGGTTCTGGTAACTTCACGGCGGATTCACCTCCCCGGTAACTTTCGTCGGGCGGCTCGCGTTCTGGATTATCGTCAGCCACCTGTTCGCCCCTTGGACTTGGATTCCTGCGGCCTCTGCGGGCGTCTTACCTTCTAGGCCCTCGTGCTCTCGGATGTAGTTGTGGAAAATCTGGTAGCCCTTCAAGATTGGCGAGTCGGGATTCTTCAGGCCCCGCATGGTCTTCTCTCTGTCTCGAATCTCCCCATTCATGCGCTCCATCTTGTTGTTGTTCATGTCTCCCGCTAACCGAATGTGCCTAACGTGGACTGGACTCTCGACCTCGCCGTAGGGAGACCACATCTCTTTGCGGTATGCGTCGTGGAAGTTGTTGGCCCCGTCGCTGATGAAGGTCTTCGGTAGCTTGCCCGTCGTCTGAATCGCGGCCCTGAACATCGGCCTAACGTCGCTCGTCCCCTTCTTGTCCGCGACTTGCTGAGAAATCCAGAATCGCGTCTCGTCGTCCATCATGGCGAAGAGATACTTCATATCGCCCTTCATCTTCACATAGAGTTCGTCCGTTCTCCAAGTATCGGATACATTGGGCTGAATGTGCGAGAGATACTTCTCCATCAGGCCCACATATTTCCGAATCCACTTCAGGACCGCGACATGGGAGACCTTCACGCCCTGCATCCTCAAGAACTTCTGGACATTCCGAAGGCTCTCACCTGTGAAGTAGAGTTGCATGGCTTGGGTAATCACTTCGGGATGGTTCCTCATCCTCTCGAACCCGAGGTTTATCGTGAAGTATCTCTCGCACTGGAGGCAGACATACTTCTGGATGTCTCCCCTCTTGTTGTGCCTCATGCCGTCCCTAACCACATGGCTTGAGCCGCAGTGAATGCAGGCACTCGTCGCCGCTATCGGAGCGAGAACGGCATTCTGGACTTCCTTCCTGAGCCGCTTGGAGAACTCGACCGCGAAGATGTGCTTGCATTTCTCCTGTCGGTGGATGTGGTCGGGACAAGAGCACGCCCACCCCGCTTCCGTCTCGAATACGCGGTATTCTCCGCTACCGGATTGAGATTTGACGCGATACTCATGCTCATCGATTCGCTTGACATTGGACGAACTGGTCTCGCAGATTTGTCGGCCCCGCTCTTCCCGAAGTAAGGTTTGTTGCTCGGTAGTCATTCTTTCGCCACTGAGTAGGTAGACAGATTGGTATTTAATGCTATCTGCCTACGCTCAAATCGCTAAAAGGGTAATATTATATACCTACAATGTGGAGACAGATAGACATGAGCAGCTTGGAATCAAAGACAGCAGAAGCGAGACCTAACTCTGGCTCCCTTCGAGCGACCGTCCCGCAGGGGATATGCGCGTTCCTCGGCTTGAAGTCGGGGGACACGCTCGATTGGAAGATGGAGTTCAAGGACGGAGAGCGGGTGGTGGAAGTCAGGAAGGCGAAAAAATGAGTCAGACGCTAACTGAGGAAGAGGAGAAAACAATCGCCCGAGCGGAAAAGGGCCTGCTCGACTACGAGAATGAAGTCATTGCGATTGACTGGAACCGAGCGAAAAACATCAGGATTCAGGCAAAGCATGAGTTCATCGACCAATCAGGTCAGCCCAAAGTCGAGCAGTTCGATTCCAGCGTCCTAGACTTCTGGAACAACCAGCTTCAAAGATATAGAGACGGACATAGGCGCGGCACAGAAGCACAGAAGTTCTTGGCTGCCCAGAATTTTCTCTACGCGTTCGACACGGTGAAGAACGATGGATTATGGGTTCATGGCAACGCGACCAAGAACCTATTCGATGCTAAGGACAAGGAAATTGCCGAACTCAAAGCCAAGATTGCTGAACAAGCCAGAAGGTTCAGTGACTTGCAGACTGAACTAAATATAGGATACGCTCGCATAAGATTCCTCGAAGAGACGCTGACCAAGCATCACATCAGCTTCGGGAGCGAAAAAGGAGTTGTATCTTAGTATGCTCGCATCGGGGCGGCACATAATCCAAGAAGTCGTCGCAATCAACTACTGCGAGACTGAGAATGAGGATGGAGACAAGACCATTAACGCCGACCTTCTGGACGGGACGGTTCTCCTGATTACAAAGCCCAACCCCTCCAAGCTCGCAGAACTGAGGAAAGGGGCATCCGACGAAAGTTACCACCTCAAGCACTCCGACGCAGAGTTACCAGAGCCCATCCTATACCCACTAGGATATTTAAAAGCCACAGGGAAGGAAAGTATAGTGCCTCCGTTAGGCTTGTCTCACGGGTTCGCGAATCTCTTCTTCATCAGGTGCTTGAGCGTCCTTTTGTCATACCGGTATTCCCTGTCCGTGTCCAACTCCCAAAAGAACTCGGCTTCCGTGGCTTTTCGGAACAGGACCTTGGAGATCCATTCCTGTGCATCTGTAGTCCTCCTGAACGGCAGATCCATTGAATAGAATGGGTAGTCTGCAGCCGCAGGAATCACTCCGACAAAGGGGAGAAATAGCGTGACAAACCTCGAGCCCGCTACCAGCTCCGTCTCGAACCGCTCGACGTCGCCTTCCTCCTCATAATGGCCGCAATACGCGATTGTTGCCTCACGGATGTCCGAGTCCATGAAATCCTCGTTCCTGATCTCTATGCGATCTGAAAGGCCGAGGCTCTCGACGTACGCAGCCGCCTTCGCTGCCCTCCCGGAGTGCATCTCGATGCCGACGGCCTTCTTCACCCCGAACTCCGTGACTGCGACGACGCAGAGCTGGCCTCGCCCGCACCCCAGGTCGTAGAAGACGTCGCGCTTGGTCGTCCGCGCAAGCGAGAGGAGCTTCCGGATGTGCCTGTTGCTCTGGTAGTCCTCCGGTCCCAGTCTGTTCATCGCAAGTCGTCTCCTGATTTCGATTTCAACCTGCACGGCCCGACTAAATAGGCAGTGCCCTCCATGCGGCGCCCTCCCCTCTTCGGTTCATGGCGGCATCGAGTCGCTCGAGCAGCCGCTCGACCGCGGCATTATTCGTGAAAGCATATTTGACAACTCAATCTTATATACCTTGAGAATATCGGAGTCAGCATGTCATACAAAGGGCTAAGCACAAAGGCTCTCCACGCAGGCCAGGAATCTCCGGACCCCGCGACGGGCGCCCGGGCAGTACCGATTTACCAGACGACGTCTTACGTGTTCAAGAGCACGGACCACGCCGCGAACCTCTTCGCGCTGAAGGAGTTCGGGAACATCTACACGAGGATCATGAACCCGACTCAAGACGTCTTTGAGCGGAGGATTGCCGCGATCGAAGGTGGTTCAGGGGCGCTGGCCGTCTCATCAGGCCAGGCCGCGCAGGCGTTCGCGATTCTAAACATCACCCGCGTGGGCGACGAGATAGTCTCCGCGAACAACCTCTACGGAGGGACATACGAGCAGTTCCACTACTCCTTCCCCAAGCTAGGGAGGACCGTCAAGTTCGTGGACTCGCGCGACCCTCAGGCCTTCAAGAAGGCAATAACCAGCAAGACCCGCGCCATCTACGCCGAGACCGTCGGCAACCCGAAGCTTGACGTCCCCGACTTCGAGGCCATCGCCAAGGTCGCACACGATGCGGGCGTCCCGTTCATCGTCGACAACACGATCGGAGTCGGGATTGTCAGGCCCTTCGACTATGGGGTGGACATAATCGTCTCCTCTGCCACGAAGTACATCGGCGGGCACGGGACCTCCATCGGCGGGGTAATCGTCGACGGCGGGAAGTTCAACTACGGCAACGGCAAGTTCCCAGAGTTCACAGAGCCCGACCCTAGCTACCACGGCCTGAAGTTCTGGGACGTCTTCGGAAACTTCCCTGGACTGGGAAACGTCGCTTTCATCATCAAGGCGAGGGTCCAGCTGCTCCGCGACCTCGGCTCATGCATGAGCCCCTTCAACGCGTTCCTCTTCCTCCAGGGGCTCGAGACCCTCCCGCTGAGGCAGCAGAGGCACTCGGAGAACGCCCTGAAGGTCGCGAAGTTCCTGAAGACCCATCCGTCGGTCACGTGGGTCAACTACCCCGGCCTGGACGACCACCCGAGCCACAAGCTCGCCGAAAAGTACCTCAAGGGCCAGTACGGGGGGATAGTCGGGTTCGGCATCAAGGGCGGAGCCGTTTCGGGGAAGAAGTTCATCAACTCGGTGAAGCTCTTCTCCCATCTCGCGAACATCGGGGACTCGAAGAGCCTCGTCATCCATCCGGCCACGACCACCCACCAGCAGCTGACCGCCGAGGAGCAAAAGACCACGGGAGTGACCGACGACTACGTCCGTCTCTCCGTCGGCATCGAGGACTTCGAGGACATCAAGGACGACCTCGACCAGGCCCTACGAGCTGCGGTCAAGTGACCACTCCACTCGGTCAAGCTTATCGCCCCGAACCCCGGGGGCAAAGGCAGGTGAATGGGAATCCCGGACGGTAGCGTAGGCCTAGTCGAGACAAAGCAGTTCACATTCGCCGCGCCGCCTCACGAGATGCCGCTCGAGAGCGGTGAACGGCTCGGCCCGATAACGCTGGCCTACGAGACGTACGGCCAGCTGGACGCCGGGCGGTCCAACGCCGTCCTCGTCGCCCACGCGCTCTCCGGCGATGCGCACGCCGCGGGATTCCACGAAGGAGAGAAGACCCCCGGATGGTGGGACGGCATGATCGGCCCTGGCAAGGCCCTCGACACGGACAAGTACTTCGTCGTGAGCTCGAACGTCATCGGGGGGTGCAGGGGCTCCACGGGGCCGTCCTCGCCTAACCCCAAGACGGGGAAGCCTTACGGGTCAGAGTTCCCGATCATAACTATAAAGGACATGGTGGACGCACAAGCGCACCTCCTCGACCACCTGGAGATAGGGCGCCTCCTCTCGGTGACCGGCGGCTCGATGGGAGGGATGCAGGTCCTCCAGTGGATGGTCTCCTACCCCGAGAGGATTCGCTCAGCCATCCCCATCTCGACAGCCTTGAAGCACACGCCCCAACAGATCGCCTTCAACGAGGTCGGCAGGCAGGCGATAATGGCCGACCCCAACTGGAGGGAGGGAAACTACTACGACTACTCCCCGCCCGCGAAGGGCCTCGCGGTCGCGCGGATGGTGGGGCACATCACCTACATGAGCGAGGCGTCGATGGCGGAGAAGTTCGGGAGACGGCTGAAGGAGTCGAAGCGGCCCGTGAAGTTCAGCCCAGCCTTCGAGGTCGAGGGGTATCTCGAAAACAGGGGTGAGAGTTTCGTAAAGAGGTTCGATGCGAATTCCTATCTTTACATAACCAAGGCGATGGACTACTTCGACGCCGTCGGGACGAGGAGCCCTTCCGAGATCTTCAAGGGGTTGAAGGCGAAGGTCCTAGTAATCGCCTTCAAGTCGGACTGGCTCTACCCCGCGCACCAGTCCCAAGAGATCGTGAAGGCCTGCAAATGGGCGGGCGTCGACGCGACCTACTGCGAGGTCCACTCTACCTACGGGCATGACGCCTTCCTCCTAGAAGCCGATGAGGAGACAAGGCTGATCAAGCACTTCCTGAGCTCGGCCTTAAGCCACCGCGACGAAGCCTCGGAGCGGGCGACGTCTCATGAGATTAGACTACCGGGTCATCGCTGACTGGATCGGTCCAGAGGCCAGCGTCCTCGACCTGGGATGCGGGGACGGGGAGCTGCTCTCGATCCTAGTGAAGGAGAAGCACGTCCGCGCCAACGGGATCGAAATCGACGAGCAGGCGATATACAAGTGCGTCGAGAAGGGGTTGAGCGTCTTCCACGAGGACATCGAGCAAGGGCTCTCCGGCTACCCCGACGAGTCCTTCGACTACGTGATCATGAACGGCAGCCTCCAGCAGGTGAAGAAGCCCGACACCGTCTTCAAGGAGGCGCTGCGGGTGGGAAAGAAGCTGATAGTGGGCTTCCCGAACTTCCTCCAGTATTCCTCGAGGTTTCAGATGCTCTTGGGGAAGGTCCCCGTGACGCCCTCGCTGCCGTACCAGTGGTATGACACTCCCGAACCTGCACTTCCTCAGCATCTTGGACTTTCAGGACTACTGCAAGCTGAGAAGATTGAAGATCGAGGCGTCCGCTTTCCTGAGCAAGGACAAACACGTCGGCTTCCTTCCGAACCTCTTCGCCGAGCAGGGCCTCTTCCTGCTGTCAAAGTGAGCCGGGGGGCGAGCCCCTCGCACGGGCTGAATGGGGCCGATTCCCTCTCGGGGTGCGGCGCCTCGGCCAGCGACCGTCTACTTGTTCCTGCCCATGAACGCGCCCAGGAGGGCGAACACGAACGTGAGGAGGAATAGCGTGGACGTCGTCATGTCATAGACGTTGTCAAGGTCGAAGGCTACGTTGACGATCAGGCCTATCAGGGCGAGCACGGCAGCAATCAGGACGAAATTTCTGCTGTTCATTGTCTATCGAGAGGCCGCCCTCGAGTGCGTATTTACGGATTTTCGCCACGCCCGCGCGCCTCACGGCTGCGAGAGGAAAGGGAGACGTCTTGCGTAATCCAGGGGGAGGGCGCGTCCATCGCCAGCGCGGCGTGGAGCAGATAGACCGACTCGTAGTTCTTTCTGAATATCTCGACGGCGATCTCATTGGAGATGTCGTTGCCAAGCGTGTGGAAGTCGCTCTCCGGGTTGAACTGGGAGAACCGCACGGCTGCCTTCCCGCTTACTTTGCAGACCTGACCGGATGAAGGCCTGCCGACGGTGAAAGAATATCGGACGCTCAAGCTGTCTTGTGTCCGGGCCTCTTCGCTCAGCTCGACGTCGAAGTCGAACGGTCTGGGTCCCGACGCAATGACGCGTCCTCCGGCCGCGGTGAGGCAGATGCTGTCAATCTTGGATTCTACAGAGAGGATCCGAATCCCCAGGCTAGCCTCGGCGACCTGAGCCTCCTCTGTTGGCTTTTGGACGAGCAAGGCGGAAGGCATGTCACTCCCGGACCTCAGGCGGAGCCGCCGTCGCTCGGTCTACCAGGCTGACGTAGTCGCGGAGAACCTCGCTTCCCTTGTTGGTGATCGCATATTCCATCCTCGAGCACTCGCCGCTCTGCAGTATGAACCCCGAGGCGATCAACGACTCTAGGTTCTTCTGCATGATGATCCACGAGGTGTTGCTGCGGTACATGATGTGAGTGGGCTTGACCGGCCCTCCCGATGTGACCCTCAGGATGTCCATCCTGATCTCCAACGCGGACCTCCGCGCCGCGAATCTCGTCTGCGAGCTCAAGACTTGCTCCATTCTTTTTCTTCGCCGGCGTGTAGATATGCGCTTCACGTTATATACAACGAAGAGACGGCAACCAATACCAAGGAAACATCCCGCTAACATGGAACCCGGTTCCATGTTTCGTTGCAAGAATCGTGGATTATCAGGACTTGTCTTGTAGGTATTTCAGAAATGCGCTGAATTTCGCTGGCAAGCCGCCGGATCGACCGCAGCTATGTCTCTCTCGTCACGGTCAGGCCGGCGGCGTCGTATGAGAGGTGGTCGGTGTAAAGGCCTTTTATCAGGCTCACAACCCTCGCCTCCTGCGCGTCGCGCTTCAGGATGAGCAGCGCCGTGGAGTTAGGCTCCTTTGCAAGCATCTCCTTTTGGGCCTTCAGGAAGCTGTAAGACTTTTCGAACCCGAGCGAAACGACCAAGTCAGAGACGCTGTCGAGGATCATCAGAGTCCTCCGATTCGAATTTGCCAGAAAGGTCTTCGCCGTCAGGTCGAGAATGACCGCAGGGTCGTCCTGGGGCACCGAGACCTCGCCCCCCTGGCCCGTGGGCTTGGGATAGGTCTCCTGTGACGTCATGCTGAAGATCTGCACGCCGTCCAGCGAGGAGAGGGTCGTGTAGATGGGTCCTCCCTTCCAGGTGAAGGCGAAGACCGCGCTCTTCGACGACCTGAACGCGCTGGCAAAATCCTTGACGATCGCTTCATAGCTGATCGCGGGGTCCACCTCGAGCAGCAGGGTCTTGCCTGCGAACCTGAGTACGTCGGCCTTGCTCGCCGCCTCGCTCGTGTGGCGGGTCGACTTAGCCTCGGGCTCGTCCCGGGGCAGCAGTTCCAACGAATAAGCTCGCGCCAATGCCGCCACCTTCGGCGAAAGCTCCCCAGAATAAAAGGCGTGGATGCTCATCTCCGTGTCGAGCTGCGTCACGAAGAGCTTCATGACCTGGGTCTCGTCCACGTCCCTCATGACAACGTATCCGTGCTTCGACCCGTCCCCCCGCTGCGCGACGATGCCCAGAGTATGGACCGCTCCCGACTTGCCCACCATCCTGGGGCTCAGGATCTTCGATCCTTCTGCCTTCAGCCTTCTCTGAAGGCTCGAGTAAACCTCCGCCTCCTGAGAGCCGACGGTCGGAAGGTAGGTCAGCGCCTTCGATATGCGCTCCCTTGAAATCGTCTCAAGCTTTAGGGGTGCCGCCTCGTGCTTCAGCGCCACGTAGTGATTCAGGAGCGCCGACCCCCGGGCGGTCAAAGAGTACGTCACCCGCTTCCCATCTACACGCCTCGAAAGTAGCTCGTTCCTGATGAGAGCCTCGAGATACATGATCAAGTCGTCCCAAGTGACGTTGGCCAGCTGCATGATCCTCGTCGGCTTCTCGGTGCCCTTCGAAATCACGCTGAGGATGTCGCAAGTGATCTCGAGCTTCGAGCGTCTTGCGGACGACTTGGGGGCGTCTTCTTCAAACAACTTTGGCCGATTTCCCCTTATTCCTTCGAGGCTTCGCAAGTTCGGACGTATGTAAGTTTTCACGGCCCGCGAGCTCGCGAAGCCGTCCGTGTCCGACTCGGTCACGCCGCCAGGGCCGAGGCTACTTCGCCTTGCGTCCGCCGGGCGCGCCCTTTTCCATGTTGGCTGCGGCCTTCTCGAGCCTGGAGTTGCTGATCCAAACCGCCACTATGAACCCGCCCACCAGCACTGTGGCTACGAGAGCGATCACGGCCCTGGTCAGGTCAGGGGTCGCCGAGAGGATTGTCCCGTCGAGGACCGCCAGGAGCGCGGCCCCGAAGAGCATGTTGCGCCGCCAGGTCTTCGGAGGCTTGCGCTCTCGTTTCAAGGCCGGTTTTGCGGACCCTCGGCGGCCATTTAGGGGTTCCGGGAGACCCTGGTCAGTGCGCCCGTCATGCTAGGCGGGCGTCCCCTGCCAGAGCATGAGAAGGTTCCCCTCGGAGTCCTTGAAGAAGGCGTTCGCTCCGCCCGAGCCGTAGCTGATGGGCCCCTCGACTTTGCCGTCCTTGCCCATCTTCTCTCCACGGCGGAACCTGACCCCCTTGCCCTTCAGGTCGCCGACGGCCGCCTTGACATCATCGACCACGAAGGCGGAATAGGCGAGTTCCCTCTTCTCCCGCTCGTCGGGCGAGACCAGCCAGAACTCCGACCCGCTGACCTTGACCGATGCCCAAAAATCCTTCATCTCGCCCTGCATCCGATGGAGGAGCTTGCCTCCGAGGGTCGAGGTGTAGAACTCGACGGCCCTGTCCATGTCCCGGACGGGGACGATGGTCGCGTGCTTGCTGACTTGGGAAAGCATCTTGAATCTGGGCAGAGGAGCGCCCGCATTATTTAAGGTCGGACGGGGGCTTGCCTGCTCGGCCGGGGTGGCGACGTCGTACCCTATGACTTGAACGCGAACGGATTCACGGGGAAGTGGGCGAAGAAGAAGAAGACAGCGGCGGCCAGCCAGAGCAGGATGAGCAGCCTCTCAGCCTTGACGTTGTCGCGCGCCACGAACGCGACGACAAGTGGAATCCCAAGCGCGAGGCCCACGTCCGTGTTGAGGAAGTAGAAGGCGTACTCGACGCGATGGCTGACCAACGAGATGTAGAAGAGGGGCAGGTAGGTCCCGGCGATGACGGAGGCGGCGAGGGCGTCGGCTTCCGTGGCGCTCCTCCGGATGAGCTTCCAGGTCACAACCGGGACCACGAGCCAGATGGAGTACCAGACGACAAGGTTCCCGATGCCCACCCAGTCGATGGGGTGGTAGTTGGTCACCACGGCCGTGCCGTTGGGCGCCGTGGTCGTGACGGTCACCGTGTTGACGTAGTAGGGGAGCGGGCTGACGCCGAACGGGAGTATCCAGTTCCAAGGATAGCAGTTCCACTGGTTCGTGCTCCCGCAGCCGGTCAACGAGGACTGATACGTGAAGTAGTACACGAAGTTCTCGAGCGGGTCGGTCACGGGGTTCGACTGGCTCGTCGTGGTCGTAGTCGTGGTGACCGTCACGTTGGCGGCGGGGTTCACCGTGACGATCGGCTCGATCACGACGGTAGAGCTGGCGTATGGGTGGTAAGCGATGTCGTAGCCCCACAGCGGGATCCCCACGACCAGCGAGACGATGATCGCGAACGCCAGGATCTTCTTGAGCCCTATTGCCGACCCGGGCGTCCGGGCCTTCCTCGCGTTGGCCCAGAGATGATAGAGCACGAGGGCCAGGAGGAAAAAGACGCCGGTCTCCTTGCTGAGGATGCACAGCCCGAAGGCGAGCGCGGAGAGGTAGTAGCGCCTCTTGAAGTACGCGAGGAACCCCGCAAGGGCGAAGAGAACCGGCGGACCGTCGAGCAGGAGGAGGGAAGTGTGCACGAAGAACATGTTCTCGAAGGCGAGCATCGACGCGGCGAGGAGTGCCTTCTCCTTGGAGAAGAAGTGCCGGGCGAGCTCATACATCATCCAGACCGCTAGCGTGCCGATGACCGCGTAGAATATCCGCCATCCGAAGAAGTTGTCTCCGAAGATGCTTATGCCGAGCGCCCCCCAGACTTTCCCGAAGAAGGGGTGCTCGAGGTTGTTCGCCACCCCGTGCAGCAGGTCGAGCGCCGCGGGGGCGTAGTATGCCTCGTCGAAGACCATCCCGCCTCCGTTGGAGGTGTCCGACGGGAATGACAGCGCGAAGAGGTGGAGCGCGAAGATCAGCAGCAGCAGGTGGCCGATGTTGATCCCGCGGACCGCCCTCTTCAAGGAGTCGAGCGCCGACTCTCCGCTGCGATCGGGAGACGTCTCGGAAGTCCCGGCCAAGACTAGCGCCGTGCTCATGCGATGATATAACCTTCAAACATCCAACTCCCGACCCGGGTGCGGGTTCGAATGTCGAATAGGTTCGCCACTCTGCGCGGCCCGCTTGATAGGCTGACAAGGTGGTTAGTCCTCGGCTCCTACGTGGCGGCCCTCCTCGTCCTTTTCGCCTCGCTGGTCTTGACCATCCAAGGGCGGATCTGGGTGGCCCCGGCGGGGGGCGTCTCCTCTGTCTCTCTCGCCTGCGTCTCGGTCATCTACGCGCTGAGCCAGTACCGGTTCAAGAGTGTCGGCTACACGGAGATGAAGTCCATCGTCTTGGGGGTGCTCTTCGCCAACGCGTTCCTGCAGTGCTACGAGTTGATCTACGGGCTCACCTGGGGCTTGAGCAGCCTCGTGAACGACCCACTCTCGGTCACGGGCACCGACGTCAGGATGTTCCTCCTCTGGCTCGTGATGATGTCGCCCATCCTCCTTGTGCACGAGCACCTCCGATTCAAGTGGACGAGCGCGGCGCTCCTTTCGCTCACCGGCGCCGTCTGGGTCGCGTGGATTCTTTACGGCTTTCCGCAATACTACCTGTCTGGCTATTTCTTCCCGCAGCTCCTGAAGACCTCCGACCCGTATCACCTCAGCCTATGGCTGAATTTCGGCTCGAAGGCGCTGCTGGCCGCGTTCTTCGTCTCGTTGCTGGAGCCAACGAAGGCCCTCAGGGGCGCGCTCTCTCGTGGCTAGAGGGGATTTTCCTGGAGCCTTCGCGTATGCTTGTCAACGGATTTATGTTCCTTGTCTAGATTTCATGGCACCTTGGGTAATCTGCCCCCCAGGTCAACTTGGGAGGGCTGACGCAGCGATGAAACTAGTCCGAGCAGCTTCCAGGAGAAAGTCCGAGGCTACAGGCCGGCCCATGCGGGAAAAAGTCGAGCAGTCATTCCTAACGCTTAAATCGAGTAGCCAATTTAGTGCCTCAAGATTGAGAAAAACCATCTCCTATGCCTCTATTTTGGCGCTGCTCGCGGTCGTCACGCTCTCCGGAGCGACCTTTGCGCACGCCCAGTCTCAGGGAGGCTGGACCTCGAGCGGGTGGGTCTCGTCGGTCTCGATTTCGGACCTGACCGGGAACTCCGTGGTCGCGCAGAACCAGCCGCTCCTCGCCGGTCACTCTTACAACTTGACGCTGCAGATCAACGTGCCGAGCACGCTGACCAGCACTCCATTCTTCCAGGTGAGCTTGAACAACCATGTCGGCCCGACGGGCAGCCCTTCGGTCTACTGGGTCGTTCACAACACATCGTACCCGGGCTATAACCGGACCAACTTCCGAGGAGGGAGCACTACTGTCAGCCTGAACTATACAATGGGCACGGTCAAGATGTCCGCTTACTTCGAGATTCCCGTGAACTTCACGAATCCGATTGCAAAGTACTCTTCGCCATCCGGCAACGGGACGATCTCGCTGCACCTCCCGCAGAACGTGATACTCGTATCCGTTGTCCCGTTTAAAGGGACGCCCACCGGCTCCTTCTCCGCCTCGGTCGAGGACCAGACCATCCAGACCTACTCGACCGACTACACGCAGACGTCCGACCTGGTCCCCTCCGGGAAGATACCCTCGACCTATTCGCCCCTGGTGAATTCGATCCTCGCCGAGGCCCAGGCCCTGAGCAAGCTCGGGCTTCCTGACAATGGCACGGCCCTGCTGAGCACGATAGTCCCTTCAGCCTTCCCCGTGCCGCCCAGCGGCTCCCTGCAGACCGACCTCTTGGTCGGCCTTGCCGCCGCGGTCGTGGTGGTGGTTCTGCTGGCGGTCGTCATGCTAAGGAGCAGAGGCAGGAGCGGCTACTCGGTCGGGATAATCAACGACGTCCAGAAAGACCTGGCCGTCCTAGAGGTCACCGCCGCGAAGTATGACAAGGCGATGGCGGACAAGATAAAGTCTCTAAGAGACAAGTTGAGCGAAACAAGTTGAGCAGCACCAACTCGAGCAAGATCTCTGCTTTCGCGAGCCTGCATTTGGTAGGCCTAGGCGGTACCGGGACGAACGTGATCCAGTCCCTCATCGAGAGCGACCGGTTCTTCAAGCTGCTCACCTCCGAGGACTTCAGCATAGCGTGCCTCTCGGTGGACGTGGCAGACGCGGACATCTCCAACCTCATGAACTCCTACAAGGCGACCCAAGCCAAGCTCGAGGCCAAGGGAGTGTCCGTCGACCGCCTCTGGGTGAAGGGCCTGAACATGAAGTTCAACACACCAGAGTCCCTCTTCGAGTTCATGGGCAAGTACAACACCTACCTCATGAAGGAGGGGATAGTCGCGACCAACTACAAGCCGTGGGTGCAGTCCTCGATGACGATCCCGCCTCTCGCGGGAGGAGTCGGGAGGATGAGGGCGCTCAGCAAGGCGGTCTACGCCCTCAACTACTACCACTACAGCGAGCTGAACAGCGCCATGGCTCGGTCTTCAAGGACAGAGTGCTCACCTCAAAGTTCCAGCCGATAGTCGTCCTCGTCTTCGGGCTTGGCGGAGGGACTGGCAGCGGGATGGTCTTCGACTTCGCGAGGCACCTTCGCGCCAAGCTGGGCTCCTCGGTGCCTATCATCGGGCTCTCGATACTTCCCAGCGCCGCGGACGACCTCCTCGCGAGGGGGCCCGCCCCATACAACGCGCTCGTGGAGGCGGAGCTCCTCTTCAACAGGAAGCTGAACGAGCAGGTCGCGAAGAAGTACGGCGCGGCCTACGCGAACCCCTTCACGTCCCTCTTCTTCGTGCCTCTGGACCCCGTCTACAACAACAGGAACAGCCTGGTCACCGCGAAGAAAGAGCTGGACGACTGCCTAATCGACATCCTCAGCATGTTCATGCGCTTCGACCTCGCAGACCTTCTCAGCAGGGTCGGGACGAACAACGACTTTGGGGCGAACTGGGCCCACACGATGGCCTACCTCCGCATCCGGTATCCTGTCCAGGACTACATCGACTACATGCACGAGTACCTGAAGCTCCTCGAGACGCTCGGCTCCTTCATGGACGTCAAGAAGGAGGCGCTCATGACGATCAACGACGCGATGAAGAACAGGTTCGCCGCCCTGAAGGGCCTCTACCGGAAGACTCTCATCCAGACCAACAACTACCGCCCCGACTCCTTCGACTCCGAGGTCGAAGAGGTCATCAGGAGGGCGGGGAAGTTCGAGGCGGAGTTCAAGAAGCAGGTCCGCGGGCTCGAGGACTTCGCGCTAAACTACAACCAGAGGTGGACGAAGGTGCTCCAGGCGATGGCCTTCGGACCCGAGACCGTCGAGTACACCGTGGTGCAGGGGCTGACCCACTTCCACCAGCAGATCTCCAACCTGGGCGCCAACTACGACCAGTTCCTGAAGGACATCCCGCTCTACACTTCAGAGCTCGAGAACAGCATCAGCGCGAGCAAGTTCCTGACCTCGAGCCAGATAAGGCAGGTCAGGAGCTACCTGAGCTTCGTCAACCTCGTGGCGACCTCTCTCGAGACCCTCAACCTCTACATCCGGGCGAAGGGGCTCGCGGACGAGGTCGCGGTCCTCTACGCCAAGGACGAGAGCAAGGAAGGGAGGATGGCGGCCGCGAAGGGAGAGACAGACCTGCTGCCGCTCTACAAGGCAGCGGGCTACATCCTGAACCGCCCCGAGACCGAGATAAAGGTCTCCGACCAGTACATCCCCGGCATAAGGGTCGTCAAGAAGGGCCTGGACGACACGTTCAGGGAGGCCAGCGCCTCGCTGGAGTCGGCAGAGAGGCTCCTCGCGCAGAAGGAGCAGGACGTAGCGAGGCTCAGCAAGGAGATCGACAAGATCAAGATCGACGTCAGCGGGAAGAAGAAGCTGCTGAAGCGCACGCTCGACTCGCTGCAGAACGAGGTGGAGGCGGTGCGAGCCCAGATCGAGGGGCAGAGGACCGACCGCGACAAGCTCAGGGCGGACCTCGACAAGCTGACGGAGCTCGAGAAGGCACTGGAGATCACGTCGCCCTACAGGAAGATCCTCGCGAACGTCGTGAACAAGACGATGGAGCTCAACTCGCTGATGAGCGGGATCACGAACACCGGGAGCTACTACGAGAGGGTCGTCGAGCTCAGCGAGGTCGAGCAGGTGAAGATAATGGAGAAGATCCTCCGCGAGGACGAAGAGAGCCTGAAGGGGGACTCGATCCTCAAGGAGATAGTCGACAAGGAGAGGTTCCGGAGCATCGTGAAGAGCTACATCCGCATCTTCAGCGTCCCCAACTACCCGGGTCTCTCCGACACCTACAGGACAGACATGATATGGGCCACGGTCGGAATTCCGCCCGGCCTGTGGGACCAGGAACTCCAGGGGGCCCTGTCCAGCACGCTCAACGTCTACTCGAGTGTCGAGGCGAGCAAGAGCATCTCGCTCCGGCAGATCACGCAGATGGACCCCTGGACGATCACGTTCCTTGTCATCATGGCGAAGGCTAGGATCGACCAGATAGAGAAGTTCCCGTCGATGAAGAACGACATGGAGGGCGTCCAAAAGTCCGAGAGGATCCTCTTCAGGAGCTTCCTCCTCGAGCAGGGTTTGGCGAGCCTCGACGATCTCATATCCAAGTTCGAGGAGAGAAGGGCGGCAGCGAACGCGAAAGAAAGGGAGGCTTGATGGACCAAGTTGAGAGCCGGTCACGGGCAAGGGTCATCGCGTATACCTCAGCGCTGATTATCGCCATCGCCTCCTCCGTCTACCTGACAGTCGTCCCCTTCCTTCCCGCCTCGCCCATCGTCCCGATCCTTGTCGGCGTGGGGCTGGGCGCGCTCTCCCTCAGGAACAGGGGTATCTCCATCGCGACGCTGTACCTCCTCGTCTACTTCTCCGTCCTCTGGCAGATGATCGGCTTCGGGTTCTTCCAGCTCCTCTCGGCCGGGGTCGGCCTCGCCGTCCTGCTTGCCATGGCGCTCCCTCTCCTCCCCTTCATGCTCAAGCGGGTCGAGCTGAGCTCGATGGCCCTCGCGGTCCTGGCGGTCTCGCTGATGCTCACGCCGGCCTACTTCGTCTCGATACCGCTGATCGCCGCCGCCGCCCTCACGTTCGGCGGCTTCGCCAGCCTCGAGGCGCTCGCGGCGAGCTTCATCTTCTTCCTCACCCCCTTCCTGCTCTTGGAGAACGCCCTCTACTTCACGACGACCAGCGGCGCCACGGCCCCCATAATCTTCGGGCAGTTCTCCATCCTCGCGCAGAACCTCCGGCCGCCCCTGCCGGGGCTCAACGTCCTGCTGACGGGGCTGCCTGCGAATTACCTCTCGCACTCGGCCCTCCCCGTCTCGACCTGGCTCTCGCAGAGCTCAGGGATCCTGCTCATACCCATGGTAATCCTGGGAGTGATCCTCGTGGTCTCCTCGTCGATAGGGGGCGTCGCCCGCACTCTGATCGAGAGGCTCGAGAAGTCGAGGGAGATGACCGGGAGGGTGAAGCTCGTGCTCGCGCCGCTGGTGGTCGCCGTGGTCACTCCGACGGTCTTCATCGTGCTCCTGACGCTCCTCTCCCGCCCCGAGAGCGGGGGCTTCCAGACCTCGCTGACCGAACGACCCCTCGCACCTGCAGGCCTTCTACATGCTCGGCTCCTCCTTCCTCCTGACCACCTCCTTCATCGGACGCGAGTCTCTCATCATGAGCCTCGAGAGCGTGCAGGTCGGCACCGAGGGGCTCGAGCTGCTGATAGAAAACTGCTTGGCGAAGATGAAGGACGCGCAGGAGCTCCTCGACCGAAGTCTCCAGGAGGGTCCCCTCGATGAGCCTGAGCGGAGAGAGACAGTCCATCTCCGAGTACTCTTCCTACATCGCCGACGTGCGGAGGCAGATGAGCGGCGCGAGCGGGGCCTTGATTGCGCAGTTCCAGGCTCAGCTCGATAGCACCGTCCTCCAGCCTCTGACGCGGGAGCGTGAGCATTCTCAGGCAGCGGGTGGCAAGCGAGATCAGGGGGCTCATCTCGGCGACGGCGACCGCGAACAACCACCTCGACGAGGCGAACGTCCCCCTCAGGTACCCCGAGATCCCCGGAGTCGCCGATTCAAGCCCGCTGGAGGACCTGATCGGAGCCTACGTGACGGCGACGGCGGCGATAAAGGACGTCACGAAGGAGCTCTCTGACCTCTACGTCCAAGAATCCACCTCCCTCGACGCGCTGATGGGGCAGGAGGAGGTCAACCCGCCCGTGAGCGCATCCGTCCTGCTCGAATCCAACGAGCTGATCGGCGCGATGAGGCTGGTGGCAGAGGAGTACTGGCTCAACTTCCACCTGCGATGGGCGGAGCAGCTCGACCAGAAGAAGTCCGCGCTGTTGGGCGGGATGAAGGACCTCGAAGGCGCCGTCGGCGAGGGAGACAGGCCGCGCCTCGACGAGGTCGAGAAGGTGGTCGAGGCTGCGAAGCCGGCGAACTCTGCGGCGACCCTGGACGGCCTCCGTGAGCTGCGGGCGCATGCTCGAAACGATAGTCACGCAGACGGCCTCCGGCGCGGACAGGGTCGGGGAGATGCTGGAGTCCCTCGAGCTGAGGTCCGTCAGGAGCCTAAGGTTCGAGACGGTCAACAGGATCAGCGAGGTCCTCGACCTCAAGAAGAGGCTCGAGACCGTCGGGGTGAGCTTCGACAGCCTGACCAAGTTCCTCGAGATCGCGGCGGGCGTCCTCAAGAGCCAGTCAGAGGCATGGAAGAGCGACCGGGACAACCTCTTGGTCCTGGCACAATACCCGCTCGCCAAGAAGATAATCGAGAGGATGCTGAAGGACCAGACGAGCCTCGCCCTCTCAAAGCTGCCATATCAGAAGAAGGCGGCGGCCCTCTACGCCCAGCTCTACGCGACCGGGAACCCCGACGTCGAGTATGACGAGGACGGAGAGAGCCTGACGGTGAAGGGAGAGCATGCCTAGGTGCCAAAACGGCCATGAGCAGCGGCTCGGCCTCAAGTGCCAGACCTGCGGCGCGGACCTCTCCTATCGAGGGACTCGCTGGAGGAGCTGCGCAGCCTCCCGAAGGTCGAGCCGGACTACGGGAAGGTCTCGATACTCGCAGTCGGATACCCGAGACTCTCCCTCCGGGCGGACTTCGTGGGCGAGGTCTCCGCCGGCCAAGCGGACCTCAAGACCTCGACCGCGTTCCAGGTGGCGAGCATACGCGGGGGAAGCTGGCTGGACTTCCAGAAGAAGTACCTGCACGAGCTGCGCAGATGGATGGCGCTGGTCGGGATAGGAAAGTCCACCGACAGGTTCCTGGTGGTCGACACAACCAACCCGCTCTCGATCCTCGCCCTCTCCGCGCTCCCCAAGTTCGAGCACACCGCGGTCATCGCGGTCGCGGCGGACCAGGACTCCACCCCCGTCGAGCAGAACACCAGCTACGTAGCGCTCTCGCTCGCCTTGAAGAAGGGACTCCCGATCATCGCGCTCAGCGAGACGTTCGAGAGGGAGATGCTCTACTTCACCGAGGACAGGGGGTTCGCGACCAACGCCGACGCGCTATCAAGGATGCTCGAGCCTCTTCTGGGGGAGGCGGAAGACCTCATGGACCTGCTCGAAAGAGACACGAGACTCGGGATAAAGATGCACTGCCTGTCGGCGATAGTTGCTGGCTCCAAGAGTGTCTATGGAATCGCGACGAACGCGTACATGGCCCAGAGCTACAACATCTCGATGGGGGCGAAGCCTGACGAGTATCGGACCGTCCACTCCCTAGTCTTTTCGCAAAGGGAGAGCAAGGGCGAGTTCGAAAAGAGCTTCGGCGTGTTCAGGAACAGGAAGTTCAAGGGAGCCTTGAACGCTGAGTTCCGCTTTCACGAGACAGAGTCCCCGCTGTACGACTTGGTGACAATCTACGGGATGAAGGGCGACGCCTCCCTCCAGAGCATCCGCGGAGGATACGAAGCAATCGTCGGGAGCGTGCCGGAGCTGAACGCGGAGGGGGTGTCCTGAGCCGGTTGGCCGCATCACCTGCCGGTGGAGAAGAGTCGGCAGAAGGACCCTCCCGCGCATACAAGCTGGTCTCGGCGACCTACCGCGACAAGACGTACCCGGACGGCATCCTGAGGGTCGACGAGTCAGGGAGCGATATTGAGCTCAGACAGTTGGCCGGAAAGAGGAAGAGGGAAGAGACGGTGATCGCCCGGTTCCACCTAGAGCCCAACGCCGAGGTGCTGGTCGACGGCCCGCTGCTGAAGGTCTCAGAGCTCTCGATTGCCCTTGAATCTCCCAGCATCGCCGGAGAGGTCGCGGAACTCCTGCGGCGCCCGGCCAGGGAGCGCGAGGCAGTGAGGCTCCTCTCGGAGGCCGAGTCTCCCATCAGCGCGTTCCTTGAGACGCGCGAGGAGGCGCTAAGCCTCTTCTCGCTGGTGAAGGTCGACCCGAGGGGCGCCCTGCTCAGCGTGGAGTCGATGTGGACGACGGACGACACGGAGCCACTCGACGCGGTCTACGCAGCTTACTCGACGCGCGTCGCCGAATCTCTCGAGAAGATGACGTCCTCCCTAGCGGAGACGGAGAAGAGTCTGGGCTCCAGAGTCACCGAGAGGCTATACGCCCTCACCTACACCGTAGGAGCGGTTCAGAACGCGCTCTTCCGGGCGGATTCCGACCTGGTCCAAGAGCTCGCAGCGCTCCAGGAACTCGGCATCGCAACGACCGCGCAAGACCTGCGGATGGAAAAGCCCACGGAGCGGCTGATGCTCAGGGCGCATCAAGTGCTCGTCGCGGTGGCGACGGCTCGCCCTCCGCCGAGTTAGCCTTTCCTTTCGACTTGGGCGTGACATCGGACGGCGCGGCCCCGGCTACGCTGCGGCCGCGGCGCTCGCAGGGGGCGGCCTGGCGCCGACCACGACGTCTATCGTCTTCAGGGTGGTGCCCCTCATGACCCCGACGGACAGGGTGTGTCCGACCTGCGCGTACTCCTCCAGATATGAGGCCAGGGCGTCGTGGTCGACTATGCGCGTCCCGTTTATCGAGACGATGACGTCTCCTCCGGTGAGATACGTCTGCCCTTCGACGGTCACCTGCTTCGTGCCGGCCTGGATCCCTGCTGTCGCAGCAGGCCCTCCCGCGACGACGCTCTCGACGAGGACGCCGTACGTCACGTTGTTCCCGTTGGCCTGAGCCAGCTGGTAGAACATGTCAGCCGTGCCGATCCCGAGATACGGGTGAGAGTTGTAGGTCCCGTTCGCTATCAGAGAGCCGATCTCCCTCGAGACCGCGTCGGAAGGTATGGCGAACCCCACTCCCTCGGAGCCGTTGACTGTCGCCGTCGTGAGCCCTACGACCTGCCCGTTGGTGTTGAAGAGCGGCCCTCCGGAGTTGCCGGGGTTGATGGGCGCGCTGAACTGGATGATGTCGGCGATCGAGTAGTTCCCGGCCGTGGGCTCAGTGATTGTCCTCCCGAGCTGGCTGACCACCCCCACGGTGAGCGAGCCCGTGAGGCCGAAGGGGTTGCCTATCGCCGCCACGGGGTCTCCGACCTGGACGGAGGAGGAAGACGAGAGCGTCAGCGGATGGAACTCCGAGGCCGGCGCCGTGGGCACCTTGACTACGGCCAGGTCGCTGTACGGGTCGGTCCCCACCACTGTGGCCGGATAGGCGTCGCCATTCCAGAAGATGACCGTCATGTTGGTCACGCCGTCGACCACGTGGAAGTTGGTCACGATGTAGTTCGCGTTGTCGTAGGTCATGACAAAGCCCGAGCCGAGCACCTCCTCCTGCACGCTCTGGCTTCCAAAGAAGCTGCTGACCGTGGTGATTGTGAACCCGTCGACGGTGACCACGCTCTCGTTGGAGTTCTTGTAGATCTGCACGGCGTCGATGGACACCCCAGAAGACCCGCCGAGAGATGACGAGTTGCCGCCGTTGACGGTGGTCGTGGAGGTCGACGTCGATGTGACGGTGTTTGTCGCCGCCGCGGCCGTCCGCGGCCCGACGAAGTAATACGACGCCCCCGCACCCAGACCGCCCGCGAGTAGCACCAGAACGACGATAGCCGCAATCCTCTTCGCGCCGAGACCTCGAGATGGCTCATACATGCTTTATCATGACCTCTGTGTAGTGGCACGTCGCCCCGCGGGAGTTTAATAATCCGATTGGTGCATCTCTCTATCCTAACGAGTTCTCGCCGCTCCCGCACAGGCTTGCCCGGCGGCGCCTCGCGCGAAGCGGTTGCAGGGTCGCTACGCTTCCAGCGGTCCGACCACGAATATCGCGAAGAGCAGCATGCCAAGCACCAACAGGGTGACGCCCACGTACAGCATGTCACTCTCCCTGAGGAAGAGGAGGACCGAGGCGGCGACGCGCGTAATCGGGGTCGCGATGAGGATCAACGCGCCCAGCTCTAACACGCTGACCCCGTTCCCATCGGCGATTCCCTCCAGCAGCGCCGAGGGGTTCAGCGTTGGTCGGCCGAAGTTCGCGGCGATGGTGCCTTGGAGGGTCCCCGGGGCCCCTGCAGGCGGAGCCACGAGCATCATCACCAACCCCACCGCAACCATTACCGTGCTGAGGACGACTCCATACCTCAGGATCTTTGCGATGTCGTCGTTGAGCTCGGCCTTGGCGCTTCCTGCATTCAATGAGGTATCCCCATGTATATCATCTCGGCGCCGAGGACTAGCAAGACGGCGATGAACAGGACCCGCATCGAGGCCGGCTTCGTCCGCACGAGGACCTTGGCCCCCGCCATCGAGCCCACCACCACGCCCAGCGCGACGGGGGCGGCGAGGAGGACGTTGACATACCCGCTGACGAAGAGGATTCCCGTGCTCGCCGTCGCCGTTACGCCGATCATGAAGTTGCTGGTCGTCGTCGAGACCTTGAAAGGCAGCCTCATCATCGTGTCCATCCCCAGTACCTTTAGGACGCCGCCTCCGACGCCCAGCAGCCCGGAGAGCAGGCCTGCGAAAAAGATCACAAGGAATCCGGCCGGAATCCTCGTCGCCACGTAGCCTATCGTCTTGTGGAGCGACTTGTCCTCGTACTGGCCCGTGAACTTGAGCCGTTCTGCAAGGGCGTTGGGCTCCGTGTTCACCATCGACTCGCCCCGCTGCTCCATCCTCGCGTGCTGGACGACGTTGTAGGCCGAGAGGAGGAGCACGAGCCCGAAGACGATGAAGATTATCCAGCTCAGGCCGCTCCTTACGAAGTAGAGCGTCGTGATGACCCCGACAATCGAGCCGAGGACTGATCCGATCTCCAGGAACATCCCTATCCTCAGGTTGGTTATCCTGTCCCTGACGTAGGCGGAGGCCGCCCCGCTCGACGTGGCGATTGTCGAGATGATGCTCGCCCCGATGGCGTACTCTATCGGGACGCCGAAGCCTATAGTGAGAGCCGGGACCACGAGTATCCCTCCCCCAACCCCGACCATCGACCCGATGACGCCGGCGAGGATTGCGACCAGGAACATCAGAAGGAGGTATTCGTCTATCCCCATCACGAGGCGTCAGCTTGGTTTCGGCGCGACTGTAATTAAGCGTGAGTCGCAGAATCCCGCTCACGCTAGGGTCTCTAGATCACTTCTATCGAAGACTCTGAGAACCCGCGTTTCACGAGTATCTCGACGACCCTGTCCCGGTGGTCGCCTTGCAGCAGGACGATTCCGTCCTTCACTGTGCCTCCCGTCGCTAGCATCTTCTTCATCTTCGTCCCGAGCTCCTGCAGGTCCTTCTCGTTCATCTTGAGGCCCTCGATGACTGTCGTGGGCTTCCTGAACCTGCGCATCTCCATCCTCACCTTCACCCGCGCCTCTTCGCGGTCGAGCTCTGCTACTATGTCGTCAAAGCCCGGCTCTTCGTCGTTGCTGCTCACTTGTGAATCATGGTCTATGTCATTCTACTATTAAGACTTAAGCCCCACGCTTCTGCGCGGCCCCAATCAGTCACGAGCTGCCGTGGCCGCCCGATGAGGCCGAAGACGCTCATATTGATTTATTAACGGCACACAGGGTTCGGCGCAAGAGTCGGGCCCGTAGCTCAGAAGTCGCAAAGACGACTGGGCAGTCTGGTCAGAGCGACCGGCTCATACCTTGAGGAGAGACCGGTCGGTCGAGCGTTCGAATCGCTCCGGGCCCATCACTCCAATCTCCAGCCTTTTGTCGTCTCCGTGTCAAAAACCGAGGTCCGCGTCAAAGAACCGTTTTATCCAGTCCCGCGTCCGCCCAAATCGGAGTCCGCCTTGCAGCCCAGCATCCTGGTGATCCAAAACGCGGAATGGGAGGGTCCCGGGCTGATCGAACTCCACGCGCGAGCCGCAGGCGTGAGGCTCGTCACCGCCAAGCTCTTCCACAAGTCGGGCGACGCACAGACCATACCGCTCGACCAACTCGTCAAGGGCGCCTACTCTGCGGTGGTCGGCCTCGGCTCCCCGTCGACGGCATACCTTCCAGAGAGCAACCCGCACCACGGAGACCTCGTCGAGCTCTTCAAGCTGACCCGCAGGCGGAAGATACCGTCCTTCAACATCTGTTACTCGATGCAGCTGTTCTCCCTCGTCCACGGCGGGAAGGTCGTCAAGAACCCGGCGGGGAAGGAGGTTGGCTTCGGCGAGGTGCGCCCCACGCCAGAGGGCAAGTCAGACCCGGTCATCGGGCCCATCGGGCCGTACACGACGCTCCAGTGGCACGGGGACATCGTGGAGGAGCTCCCGCCGGGCGCCGTCCAGCTCGCTTCCTCGAAGAGGACGAAGAACCAGGTAGCCGTCCTCGACGGCATCCACTACCTCGTGCAGGCGGACGGGCAGGCTGCGACCCCGGCCATGGTCAGGAGCTGGATGAGGCATGACGCAAGGTGGGCGACGCAGGGAACCGGCCTCAGGGCGACCGAGCTCATCCGCGAGGCCGTCGAGCACGAGGCCTACTTCCGGAACACTTTCCTAAGGATCTTCGGGAACTTCCTCGCGCTCCCCCTCTCGCCGCAGCGCTGATGGGAGAGCCCGGTGGGGGGCTGCTCAGGGCGACTTCTTCAGGTCCTCGAACCGGCTGGCGTGGTGGTGGACGATCTTCCATTCGTCGCCGAACTTGCCGACGACCATCGTTACGCGCGACCGGCCGCCAACCGTGGACCCCTCGAAGGAGTAGTCGTTCACGAAGACTCCCTTGTATTCGAGGTAGAAGGTCGCGACGGCCACCAGCCCGATGACGTCGATTTTCAGGTCCTCGATCTTGTACTCGTAGTCCGAGATGTTGGCGAACCTCGCCTGCTCGTACATGAACGCGTCGTTCGCGTTCTGCCTTGTGTGGGGTCGGGACTCGTCGAACTTGCTGAAATACTGCGACGGGGCGAAGAACCTCGAGAGGCTCGTGATCTCCTTGCTCTTCCCGACCTCGAAGTAGGACGTAATTAGCGCCGTCACCTCTCTCCTCGCCTGGTCGACCTGACGCGATTCCAACGGGCGCTCTCGGGGCAGCCAATAGATAAGCTGAGGAGGCCTCTAGGCCGCCCGGCTTTGACGCCCTATGCTGGCTCGCGCGGCCCCATCCCGAGGGCGCCCTTGGCGCGGAGGATGAGCCTCTCCCTCATCGGGAGGTTGACGACGGGTCCGGCGACCGCGATGAACCTCCCGTCTCGGAGCTCGTAAACGGGCTTTCCAGCGGAGAGCGCGTGGTCTACCTCAGGCTTCACGCCCTCAGTGATGTAGCCGAAGTACCGCGAGAAGACCAGGCAGTCGCAGGAGTCCACCAGCCCCAGGAAGTACTCCGTCTCTCGTCCCGCCTCCGCCTTGGACTGGAGCGAGCTAGGGTCCAGTATCTCGTACCCGGCGAATCGCTTCTCGATGAGAGATATCTCTCGTCTCTCGGCGGCGCTCCCATAGAGCTTCATCGGATGGGAGTAGAAGACCCGCATGGGCGCGAAACACCCTCCAAATTAATTAAGGGTTTGGTGGAGCGCAACCCGTGTTCTCTTCGGCGGGCGCCATCGTCTTCAGTTCTTCACCAGGTCGATTATCTTCTCGTAGGACCGCCCGCACCTCTCGCACTGCCTCCCGAGTATCGTCCCGCCGCACTTGCATCTCACATGGGGTTCGTTTTTCCCCTCCTCCTTCCTGACGCGGTACCTCACGAAGAGCATCGACTTCGCGGGCCAGAGGCGCGAGGTCTTCAGGTCAAGGGTCGCTAGGGGCGACAGCCTCTCGAGCTTCCTCCCGATCCGGTTGTCGAAGGCCCCGACCCCGAGGATCTCGGCTCTCTCGAGGTTGGGGTGCACGTAGCGGCCCAGGGGCGTCGCATAGATCCTGTGACCCTCCGCGGTCACCCTGACGAGGCCGCCACCTTTCATACGCCTCTTTCCTATCTCGTTGGCAATCCCCAGCACGAAAGTGCCGCCGTTCCTGGCGACCCTCACCACTTCGGAGAGGATGGGGTCGGGGTCAGGGACGTGGTGGATGACCCTGACGAGCGCGACGAAATCGAAGACGCTGTCGTCGAACGGAAGCCTATCCAGAGTGCCCCTGACCAGGGTCGTCCTCTTGAGCCTTGACGAGGCCCTGCGAAGGTTACTGAGAGAGTAGTCCAGCATGAACATCTGCCCGACGCTCTTCTCGAGGACTTGGGTTATCCTGCCGAAGCCGCCGCCGAGCTCGATGCCGGTCTCACCAACCGCCCATCGCGAAACCAGCTCCTTCTCGGCGCGGTCCTCGATACCCCTCCCTTTCCAAACCGCTGAGTAGTCGTACCTCTCATAATCCGGAATCGCGTCTGTCAGTTCAGTCGTTACGCTCACCGTTCCAGCGGGTTAGGCACATGCGAGGCGGCTACCGCTTGTCCTGGCCTTGATACATCTTCCCGAGTTCCACATACCTTCGCGACGCATATTCCAAGCGGCCTGGCTCTATCCAGGTCTTGAAGATGGCGTCCGACCTCCCCTGCTTGGCCAGCCTCCTGTTCAGAGTCCACGCCTTGAGAGCAAGATAAGATCCGAGTGTGAGGAAGAGCCAGGAGTTCATGACACGGGATCCTTTCCCAGAATGAGGATGCGGGCCTTTCGGTGAAGCCGTCTCGATCAGCCTGTGCTCATATGCCTTTGGGAAATATGACCTCATCCACGGCTCGTTTTCGAGAATCGCGTGGTAGGTGGCATCGCCAGAGATCACCTTTACGGTGAGCGTGTCGCGAGCGTGGACGGCGCTCATCGGCCTGCTTGCCACGTCTCTCACCTGCCTCTCGTCCATCACATAGCTGAAGCAAAAGGGCGGGGCAGTGCTTCTGGTCAGTGAGCGAATTCGCGAGAGGGTGAGGGCCTTCAGCATGAATGCCCACATGCCGTCGGTCTTCGTGATGCAGTAGAAGTCGATGTCGTCGCCCTCGACCGCCGAGAGGTAGGAGTTCGTCCCTGCGACGGCAACGAAAATCGTATCTTTGCTGAATAGCCGAGCGAACACCCTCGCAGCCTCAATGTTAGCGATAGCACGCCCCCTCCTTCTCTGCGCCTCCTCGATGGTCTGTCGGGCGGCTCCTCGGTCGGAACCCGGGCCCATCAACACCGCTAGACCAGACTCGACGAAGACCTTGGAGACGAGCGATTCATCCGAAGAGATGCTCTCTTCGAGCTCCTCCTCTGTCGCGTCGATTGCGAGGAGCTCGAGCAGGTCTTCGATGGATAGGGCCGCGCCTGAAGCCGCCGCAATCTTGCAGTATTCGACCACGGCCTCCTTCTGGGCGTCGTCCAGCAAGAATGCAGCGCCGTGTCGTCTGCCTTGTCCTACCAGCGCGGTCATTCCCGGATGGGCCTTGGAGCAACAGGAGGAATAAAAACACAAGCGGGGAGCTTAGGGAGGGCTTCCTGGCCTGCTTGGACCTCGCTCGACCCCCTCCTCGCCTCGCTAATGCAGCGTTGTCTCAACAGGCGCGATTGCGTCAGACCGAGAGACTGGCCGAGGATTTCTTCGATACCTTGAATAGATTCTGCGGGCCGTCGAAGCCGTGCTACCCCGGCACGGATCCTTGAGCGACATCGCTCGTCTCGATAGGTCCAGCTTCAGCCTCTCGCACGGCCTCCGGGCGGCCGTCTTGGTTGTGGCGCCCCTCGTCGTAGGAATCGCGACCGGTCACCCCGAGTTCGTCCTTGCGACTCTCGGGGCGATGTTCGTGACCAACACCGAAGGGCCCAATGCGTCGCTCCTTCCGCTCCCTTTCCTTTTGCTAGCTTGTCTTACGGAGCCACTCTCTTTCGCGGTGGGAACGCTGGTGGGCTTGACCGGTGTCGTGGCCATCCCGCTCGTGGGCATAGGAGTCTTCCTCGCCCTGGCGGTAAGCGGCAGCCAGACGTTGGCGCAGGTGGGAAGGTTCACGGCGATCGTCTTTGCGGTTGGGGTGGGCCTTCCTGGCGGCTCCAGCGGGGTCGCGGTGGAGAGGCTCTGGCTCTCGCTTCTCGGGGGGTTGTTGGCCTTCTTCGGGGCTTGGTTGCATCGCTCTTTGACTTCGAGGAAGGCATCAGGAGGGGCAATCGACGCTTCCGAACCGCTGCGCACGCGGCTGAAGCGCTACACCACGATCCCTCGCCCTAGCACTCTGTTGCTTCAATCAGAAGCATTCCGTCATTCCATCGGGGTCGGAGCGGCATCCGCCCTCGGGTTGACCGTCGGACTGGCCTTGGGGCTCCCAAGAGACTTTTGGATTGTCGTGACGATAATCATCGCTCTGCGACCGAGAGTCGGCCCGACCATAAACTTCACCGCAATGATGGTCATCGGCACGCTCGCAGGTGCGGTAATCTCTGCGGCAATGACTCTCGAGATAAGCAACATCTACCTGCTAGAAGGACTGCTGTTCGTCTTCGCGACCGCCATGTTCGCCTCCAGAGGCGTAAACCTTGGCTTGTTTCAGGTGTTTTTCACCCCGTTCATCATCGTCCTTCTCAACCTGCTTTATCCTGGGCAGTGGCAGCTTGCAGAGGCACGGATCCTCGACGTGGCCATAGGAGGAGCCATCGCAATCCTCACCGTCTATCTGGTGAGGCTCGGAATCGTGGTGCAGCGCCTTAGATTGCGCTGAACCTGGCGCGTTGCTTCCGAGTTCCCCGACGGCCGTCATTCCAGCCTAAGCTTCTCCTTCGCCGCTTCCGGCGGCATCTTCAGTATCTCCTGCATCTCTGGGAACCCTGCCTCAATCATCTTGGCCGAGCCGACGATGTACTTGGCCCTGTAGCCGAGCTTGCACTCCTTCGCGAATGCGTCGGGGTCGAGCTTCGCAAGCCTCCCGGCCGTGGGTTGGAGCAAGACCCGCTTCCCGTCGAACTGAATCGTCTCCCCGTACTCCCTGTCGATCGCGTCCATCATCTCAGAGCTCCTCTTAGGCCTGGCCATCTGGAGGCAGATGCTCAGGATGACCGAGTTGAAGAGAGAGACCCCCTGGGTGTCGTGCATCCCGTAGAGGCTCTCGACCACATGCTTCAGAATCCCGTCCTTCATAGCGAAGCCGTAGAAATCCCTCAGGTCCTGCTCCGCTCCCAGACAGACCGCGAGGGTGCCGCGCAGCCTCTCTGCGTCTCTCCCGGGGAGCTCGCGCGCGGCGTAGACTCCGACCAGCACTCGCGGCCTCTGCAAGGTGCCGCGAGACTGGATTTTCAGCCCGACCGGCCTCCCTTCGAAGCGGATGCCCGTCCAGAGCGTCTCGTCGTCGAAGACCTCTCCGGAGGTGAACAGGTCCCAGCCCGCGGGCTTTCTCACCGTGAGCCTGAAGTTGAAAGGGGGGACCGGGGCTATCTCGAATTGCGTTCTGCGCAGCAATTTCATCTCTAGCCCTTCCGCAGGGGAATGAAATCGGACGAAGGCCGTCGGTCGATGACCGGTGCGGCCCTATTTCTTGCGCTTGGTGCTGCGGCGCGGGGGTGCCATCGGCTCATAGAGGCCGATGAGGTTCCCCTCAGGGTCCGCCCCTATGAAGGACCAGCCCATCTTTGGGACCTCCGCCTTGCCCACCACCTCCCTGCCGCCGGCCTTCTTGAACGCCTCGATGTGCTTGTCAATCTTGTCGACGTTGATGTAGTTCCTCGCAACGTCAGTCGCGCCCATCCTCTTGTACATCCCTCCGCCCACGCTCTTCCCCCTCGGGCCCGTGGAGATCGTCCAGTAGTCCATGTCTTGCATCTGAGCCTTCGCGAACTTCCATCCGAAAACATCGGAATAGAACTTCGACAGCTTGGCAGTGTCGTTCGCGGGTATCTCAAAGTGGACTACAGTCTTGGTAACCATGAACGCAGAGCCCGCGGCCTCCTATTTAACAGCCTCCGCCATAGATCCTAGAGCGCCTTCGGGGCTCGTCGCCAGGGAAGGGCACGAAGGTATATGCGGGACAAGCCCGCACGTGGGCGGAGAGCCCTCATGTCCAAGAGAGTGAGGCGGGCGGTCGTGCTGCTCATGCTGTTCCTGCTGCTCGTCTCCGGGCTCTTCGGGTTCATCCTCACCAGAATCTGATTCGTTTGCAGGTCAGCCGCGCCGGATTTCGGAAGCCCAATCGGATGGAGAGATGAAGCGGCGTCGGACCGACTCGAACGGTCGACCAACAGGTGTTTGCAGCGCGTTTTGCGCGATTTAACAGCCTGCTGCTCTTGGTAACCTCTTCATCAGAGTTCTACCATGCTGCTCGGAATTTGTGGAATGCCTCTGAGCTACGACGCCAGCTGAGACCTGGCTCCAACTCCATCTGTATTTGGCCTTTGCCCTGTGTTCTTTCGAGTCCGATAATGAAGCTGGAGGAAATCACTCAAGGGTTACCCGCTGCGGGATTAGTGAAGGTCCGAACGACGGTCGCTTCCGCCATGGGCGAACAAATACGTGCATGTCTCAATTGTTTGTTGATAAAGAAGGCGGTCCTAGTCGATCTACTGAATCAGCATCTTCCGACCAAAAAGATTGCAATGAGACTAGGTCGAAGTGAAAACACCGTCTTGTATTGGGAGCGAAAATATGGTCTTTCCCCAGCCTTCGCTTCCTGTGGGAATGGGCGGCGAACAAGATCTCTAGACGAAATGGCAGAGGCGATGATACAGGAACCGATTGTTCATCGAAGGCGCCTCAAAGCAAAGGCAGTTGAGTACAAAGGCGGCAGGTGCATTCTTTGCGGATATGGTAGATGCAACGCGGCGTTGGAATTCCACCATCTGGACAGGACGACTAAGGCCTTTGGTCTTTCAAGGAAGGGGATTATTCGATCCTGGGAGTCAATTAGGAAAGAACTTGACAAATGCGTACTCATTTGCGCCAATTGCCACAGGGAAGTCGAAGCAGGAGTAAGAAGCATCAACCAGGATGCATCAAGATGCTGAGCTACGACGCCAGACTTCGCCCCGCGTTCGAGGGGGACTGTATTTGAGATTATCTAATCGGCGCCGCAGATGACAGGGATGGAGCGGACCCGACGGCGGTCGCGGGACCGCATTTTTCTCCCTAGTAAGGATTATTCTAACACTAACCCTATATTTGACATATTCGTGAAACTTCGTCAGTGAGCTAACGTGGACACAATGAAAGTAAAGAACTCGTACATCCCGTGGTCCTTTCTAGACATCGTCGCGAAGGAGGACAAGATATTCGAGAAGCACGATATCAAAGTCGACTTCTTCGCGGTCGGTCGCAAGGAGAGCGAGCCGGCTGACAAGATCGGCTGGTACGCGGACCTCGTCAAGGGAGGGGATCTCGACGCGTATGCCGTCTGCGCCTGGGGCGCCATCGACAGGCTCGCCGAGAGGCAGCGGGAGAAGATAATGGCCGCTTCCACCTCGTCTGGCTACGCGTTCTCCATCCTCGTCGCGCCCGGCCTTGGCATCAAGACGGCGGCGGACTTGGCGGAGATACCGATCGCGGTCAACATGAAGACCGGCTCTCACTATTGCATCCTGAGCGACCTTGAGAGGGTCCTGCCCTACAGCAAGATCAAGGTCGTCCACGGAGGGGAGCCTCACAACAGACTGAAGGGCCTCTTGGAGGGCAAGTTCCAGGCCGTCGCCCTCATCAGCCCATACACCGAGCTGGCTGTCCAGCTCGGCTTCGTGAAGGTAGCGGAGACGAAGACCGTCGACGTCCTCGCCTTCGTGGCCAGGGACGACATCCCCACGGAAGTCCTGACCAGGTATCTGGCCTCTCTCGACGAGGCCGCGAAGCGCCTAAAGGCGCACACCGAGAGGTACAGGGGCCTCTACGTGAGGACCTTCAGGGAGACCTTCGCCGGCTTCCCCGACGAGTGGAAGACGAGGATCAACAAGCTCATCGACAAGATCGCGCCCACGATCCCCATCACGACGTGGGGAGAGCTCACCGAATACCCGGAGGAGTCGTTCAACTCGCTGAGCACCTGGATGAGCAAGCACAACCTCCTCGAGACCAAGGTCCAGTACGAGAACATGGTGCTGAGCAAGCCGCTCCAGAAGGTCCAGAGCGGTTAGGGCTGGGCGAGTCGTCGATGGCGCAGAAACTGACCACGATTACGCACGGCTACTACCAACCGTACTTTTACTGGATGTTCCCGATTGTCGTGGCGAGGGAAGAGGGCCTCTTCGAGAAGGAGGGGGTCACCCTCGAGGTCCACGACATCGTCCCGGGAGGGCAGCCCGAGAACAAGGCAGAGTGGTACAGGGAGGCGCTCGAGGACCGGTCGCGCGACTTTTACTTCTGCTGCGCATGGCAGGGCGTCTACAGCACCTGCGAGACCGGGAAGGGCAAGATAGGCGCCGCGATAAAGTCCACGCTCATCAAGACCTTCGGGATATACACCAAGCCCGACTCGCCCATCCGCAACATCCTCGACATCACGGAGAACGGGATCCAGATCGCGGTCAACAAGAACGCCGATGCGCACTACGTGACCTTGCAGAACCTCGTCGAGTTCGTCCCTGCCTCGCAGATCAAGCTCATGCACCTGGGCGGGATCGACGGGTGCTTCAAGGCGCTGGCCGCCGGAGACGTGCAGGCCGCGACCCTCGCCGGGCCCTACGCCGAGGCGGCGGAGGCCATAGGCTACAGGAGGGTAATGCCCCTGTCGCGGACAGAGCCGACGCTGGTCGTATTCAACGACGCGGTGTCCACCTCCGCGGCGAACTCGTTCCTCGCGGGAGTCAACAAGGCGATAGACAGAGTGAACAGCGACAGGAAGAGGTATCACGCCAGGTACGTGAAGGAGTTCGAGGAGGTCGTGAACAAGTACATCCCGGAGCTGAAGGACGACCTGCCGAAGGTCAAGGCGCGGATCACCCTGCCCGTCTGGGCCGAGTCCAAGATACTCGACGAGGCTGGCTTCAACGGGATCCACGAGTTCCTGCTCGAGCACGGCCTCTCGGCGAAGGGCAAGGGATACGAGGGGACCGTCAAGACGAACCTCGCGATAGCGCACTGACCCAACGAGCGTGGATGCACTTGGTCACGAGACTAGAGCGGGCAATTGAGATTCCGCGCCAGTGGTATAACATCGCCCCGGACCTTCCCAGCAAGCTCCCGCCGGTGATAGACCAGAACACGCACGGCATCGCCGACAAGAAGATACTCCACAGGCTCTTCGTCAACGAGGTGGCGAGATGCGAGTACTCCAACGAGCGCTTCATCACCATCCCCGAAGAGCTGAGGGACGTGTACTCCATCTGGAGGCCGACGCCCCTGGTCAGGGCGAAGCGGCTGGAGAGGTACCTCAACACTCCCGCCAGGATATACTACAAGAACGAGACCGTCAGCCCGCCGGGCTCCCACAAGGCCAACGCCGCGGTGGCGCAGGCCTACTACGCGAAGCAGGAGGGGACGGACAGGCTCGTGACCAGCACGACCGCGGGCCAGTGGGGGACCGCGCTCGCCTTCGGATGCACCATCTTCGGGGTGAAGTGCACGGTCTACATGTCAAAGTCGAGCTACGACAGCAAGCCCTACCGCAAGGACCTCGCGGAGGTTTGGGGAGCGGAGATCATCTCGAGCCCCAGCATGAGGACCAAGGTGGGCAGGGACATCCTCAAGGAGGACCCGAACTCGAGCGGGTCGATGGCGGTCGCGAAGAGCGAGGCCCTCGAGGACACCGAGAACGACCCGACCGCCAAGGACGCCGTGGGGAGCATCATGAACTTCGTCCTCGCGAGCCAGACCGTGATAGGCCAGGAGGCGCAGGCGCAGATGGAGCCCTACGAGGACTACCCGGACATGGTCATAGGCTGCGTCGGTGGCGGCAGCAACTTCTCCGGAATATTCTGGCCCTACTACTACGAGATGGTCAACAAGACCAGCCCGAAGCAGGTCGAGTTCCTCGGCGTCGAGTCCTCCGCGGTCCCGAAGCTCACGAAGGGCCAATACATCTACGACCACTCGGACGTGATGAGGATGAGCCCGCTCTTCAAGATGTACACCGCGGGGCACACCTTCAACCCTCCCGAAATCCACACGGGCGGGCTCAGGGTGCACGGCACGGCCCCGACGCTGAGCCTCCTCGTCAACGCCGGCATCGTGAAGGCCGTCGCATACAACCAGCCGGAGGTCTTCGAGGCGGGCGCCCTCTTCGCGAGGACCGAGGGGATACTACCGGCTCCGGAGTCCGCCCATGCGATAAAGGCCACGATAGACGAGGCGAGGCGGTGCAAGGCCCAGAACAAGGAGAAGGTGATACTCTTCAGCCTGTGCGGGCACGGCATCCTCGACATCGAGGGGTACCGCGAGTACTTCGCTGGCAAGATGAAGGACAACGACGCCGACCCCGCAGAGCTGAAGAGGGCGCTCGACGAAGTGAAGGGCCTTTACCCTTGGCTGCAGGGCAGCGACTAGGCACCATCAAATGCACGGACGGTTGAGCTAGCCCATGGCCAAGCGAAGACCGCTCTCCTACGGAGAATACCTCGGCCTCGACGAGCTGCTTGACCTCCAGCGCCTCGTCTCCAAGCCCAGGCAGCACGACGAGGTCCTCTTCCTCATCGCCCACCAGGCCTACGAGCTCTGGTTCAAGCTCATGCTCAACGAGCTCGAGACGGCGATCTCGCACATGCTCGCGGACAACCTCGCCGAGGCGACCAGGCTGATACGGAGGGTCGTGCCCGTGCAGAGGGTCCTCATAGAGCAGCTCGAGATACTCGAGACGATCAGGCCGACGGATTTCCTGAAGTTCAGGAGCATTCTCCACCCGGCGAGCGGCTTCCAGTCGCTGCAGTTCAGGGAGCTCGAGTTCATCTCCGGGCAGAAGGACGAGAGATACCTCAACCTGCACATCGGGAACGAGAGGGACTACGAGCAGCTGCTGAAGAGGTGGGAGGCCCCGACGCTCTGGGACGGGTTCAGGACGGTGCTAGAGGAGAGGGGATTCGACGTCGGGAGGAAGGCGAAGGGCAACGAGGAGGCCAACTTCGAGCTCGAGGTCGAAGCCTCCCTGAAGATCTTCACCGAGAGCAAGTACTCGCACGTCGCGGAGCTCGCCGAGGTCATGCTGGAGTACGACAAGTACTTCCAGCTCTGGCGGAGCCACCACATCATGATGGTCGAGCGCGTCATAGGAGGCAGGCCGGGGACTGGCGAGAAGATAGTCAAGAAGATCATGGGTCCCGCCTCCTTCCGTCCTTCGGGGGTCAGCTACCTGCAGACGACGATGGGGAAGAGGTTCTTCCCGGCGCTGTGGGCGGCCCGGACGAGAATCGGCGCGTACTGAATCTCCGCGCGACGCGCCCCCGAGGGCTCCCCTTACGGGAGCTTTAGCCTCGAGAAGGTCGCCAGGGTCGCGGGAAGCGAGGCCAGGTCCTCTTCGTCGGGGTGGAAGACGCTCTTGGAAGAGTATTCGACCTCGAAGGGATACCCTGCCTTCAGTCCGGGCATCGACGGGGATATCCCGGTTATCCTCCCGAGCAGCTTCTGTCCCTCCTCGCTCAATAGGAAATCCAGGAACTTGCGCGCGGACCTGTTGTCCTTCGCTGTCCGCATGAGGCCCACGGTCGTGAACGTGAGCATCCGCGGGATGCCCTCAGTCTCGAACGACCTCACGGGCGAGCCAGCCGTCCTCTCCCGGAAGTATGCGAGCGAGTAGACCGTCAAGGAGAGATTGTGGTTGCCGTCGATGAGCCCCTGGAGCAGGTGGTCGATGCAGTCGAATGTCGATGGCTTGTTCGGCCCTGCGATGCTCTCGAGGAACTCGGTCCACTTCTTCCCCGAGACGCTCCTCCTGAGGAAGTTCATGTAGTGGGCGCCGATGTTCCCGAACTTGCTCGACGTGAGCGACTGCATGCCGAGCTTGCCCTTCCATCTCGAGGACGTCAGCTCGTCGAGGCCCGTGGGCAGGTCCTTGACGGCGAGTCTCTTCGGGTTGTGGGCCATCGTCATGAATGTGACGCCGGCGGCGAACCAGTTTAGCTCCTTGTCGTAGAACGTCTGGGGGTACGCTCCGATGTCCCTCGCGTCGTGGGGGGTGAACAGCCCCTCGGCATTCATCTGTAGAGCGACGTAGTGGGGGACCATCACTATGTCCGCGGTCCTCATGCGGTGCTGCATCTCCTCCCGTATGCGATTGTGGACCTGAAACGGATGGTCGTCCAGATACACGGGGAACTCCTCGAGGGTGTTCCTCTTTCGGAAGGCCCAGAGGAGGTCGGAGGTCCCTGAACGCAGCCCCAGCGAGGCGTAGATTATCACACGCTCGGGCATTCGGTGGCTACGGCTCTCTCGAGTTATTTATCGGTTTAAGCGGGCGTCCTTGAAGAAGTCCTTAAGCCGTCGCGTCCCCTCGGATATCGTCTCGGGCGGGCTACCGAACGAGATTCTGAGGTGCCCCTCGCCAGAAGGGCCGAAGATGACGCCGGGAAGGACAGCGACGTTGCGCTCGTCGAGGAGGCGCTTGGCCACCTCTCTGGACCCGAGGGACACCTTGAGCTTGGGGAACCCGTAGAACGCCCCTTCGACCTTCTGGCTCTCCAGGGCGGGTATCCCCGACAACCCTTCCTCGAGCAGCTCCCTCCTCTCCTTTAGCTCCTCCCTGAACCGCGCGGTGTAGCGCTCGCAGTTGTTGAGCGCGTACGCCGAGGCCGCCTGGATGAAGGGCGGGAAGCACGTCACCGCGGTCTCCAGGAACCTGTTGACCCTCAGTATCGTCTCGACGTCCGCGACCACGTACCCGGCGCGCCAACCCGTCATCGCATAGCTCTTCGAGAGGCTGAACAGGGAGACCACCGTCTCTGGCGCGCCCTCCATCGACCCGAGGGAAACGTGCCTCTTCTCGTAGACGAGGTCCTCGTAGGCCTCGTCGCTGATGACCTTTATCCCTCGCTCGATGCAGAGGTCGAGCAGGCCTCGGAGCTCCTTGCTGTCGAAGACCTTCCCCGCGGGGTTCGAAGGCGTGTTGACGATTATGACCCTGGTCTTGGACGTGATCCTGGACTCTATCTCGTCGAGGTCGAGGGAGAAGTCGTCAGCGAGCTTGTACCTCACGGGCCTGCCTCCCGAGAGAAGCACGGGCTCCGAGTAGTAGTATCCGGGGTCCGGCACGAGCGCTTCGTAATTGGGCCTCGATACCGAGAGCAGGGACGCGTAGATGGAAAGCTTGGTCGTCATGAAGATGACGTTCTCCATGCCTGCCTTGATGCGGTTCTTTCGGCCTACCTTACGCACAATCGCCTCCCTGAGGTCCTTGCTCCCCCACGAAGAGGTGTAGTGGCCCCCGCCGCTCTTCATGCTCTCGTATGCGGCCCTGACTATCGGAAGGGGGGTGTCGAACGAGGGCTCGCCTATCGCGAGGGAGAGCACCCTCTCGCCCGCCGCCTGCTTCCTCGACGCGAGGTTGAATATCTCGAACGCGGGCGAGTCATGGATCTTGTCGAGGAACATCTCCCCCGGCGGGGCCTGCCTCCGGATTTAAGCGTGCAAGGCCTGCATGGACTTGGGCTTCCCAGGTGCGACTCGGCGGCCCGTCCTGCCTCGGCGAACGTTTCTTCGAAGGCCATCTCGTCGAATTAGCAACTGAGGATCAATTTCTCTCCGAACCGCTTATATCGGGTGGAGCGAAAATCCGTCAGAGTTGCCAAAGGGAAAAGGGACGAAAGACCAGCCTTGGGCTCTCAAGACGCCTCCAGGGACGTCCGAGTTCACGGCCTATCGCGACGAGGCCTCAACCCCCGCTGCCCTCGTCGTCCAAGTTGGGAAGACCCAGCTCCGTTATGACCTTCGCTGCAACGCCGACCTCCATGCGATGCTAAAGTCCCGCGGGGACTGGATGCCCCTCGGCAGCGCCGACGAGCAGAAGCCCGCTCTGGAGGGGACAGTGGAGGCGTGGGGTCGATCCCCGAAGAACCCCGTCGGCGGGTGGTATGGGCTCAAGAAGGGGCTGAGGGGGCGCTTCGCGATGTATGTCCCACCTGTCATGGAGGAGCTCAGGCTAGCCGAGGTGGAGCACCTCCCAAAGAACAACCGGATGCGCGCCACATAGCCCGTTACCCTCCCAGGATAAGCTTACAAACGCGCCCGAGACCGCGCTGTTACTGGACATTTGGATATCGCAGCGGCAGCAGATTTATATATAATGTGGGTCCTCTTGCCTAGTATCAGCCAATTGAAAAAAGTCGAAGCCGAGGTCCGGAAGGAGAGGTTCCCGGAGGTCGATTCCGCGCTGAAGAGGATCGGCGTGCCAGGGCTCACCGTCGCGGAGGAGCAGCGGGCCGGCAGGGGCATGTGGTCATACCCGTTGGAAAACGTCAAGCACCTCCTTGTCACGGTGGTTGTCGACGACGGAGGAGTGGAAAAGGTGGTCGAGTCAATCCGCGCCAGCGCTTCGACCAGCTCGTGGGGAGACGGCAGGATATCGGTCAGCACGGTGGATGACGCCTTTGACATAGGTTCGGGACGAGTCGACCGCAACGAGCTTGCAGTCCCCTCGATGGGCGTCTAAGGCTTTCTAAATCTACAGAGATCTACAGGCACGCCCGGCTATTCTAGCTCTTGGCCGTGCCGCTGGGCTTGTATCTTGCCACCAAGGCCACGAAGCCCGCCACGACAAGCATGGTGGAGCAGAGATAGAGCACAGGGACAAGAGGTGGTTGGAGAGCCGCACCGGCCGAATTAACGTAGGTCAGGTAGGTCATGCCGATGCCCGTGAGGAAGAACAGGATGCCCACGAGCCGTATCATGACGTTGACCCTGGAGTCCTCGGTGTTGACTGTGCCGCTCATCTTCGCCGCTAATGTCGACCAAAGACCGGAGTAAATAAGCTATCCACCGCACGCGTCCACTGCGAGGGGCTCAAGGCCACCGCCTAGTTGCTCTTGAGGAGCTCGAGCTTATCGGGGAGGTAAGTGTCGACTATGTAGCTCAGGCCGTATCTAGAGAAGGCCTCCTGCTCGCTCTTCTTCTTGATCTTCAGGAACGTGTCGAGCTCGTCGTGCCACATCTTGTCCTTGTATCTCGGGTCTGCCTTTAGCTCGTAGATGCGCTTGATGTCTATCTCGGTGAGCGGGTCGGAGGGAAGCTTGTACTTCACGATGTCCGACGCCCACACCCCAAGCCAGACGCTCGATGGAGTCGTAAGGTCCCGCAGGTGCGCCGCGTTGGCCGAGCCGCTCTTGATCACCATCGCGATGTGCGCGCCCCAGGGGTCTGCGTCGCAGAGTATCCCGATCGGGAGCTTCAACTCCTGGTGGAGCCTCCTGAGGAGGTACCTCGTGGAGCGAGGGGGCTGCCCCGCGCAGTTGATGAGTATCGCCTTGTACTTCTTGTGGACCTTCTCCTCGATGAACCTCGTGAAGAGCCCGCCTTTTTCGATGGCCAGCACCATCTCAGCGTCGGTGTCGCCGAACTCGGCGGTCGTCAGCGCGGGCCCTATCATCATCCCGTCTGGGTGAGCCGAGAGGTCGAGCTTCTTGCCCTCGTAGCCGGGGACGGTGTACTCGACCTCCAGGTTGCCGAAGATGGCGCTCCTCTCCTCGGGGAAGACGTTGAACTCCTCCCTCGCTGACCCCAAAAGCACCTCCAGGTCGGTGATGAGCTCGTCCGACTCGGCCTGGTCCATGAACTCCACGTCGAAGGCCTGGGCGGAGTAGTAGACGTCCCTGAGCGTCGAGGTCTTCTTCTCGTCGACGAGCTTCCTCGAGAAGTACGCGAGCCAGAGGAGCTGGGTGAACGGCCTGATGTGCTTGATGTTCCCGGCGGACCTCTTCACGGACGAGGAGCCGAGGATGAACTGCTGGAGCTTCTTGTCGTAGACGATGTTGCTGACCGACCTGCTGGCGAAGGTGACCGAGGGGAACCTCGAGTTATCAAGGTCTTGGTACACCTGTTGCCCGAGGTCGTGAAGGACCTTTTCCACCTTGTCCTTCCTTGCTTCAGCTGTAGTCTTCGATTTTTGCTTGCTCAAGTTGAACTTTCACTTGGTCTTTGCCTCCGACCTCGACGGTGACCTCTTGCCCGGCCCGCTCCTCGCCCTCGGCAGCCTCCTCCTCCCGGATCAGCTGCTTGTACTTCGGGGGGCGTTTCTCACCGGCCAGCTCCTGCGAGAACCTCGCGATTAGCGGCAGGTACTTGCCGTAGATGTTCATCTTCCGCTGGACGGCTTCCATGCTCCCCTTCTTCGAGAGGTAGAGGCTCAGCCTCCTCAGCGCCTCGCGGACCGCGTTCTTGATCTCGGCTTCGATCTCTGGCCTGTCGGCGATGTACTCCTTCCCTACCGTCTTGTAGGGGACCTTCGTCGAGCAGATGTGGGTTATGACCGCGACCGGCGCCTCGTCGGGGACGTGGTATCTCCTCCAGTCGATCTCCTCGTTGAGGACCTTGAAGGAGACGTCGCTGCTCTCGTCGTAGAGAAGCGGTATGCGATTCGCGAACCTAAGCAGCTTCCTTCCGGGCTCCAGAACTTTCCCACCGTATGCCAGGCCGACCTCCACTAGGAAGGGGAAACCAGAGTACGACGAAGCCGGCCTCATCACCACGGTCTGGAACTCGGGCTCCAGCTCCTTTAGGATCCCGGTCCCGAGGATTTGCTCCCCCACCGGCGAGAGACACGAAGAGTCCGGCGGCAGGAAGTCCGGGAACCGCTGAAGCGCGTCGACTACGGTGACGACCTGCTCGTTCGTGAGCTTCTCGGGAGAGATCTTGGCGTCAATCCCGGCGAACGCGAGGAAATTCCTCGCGTTTGTCGCGCCGACGCGGTGGAAGTGCTTGTTGTCCATGAACTTCTGCATGGTCTTTTCCTCTGTTATCTTGATCATGCGCTTGAGCGCCTCCACGTCGATGCCGTGCGGATGAGGAAGGGTCTCTGTTGGAGGCTGTGGCATCGACTCTGTCGCTCGCTCGTAGGTGGTGATTCTCCCGATCGGGTCCGCGAAGGTCAGGTTGACGTAGCTCCCCACGAGCGCTGTCTGCTTGAAGTACTCACCAATCTTCTGCGCGGAGCGGGTGAAGTCGCCCTCCAGGATCATGTCGACCCGCGTCCCGGTCTTGCCGTTCGCCTCCTCGACGTCCCGCCTGAGGATTATCGGCTTGTTCTCGCCGATGTCGATGAGCATCTCGAAGATGTGCCTGTTCTTCCCGTCGGTCGACGTGGTTATCTTGACGGGCCTATTGCTGGTAATCTGACCGTAGAGGATCGCCATCGTCCCGCCCATCCCGAACATCCCCCTCGACTGGCGCAGGACGTACTTCGAGCCGTAGAAGACCTTCCCGAATGCCCTGGGTACTTCGCGCGGATCCACCCCTGGCCCGTTGTCGGCCACGGTGAGCCTGTAGGCCCTGGGCTCCGCGTTCTCGCCTGATTCGCCGTCAGCGACAATCCTAACGTAGACGTCAGGGAGGATTCCCGCCAGCTCGGCAGCGTCGAGCGAGTTCTCGACGAGCTCCCGCACCGCCATATAGAGGGCCCTAGCGGGGTTCGTGAAGCCTGCGAGGTCTCTATTACGATAGAAAAAATTCTGATGGACTGATCTCCGAGAAGGTCACCATGTCTACCGTTCACCTCCAGTGTGTTGCAAAGCAGAGGGTTCTAGCGCCCGGTGAGGTATAAACCCGCGCCCCGTTTCATCGAAATTATTGACCAGCAAGTGCGCCGCTGACACTCTCTCGACGTAAGGGTTGGTTATGACGGATTAATAACCATCCGCCTCATTTTCCCGCCGTTTAGCCTCTGCCTCACCGTTCCGCTGCCCCCTTTTGGCCCAACAGGGCCTATAGCGGCTGATTCAAGTCCTAATCTCTGGCGACTGGTCTTCCCAGAGAAGTATCCGCTCCATCTTCCTCTTCGTCCTCTCACGCTGGAGCATGTTGTAGACCGACTTGTGCTGGCTCCCTGCCGCGAGCTTCTCAATCGCATCCTTCGCCAGCCTCAGCTCGGTGGGTTCGCCTATGATCGCTACGGTCTTGCCGTAGACCGAGACGTGGCACTTTGTCAGCTCCTCAATGACCCTCCTCGACTTGCCGTGCAGCCCGATTATCCTGCCCTTTATCCTCTCGAGGTTGTTCTCGCTCTTCCCCGCGTAGTCCCTTAGGTCGAGGATCTCGAGCCCCACGTCCGGGTCGAGCAGCTTCAAGGCCCGCGGCGGGGAGAATCCCCTCGCGATCGCCTCGACGACGTTCGCCGCCCTGAAGGGGTCTGCCTCGACAGAGCTCGACTTCACGGTCACCTCGCCGCTCCGCCCGTCCACCAAGAGAGTGACCGAGCACGACTCCTCTATGCGCGCCTTCGTCTCCCCCTTCTTGCCGATGAGCACCCCGACCCTATCGAGCGGAATGCGCAGAAGTCTCTCGAAGCTCAAGCTAAAACCGTCTCCAGTATCTGCTCGGGCTCCTTCTGATAAACCCCTCTCTTCTTGAAGAACCTCACCATGTTGGTGATGTCGCGCAGTAGGAGCTCCCTAGACTCGGGGTGCGAGGAGAGGACCGCGGAGCCCATGTCGAAGAGCACCCTCTCCTTCGGGGCGGGCTTGAAGATGTTGTACTCGGAGAGGTCGGCGTGGACGAGGTCCGCCTTCTTGTAGAGCTGGCGGATCATCTTCAAGGTCCATTTGTAGTCGAGGGCATCCACTTCGGCCTCCGCGAAGATCGGGGCGGGCGCCGGAGGTTTGCCGATGAACTCCATCACTATGATATTCTCGTTGAACGCGAACGGCTCGGGGACCCGTATCCCCGCGTCCGAGGCGGCCCTCAGGTTCTTGTACTCCTTCTGGACCCAGAGCCTGATTAGCTGCCTTATGGACCCAACCGGCAGCTGCTGGAACCTCTTGTCCCCCGCGACGTACCTCATCCTCTTCTTGAACTCCGCCGATGCGGTCAGGTAGATCTTGACGGCCCGCGGGCTTCCGTCAGCCGTGACCCCCCAGTAGACCCGTGCCTCCTTGCCCGCCCTCACGACGCCGTTGAGATACGAGAGCTCCCCCCTGGCCATGAGCTCGTGGAGGGCGAAGTTGGTCGCCTTGTCGAAGACCTCCTCAACCGTCTTCCTCTCGTTGGAGTCGTGCCTAAGACGCCTGTTCTCCCTCTCGCTCCTGCGTATGCGCTCTCTGAGGCCCGAGCCCTGCTCGACGTCGCCCTCTGTCATCGACCCGCGCTCTGCGGCTTGGCTGTCTTCCCTCGCCTCGGAATCGGCGTCATATTCGGGTCCTTCCACGTCTCACCGCCGGGTCCCAGCCCCTTTAGGCTTGTGATGAGGGCTCCCCTTCGGCCTCGAACGTGCCGATTGCAGGAGGCAATCTTTATTTAGGTATACAACATAAAGTTGTATAGTGTCACGATTCATGACTGCACCAAGACCGAGCCGCGCCGCGATTTCTCAAAGGGTTTTAGTAAAGCGCCCGGCTGAGATACCTAGAATCCTGGTGACCTAGTTGGGACTCGGTGGCGAAAACGAAGGGCAGGCTGATGATAACGATTTGAAAACTTCTAGTATGGTGAAGGAGCAGGAGACGAAGGCCATCAAGGAGGACCTTGCGAGGCTAGAGCAGACCCTCGAGGAGGAGCGTAAGCGCAACGAGGAGTACCTCACCAGCCTGCGCTACCTCCAGGCGGACTTTGAGAATTACAGGAAGCGCGTCGACAGGGAGATTCGCGAGCTGGAGGAGTTCTCGACCGTCGGGCTCGTCCGGAAGCTCATCCCCGTGCTCGACGACCTCGACCTCGCGGTGGCGAGCGCCAGCAAGGCAGAGGACAAGGGGCTGCTGGAAGGCGTCAAAATGGTCCAGAAGAACCTGAGTTCCGCCCTCGAGAGCGAGGGGCTCCAAAGAATCAAGGCAGTGGGGGAACCCTTCGACCCGTCGGCCCATGAGGCGGTCGACAAGGTCCAGGGCACGGACAAGCCCGAGGACACGGTGATAGAGGAGATGAGGAAGGGCTACACGTTCAAGGGGAAGGTCCTCAGGCCGAGCGCGGTGAAGGTGGAAATGGCCGCGAGGCAGGAGAGGGCAAAGGGAGAGGGGACGGCATGAGCTCGACCACTTCCGGGAAGGGAAGCGCCTCCTCGGCGAGGGAGAAGATAATCGGCATCGACCTGGGCACCACTAACTCCGCGGCCGCCGTCATGGAGGCGGGGCGTCCGGTGGTCGTCCCGAGCGCAGAAGGGCAGACCGTTGCGGGGAAGATGTTCCCATCCGTGGTCGCCTTCACCTCGGACGGGCAGCTCCTAGTGGGCGAGCCCGCGAAGAGGCAGGTCGTGACCAACCCCGACGGCACGATATTCGAGATAAAGCGCAAGATGGGCACCGACTACAAGGTCCGCATCGCAGGGAAGGAGTTCACCCCGCAGCAGATCAGCGCGTTCGTCCTCCAGAAGATCAAGAAGGACACCGAAACCTTCCTGGGCTACCCGGTGAAGAAGGCAGTAATCACCGTCCCCGCCCACTTCAACGACAACCAGAGGCAGGCCACCAAGGACGCCGGGGAGATAGCGGGCCTCGACGTAGTGAGGATAATCAACGAGCCGACCGCCGCATGCCTAGCCTACGGGCTGGACAAGGCGGACAAGGAGATGAAGGTCCTCGTCTTCAGTTTCGGGGGAGGGACGCACGACGTCACGGTCATGGAGTTCGGGGGCGGCGTCTTCCAAGTGCTCGCCACCAGCGGCGACACCCAGACCGGGGGCGCCGATGTGGACTACGCCATCGTCAATCTCATCGCAGCGGACTTCCGGTCGAAGACCGGGATCGACCTGAAGAACGACAAGACCGCGATGACGCGGTTGAAGGAGGCGGCAGAGCGGGCGAAGATCGAGCTCTCCAACATCATCTCCACCGACATAGACCTCCCCTTCATCGCGAGCGACTCCACCGGGACGAAGAACCTGCACTTCACCCTGACTAGGGCCAAGCTCGAAGAGCTCGCGGGGCCTTTGGTGGCGAAGGTCGAGGAGCCGATAACACGGGTGATAAGCGACGCCAAGCTCACTCCGAAGGACATCGACAAGGTCATCCTCATCGGGGGCATGACCAGGATGCCGCTCGTGAGGCAGAAGGTCGAGCAAGTGATGGGCAAGCCAGCCGAGAGGGGTGTCGACCCGATGGAGGCGGTGGCCATAGGGGCAGCCATCCAGGGCGCAGTCCTCGCCGGGGAGGTGAAGGACATCCTCCTCCTCGACGTCACGCCCCTCTCGCTCGGGGTCGAGACTCTGGGGAACATCACCGCCAAGGTCATAGAAAGGAACACGACCATCCCGGTCAAGAAGAGTCAGACCTTCACGACGGCGGCAGACATGCAGACCGCCGTCACCATCCACGTCGTCCAGGGTGAGAGGACAATGGCGCCCGACAACATCTCGCTGGGCATGTTCAACCTCGAGGGCATACCGCCCTCGCCGAGGGGAGTCCCGCAGATCGAGGTCACATTCGACATCGACGCCAACGGGATACTCAACGTGACCGCTCACGACAAGGGCACGGGGAAGGAGGCGAGGATAACGATCTCCGCCTCGACCAAGCTCTCCAAGGACGACAAGGAGAAGATGGTCTCGCAGGCCGAGCAGTACGCGGAGCAGGACAAGAAGCGGATGGAGGAGGCTCAGCTGATGAACGACGCCGACTCGCTCCTCTACACCTCGGAGAAGACGAAGGCCGACCTCGCTGGCAAGATCAGCAAGGAGTCCGAGGAGAAGATCACCGCAGCGGCGGCAGACCTCAGGAAGTCGATGGACGCGAAGAACCCGGCCGAGGTGAAGGCAAAGACCGACGCCCTGAGGAAGGTTCTCCAGGACGTAGGCACGGCCGTCTACCAACAGGCCCAGGCCGCCCAAGCGACGGCTGGCGGGCCTGGTCCCGCGCCCGGAGGACAGGGGGCCAACATGGGCGGGGCCGAACCAGGCGAGGGGCCAATGACCGACGCCGACTACAAGGTAGTCGATGAAGATAAAAAGTAACAAAGCCGGCGAAGCTTTCTAGTGAGCTCCACGTCTGCGCGCGACTTCTACGAGGTCCTAGGAGTCAAGAAGGACGCCAACAAGGACGACATCAAGGCTGCCTATCGGAAGATGGCCCTCCAGTTCCACCCAGACAGGAACAAGTCGCCCGGGGCGGAGGAGAAGTTCAAGGAGATCTCGGAGGCTTACGCGGTCCTCTCCGACGACGAGAAGCGAAAACAGTACGACACCTACGGAAAAGAGGGAGTCTACCAGAAGTACGGCGAGGAGAACATCTACAGAGGCGCCGACTTCCAGGACGTCTTCAGGGACATGGGCTTCGGCTATGGAGGCGGCTTCGAGGACATCCTCGGAGCTTTCTTTGGAACGGGCGCAGGGAGAGGAGGAAGCAGGACGCGGAGGGGGGCCGACCTGCAATATCGCATGCAACTGAGCCTTGAGGAGGCCGTGAACGACGTGACCAAGGAGATCGAGATACCTAGGACTGAGCTCTGCGGAATCTGCAGAGGCAGCGGGGCGTCTCCAGGAACGAACATCAGGACTTGCCAGCAGTGTGGCGGGACGGGTCAGATCCAGAAGATGCAGAACGCCGGGTTCGCGAGGTTCATTCGCGTCGAGACCTGCAGCAAGTGCAGGGGGACTGGGAGCATCGTGGAGTCGCCTTGTAAGGAGTGCAGGGGGACAGGCCACGTCAGGAGGCAGCGAAAGATCCGAATACAGATTCCAGCCGGCGTTGACGACGGGCACACCCTGAGGCTGAGGGGGGAGGGCGAGGCCGGAGAGGCGGGGACGCCGCCGGGGGACCTCTACGTGGTGGTGAACATCCCGGAGCACCCGGTATTCAAGAGGCGAGACAGCGATCTCTTCGTGGAGGCGCACGTGAACGCCGTCGACGCGATGCTCGGGACGGAGCTGAGGGTCCCGACGCTCTACGGCGACACCATGCTGGACATCCCCTCCGGGACACAGCCCGGAACGCAGTTCAAGATCAAGGGGAAGGGGCTCCCAAGGCTGAACTCCTTCGGGAAGGGCGACGAGTACGCCGTCGTAAGGGTGGACGTCCCGAAGAGCCTGAACGGAAGGCAGAAGGACCTGCTTAAGCAGCTCCAGCGCGAAGGCAAGGTCCAGTAGCGGGACCGGGCCCGGCCTGCACGGGACTCAGAACTTGTAGATCATCAGGAATGGCACGCCCTCTATCTCCCTCACCGCCTGCGGCGACCCGAGCTTGTTCGAGAGCGCGATGTTGACCGCCCTCTCCCCGGCGAGGCTGATCATCGCCGACTCCTTGATGATTTTGAGCGCCTCGTCCTCCTCGATCAGCTCCCCACCGAAGAACTCCTTCGAGATGTGCATCTTGAGCTTGCCCTCGCTCAAGGTCCGGCCTATGAGGTCGGCGTCGCAGACGTTCACCAGGCTGGAGTTCTTCCAGGCGATGCTACGGACTGAGAGCGGCAAGCCCAACCCAGTCAGTTCACCCTTGCGCTAGATCTCGCGCCGCAGGCCTCGCAGACCCTGAAGTGAAGCCTGCTCTCGGTGACGATGTGCGTGTCGGGGCTCCCGCACACCGGGCAGGTGACGTTGTCCTGCATGTATCTCTGGAAGAGCTGGACGAACGACGCCTTGTCCTTCCTCCCGATGAAGATGGCCCTGTCGGCGTCGAGGGAGGCCGCCGTCGCGAGCTCCTTCGCCAGATACATCAGGAGCCTGTCGGGGTCCCTCCTCATGAGCTTGGGGTACTCGGAATAGTTTCGCAGTATCGTCTTGTTCCCCACCCAGATGACCTGCGGCTCTGGTATCTCCAGCCTGTTCTGCGTGGACTTGTGGGCCGTCTTCTCCAGCGTGGACTGGGCCCTCGCGAGCAGGTCGTCGTATTGCCTGGTCATCTCTAACTTCGCGGACAAAAATCCTCCCGCAGAGGTATTTCAACTCTCCTTTCGGGATTCCGGGCCTTTCAAAGATTTTAAGGCAAAAGGCCAACGGGTCGAACGTGAGTCATAGGACCGCAGGCATCGGAGTCATCGGAGGGTCGGGGTTCTACAAGTTCCTCCAGACCAAGAAGGCATCGAAGCTGGAGACGCCCTACGGGACCCCGAGCGCGAGCGTGAGGCTCTCGGACGTCAAAGGTCGCCGGGTCGCCTTCCTCCCCAGGCACGGAGAGCACCACGAGTTTCCTCCGCACGTCGTGCCCTACCGCGCGAACCTCTATGCCCTGAAGCAGCTCGGCGTTGAGAGGGTGTACGGGCCGACCGCCGTCGGGAGCTTGAAGCCAAGCATCAGGCCAGGAGACTTTGTGATACCAGACCAGTTCGTGAACTTCACCAACGGCAGGAAGGACACATTCTTCGAAGGCCCGGAGACGGCGCACGTCGGCTCCGCCGACCCATACTGCCCTGAGCTCCGGGACGTCGTCCTGGAAGCGGCGAAGGGCGCGGGGCTCAAAGTCCACAGGAACGGGACGGTCGTGGTGATCCAAGGTCCCAGGTTCTCGACGAGGGCAGAGAGCAAGTTCTTCCGCTCGCAGGGATGGGACATCATCAACATGACGCAGTACCCGGAGGCGATCCTCGCCCGGGAGCTCGAGATGTGCTACGTGAACATCTCCCTGGTCACGGACTACGACTCGGGGCTGGAGGGCGACCCGAAGGTCAAACCGGTCAGCAACGACGAGGTGATGCGGGTCTTCAACGCCAACCTCAAGAGGCTCAGGGCCCTCCTGCTCAAGGCGATAGAGCTCACGCCGACCAAGCGGTCGTGCTCCTGCGGAGACGCCATGCAGAACGCGAGGATCAGGGTATGACCAAGTCATCAGGCAGGGCGACAACGGCGGAGTCCGAGTTCAAAGCGGCGATAAGGCGCATACCCAACTTCCCGAAAAAGGGGATAATCTTCAGGGACATCACGACGCTGTGGAAGGACGGCCGCCTTCTCAGGAAGTGCACCGACGTCTTGTACGAGCACTACAAGGACAAGAGGGTCGACGCCGTCCTCGGAATCGAGGCGAGGGGCTTCGTGGTCGGGGCCCCCCTCGCGGAGCGCCTGGGCGTCGGCTTCATCCCTCTGAGGAAGCTGGGGAAGCTGCCCGGCGCAAAGGTCTCCGAGAGCTACGAGCTCGAGTACGGGACCGCGACGCTGGAGATCCACATGGACGCCGTCGAGAAGGGCGAAAGGATACTCATCGTGGACGACCTCATCGCCACGGGAGGCACCGCCCTGGCCGCGGCAAAGCTGGTCGAAGTCCTAAGAGGTAAGGTTGTCGGCTTTGCGTTCGTGGTCGAGATAGCGGCCCTGAAGGGGCGGCAGGCGCTGAAGGGCTACGACGTCTTCTCGATCGTGAAGTATGCCTCCGAAGAAGAGTGAGGCCGCGCAGCTCGACCACGCGACGAATTTAATAATCCAACTCCGAACGGAGGCCCGAATCACATGGGGAAGATAGCAAACCCTGACCTCGCCGAAGAAGGCGAGAAGAATTTCCTCTGGGCCAAGGGCCACATGACGGCGCTTTCGAGCATCGCATCGAAGTACGCGAAGGAGAAGCCTCTCAAGGGGCTGAAGGTGGGGGTCTGCCTGCACGTAACGAAGGAGACCTCCGTCCTGATCGACTCACTTCTCCTCGCAGGCGCGGAGGTGAAGCTCGCGGACGCCAACCCCCTCTCTACGCAGGACGACATCGCGGCCTACCTGGCGACCCGCGCGGGGGTCTGGGCCTGGCGCGGCCAGACCGGGAAGGAGTACGACTGGTGCATCGACCAGGTGCTCGCGTCGAACCCGGACGTCATCATCGACGACGGCGCAGACCTGCACGTCGCGGCCAACCTGAAGGGAGTGAAGTCGATCAAGGGGGGTTGCGAGGAGACCACCACCGGCGTGATGAGGCTGAAGGCCCTCGAAAAGGACGGGAAGCTGCACTACCCTGTCATCGCGATCAACAACGCAAGGACGAAGTTCCTCTTCGACAACCGTTTCGGCACAGGCCAGAGCACCTTCGACGGCATCCTGAGGGCGACCTCGCTCCTCATCGCCGGGAAGAAGGTGGTCGTCGTGGGCTATGGATGGGTCGGCAAGGGCGTGGCGAAGAGGGCCAGGGGGCTCGATGCTAACGTCACCGTGGTGGAGGTGGACCCGATCAAGGCGCTCGAGGCGCACCTCGACGGCTTCTTGGTGACCAACATCGCGCAGGCCGCCCTGTACGGAGAAATCTTCATCACGTGCACCGGGCAGAAGCACGTCATCTCCTACCAGGCCGTGAAGTCGATGAAGGACGGGGCGATCCTCTCCAACGCGGGGCACTTCGACGTGGAGATCGACGTGAAGTCGATAATGGACGAAGCGAAGTCGGTGAAACAGGTGCGGCCGAACACCGAAGAGATAACGCTGCCCGGCGGAAAAAGGGTCTACCTCTTGGGGAAGGGGCGCATCGTGAACCTGGTCGCCGCAGAGGGGCACCCGCCGGAAGTGATGCAGATGTCCTTCGCGGACCAGTTCATGTCGGCGCTCTACGTCTACAGGAACCACTCGAAGCTGCCCAGGAAGGTCCTCGACGTGCCACCGGAGGTGGAGGAAGAGGTGGCGGTTTCGACCCTGCACTCTCTCGGCATAACCATCGACAGGGCCACGAAGGAGCAGCTGAAGTATGCCGAGAGCTGGGCGCTTGAGTAGCAGGTCCAGATCGAAGGCAGGCGGAGCGAAGCGAAGGGGGGCGGCGAAGCCCCCCGAGGAGAGGAGGAGGGTGCTTGTGTGCTGCGCGCTTCCCTACACGAACGCCGTGCCTCACGTCGGGAACATCGTCGGCTCCCATCTCCCCGCGGACATCTTCGCGAGATATTGCAGGCTCAAGGGGTACGAGACCCTCTTCGTAGGTGGTGCGGACGAGAACGGTACCCCCACCGAGGTGGCGGCGATAGAGCTGAAGGTCACCCCGAGGCGCCTGACCGACGTCTTCTACGGGGTCCACAAGATGATCTACGACTGGTTCGAGATATCCTACGACAACTTCTCGAGGACGTCGCTCCCCATCCACCACAAGACGACCCAAGACCTCTTCCTGAAGATCTACGAGAAGGGCTACGTCACGAAGGGCGTGATGCGCCTCCCTTACTGCGAGACGGACAAGCTCTTCCTTGCAGACAGGTACGTGGTGGGCAAGTGCCCCGTCTGCGGCTATGAGTTCGCAAGGGGCGACCAGTGCGAGAACTGCGCGACCCTCCTGGAGCCGGAGCAGCTCATCAACCCAAGATGCAAGATCGACGGCAGCATCCCCGTCTTCAAGGACAGCGACAACCTCTTCCTCGAGCTCGAGAAGCTCCAGCCGAGCCTGGAGGCCTGGATAACCAGCCAGACGCACTGGAGGAAGCAGGTGAGCTCCCTGGCCCTCTCATGGATCAAGGAGGGGCTGAGGAGGCGAAGCATCACCCGCGACCTGAAGTGGGGCGTTCCCGTCCCGCTCAAAGGCTTCGAGAACAAGATCTTCTACGTCTGGTTCGACGCCCCCATCGGGTACATCTCCTCGACAAAGGAGTGGGCGGAGAGGTCCGGAGACCCCAAGAGATGGGAGGACTATTGGCTGGACCCCGAGACGAGGATCTACAACTTCCTAGGCAAGGACAACATCCCGTTCCACACGATCTTCTGGCCTGGGATGCTCATGGCGAACGGAGGGCTGAACCTCCCATACGACGTGGTGGGCCTCCAGTACTGCAACTACGAGGGGGACAAGATATCAAAGTCTAGGAACTGGGGGATCTTCTGCGAGAAGGTGGTCCAGTCCGGGCTCGACCCCGACATCTGGCGCTACTACCTCGCCTACCTCATCCCTGAGACGAAGGACTCGGAGTTCAAGTGGGACGACTTCCAGACACGGATAAACAATGAGCTCGTCGCAGCCATCGGGAACTTCGTCCACAGGACCCTGACCTTCGCCTCCAACTTCCTCGATGGCGTGGTGCAGAAGAAGGAGCTCGGGGAAGAGGAGAGGCAAGTCGAGGCGAAGGTCCTCGAGCAGGTCGCGGAGGCGGACGCCGCCCTCCAGGAGGCTAGGCTCAAGGACGCGCTGAGAAACGTACTCCAGATAGCCATCATCGGGAACGAGTATTTCCAGAGGAACCAGCCCTGGGTCCTGATCAAGCAGGACAAGGAGGCGTGCAGGCGCGTAATCTACTGCTGCGTGAACATCTGCAACGTCCTCGCGGTGACGATGGCGCCCTTCCTGCCCGGCTCGTCCAAGAAGATCGCGGGCCTGCTCGACCTCGAGGGAAGCCTCTCGTGGGAGGGGACGCTGGACTTCCGCTTGGATACTGTCAAGATGGCCGCGAAGCCCGAGATCCTCTTCAAGAAGATCGACGACAAGGAGGTGGCGCGCCTGAAATCGACCGTCACGAAGAGCTCCGACGCTGCCGAGTTCTTCAAAAGCTGAGCGCGGCGCGAGACCGGCGTCTCACTGGTCGCACGAGACGATGCTCTCTAGGCCCTCGACGAGGGCGCACTCCAGCGAGTCGTCTATGTTGTTCTTAGCGCCCCCGAGGATCGCGTCTATCGGGTCGTAGGTGTCGTACTTGGTCTGCGTGAAACCCGATGCGAGAACACTCACCTGGAGCTGCGAGCCCGCCCCGCTGCGGTAGCTGACCGCGTACTCCACGTCGAGCGAGGGGTTCCCGAACATCGAGCCGAGGCGTCTCACCGCCGTCGCCGTGTCGCCCGCCGAGAGGCTGGCGTCGCCCGTCAGGACGACCACCGCGTGGCTGGCCTCCTTCATCTGCGCCTTCTTCCCGATGCCTATTATCGCGCGCGAGAGAGCCTCCTCTGCCTTGTCCACGGACCCTGACGAGGCGCTGGTGAGGAACGAGTAGCCGCTCTGCGTCACCGTCCCGAGGACCTTGTTGAGCCCCACGGGGATCGAGTCCTGAGACTGCCTCGCGAGCAGCGAGCCGAGCGCCTTCACGGCCTCCTTGTTCGCCACCTCGTACAGCTCCTTGAGGGTCGCCTCGCTTCCGATGTTGAATAGCGCCCCGTTGTCCACCACAACGACGCCGTTCGAGACCGCCCTTAGCTTCTTGAGCGCGAGCCCCGCGTAGAACCTCAGCCTCTCCTCAAAGTCGAACGGCATTACCGCGATGCTGACCGCGTCAGCGCCGGCCTCCTTCGCGAACCCCGCCATTATCGGCGCGAGCCCGGAGCCCGTAGCACGGCCCAGCCCGGCGACCACGAAGACGACCTTCGCGCCGTTCACGAGCCTCTTCATGTCGCCGTGGTGCGGCAGCGCGAACCCCCTGACCATCGAGGGCGTCGCCTTCTGAGCCAACGGGGGCTCGATGAGTAGCCGCTCGCCCTCGCCCGCCGCCTCGAGGTCCGCAGGGTCGCACGTGAGGTACGCGAACCTGTTCACGAGCGTTGTCTCCCTGCTAAGGGCGGACACGATCCTGATTCCTGCGCTTCCTATTCCGAGAGCTACGACTTCAGACGAGGAGATGGAGCCAGACATTGACTTTTGACAAGGCTCATTACCGGATTAGATTAATGAGCCCTAGCATCAAATAAGTGGACCATTGGTTCACAAAAATTTACCAGAGCAGGTCCCGCGCTGAAACCGCGTCACCATTTGACCTTGAGGGTCAGCGGATGCGAGGCCTTGACCTCGTCGATCCTTCCGACGCTCGTGTTCTTGGGCTCGTCTTCGAGCTCTCCCGCCTTCAGCTTCTCGAAGAGGGAGTTCAGCGTCTCTGCATAGTCGTCTAGCGACTCGAGGGTCTCCGTCTCGGTCGGCTCGATCATGAGCGCCTCCTCCACGGTCAAGGGGAAGTACACCGTGGGAGAATGCACGCCGAAGTCAAGCAGCGCCTTCGCGATCTTCCCCGCCCCTCCGTGTCCTCCCTTCACGGAAACGACGGCTTCGTGCTTCCTCCGTATCCCCCCGCCCACCGGGATGGAGTATCCCTGGGTGTTCAGCTTCGAGAGGAGGTAGTTAGCCCCGAGAACAGCGAGGCTCGAGACGTTGTCCAGCCCGTCCGCTCCCAAGAGCCTGATGTAGCAGTACGCCCTGAGGAGGATCGCCGAGTTCGCGTAGAACCCCTTGAGCCTCCCGATACTCTTCGGGCGCGCGTAGTCGAGCCGGTACCCCTCGCCCGACTTCTCGACCATGGGCACCGGCAGGTAGTCCTGCAGCTCGGCGTTCGCGCCGACCGGACCTGCACCGGGCCCGCCCCCGCCGTGAGGCGTCGCGAACGTCTTGTGGAGGTTCAAGTGGACCACGTCGAACCCCATGTCGCCTGGCCTCGCCTTTCCTAGCAGCGCGTTCATGTTGGCCCCGTCGTAATACATCATGCCGCCCGCGTCGTGGACCGCCTTGGAGATCTCGGCGACGTCCGGCTCGAAGAGCCCGAGCGTGTTGGGGACCGTGAGCATCATTCCGGCAGTCCTCGGCGTGAGCTTCGCCTTGACCGACTCTATGGTGACGAGGCCGCTCTCGTCCGATGGGACCTTTACCACCTCGAACCCCGCCATCGCCGCGCTCGCGGGGTTGGTGCCGTGGGCGGAGTCCGCAACGAGTATCTCCGTCCGGTCTCCCCTGCCGTTGTCCCGCAAATACTTCCTGATCATCAGGACCCCGGCGAACTCGCCCTGGGCGCCCGCGGCCGTGCTGAGCGCGAACCTCTTCATCCCAGAGATCTCGCAGAGCATCTCCGAGAGCTCGTAGAAGACCTGGAGGAGGCCCTGCACGGTCGAGTCGTGCTGGAGGGGGTGAGCCTCTCTCATCTTGGGAGACGAGGCGATCGCCTCCGAGACCTTCGGGTTATACTTCATCGTGCAGCTCCCGAGGGGGTACATCCCCGTCTCGACTGAGAAGTTCATCTGGGAGAGCTTGTTGAAGTGCCTGAGCACCTGGAGCTCCGAGAGCTCGGGCAGGGGAGCGTCCCCGCCCCTCCTCAGCGCCTGGGGCACGAGAGCCCCGCCCTTCGCCCTGGCCCACTCCCTGATCTTCGGGTCCTCCGGGACTACGAATCCCAGGCGCCCCTTCCTGCCTATCTCCGAGAGGAGCGGCTCGTCCCAGAATGCTTGGCGGAACCTCCTCGGCTGCTTCCGCAGAGCGGCTTCATCCATCCTAGATCACCTCTGCGAGCGCGTCAACCAGGCGCCCGATGTCCTCGCTCGAGTGGACCTCCGTCACGCAATAAGAGCCGGCTTCGCCTATCTGGGCGAAGTGCTCGGCCAGGGGATAGCCGGCCATGACGCCCCTCTTCGCCAGCTCGGAAAAGATCCAGGGCGCCTTGCGCCTCTCGTACCCTACCGTGAACTCCCCGAAGAACGGCCCGGTGAAGAGCGGCGCCTTGACCCCATTGAGCTCGCCTATCCTCTCGGCCGCGTAGTGCGAGTTCGCAAGGTTGACCTCGCCCAGCTTCCTGAAGCCGTTCTTCCCCAGGAGCGACATGTATGCCGCGGCTGCCAGCGCGAGCAGCGCCTGGTTCGTGCAGATGTTCGACGTCGCCGCCTCTCTCCTGATGTGCTGCTCTCTTGTCTGAAGCACCATGCAGAAAGCCTTCTCGCTCCCGTCCTTTGTCGTGGTCATCCCGATGAGCCTGCCGGGCATGCTCCTCGCCAGGCCGATGTCCTTGACGGCGAAGATCCCCATGTGAGGCCCGCCAAAGTTCATGGGGACGCCCAGCGGCTGACCTTCGCCCACCACGACGTCGGCGCCGTAGCTGCCCGGGTCGCGGAGCACCGAAAGGGAGATCGGGTTCACCCCGACGATTGCGAGGCCCCCCGCCGCGTGCACCATCTCGATCGCGCCATCGACGTTCTCCTCGATGACGCCGAAGACGTTCGGGTTCTCCAGGTAGAGGGCCGCAACGTCCTCTCCGGCTCCCTGTGAAAGCCTTGACCGCAGCGACGCGAGGTCCAGCCCTCCGGTCTTGGAGTCGAACTCGACCATCTGGAGCTTCACGCCCATCGGCTCGGCGTAGGTCTTGATCACCTCGAGCCTCCCCCGCCCGATGCCCTTCGCGACCAGCACCGTCGTCCTCCTCTTCACCCTGGAGGCCATCCTCACAGCCTCGCCGGCCGCGGAGGCCCAGTCGTACATCGAGCTGTTGCACACATGCATCCCCAGCAAGTCGCACATCATGCTCTGGTACTCGAAGAGCGCCTGGAGCATCCCTTGGCTTATCTCGGGCTGGTACGGCGTGTAAGCGGTATAGAATTCCTGCCGCGAAAGTATCGAGTCGACGGCGGCGGGGATGTAATGGGGCCAGACCCCTCCGCCGAGGAAGCATAGCGAGTCTGGCATAGTCCTGTTCTTGGAGAGCCGCACGTGGAGCTCTTTTCTCACCAGAGCCTCCCCCTGTCCGTCAGGGATGGCCAGCCTCCTCTTCAGGAGAAGCCCTTCTGGGATGTCCGAGAAGAGGTCCGCGATCGAGGCCGCTTTGACCTGCTTCAGCATCCTCTCGATCGTCTCGTCCTCGAGGTTCGGCAGGAACGGATGCGCTTCTACCATTTCTTAGAGCGAACCATCCACCCCCGCGAACGGTTAAAATACGTATCAGCGGTGGCTATGCAAAGCTTTGAACTGGAGAGCTTTCGTCGCAGTCGCCATTGCGGCGTCGCTGGCGCTCGGATTTGCGCCCGCTTTCTCGCAGGCGGCGTCCAGCTCGTCTTCTGGCGTGGCCAGCGTGTCATACGACCACTATTACACGATAAACTCCTACGGGTTCGGCGTCCTGAACGACAGCATCACCTTCAGGAACAACGGGACCTCCTCCGTCCAGATTCCGACGCTCCAGGTGGGGCTGCCCAGCAAGATAGCCTCGAGGACATCCGGGCTAGTCCTGAGTCCCAGCGGTCAGTTCTCGCTCTCCGAATCGCAGAGCAACGGCAATGCCACAGTCACGATAACGCCCAACCAACCGACCCTCGCGGCGGGCGCAAATTTCACCGTCGCGCTCAAGGGGCTCGTCCAAAACATCGTCAACTACACGGGGGGAGTGTACACCATCAACGACTCGGCGCCACTGCTCGTCCTCTTCCGCCCGTCGCTTAACGTGAACGTCACCCTGATGAATTCGACCATCAACTTCCCGTCGAGGACCTCTCTCGCCGCGATCCCCAAGGGTTTCACCATTTCCGCTACCAACGAGTCGTACACGATGACACAGACCGCGGTTCGGCCAGTGGCCGACGAAGGCTACGTCAACTTCACGGCAGCCTCCGAAACGACCTTCACCCCGATAAGCGTCAACAGCCTGGTCAGGACGATCGTCCCCGCGGCCAACGGGACCCCCATGGTCGAGGACCAGTTCTCCATCCACAACTTTGCGAACTACGACCTCGCATCCATACACCTGAACCTGCTCAGCGCCAGCCTCGAGTCGGTGACGGTGATCGCCGACACCGAGCCCCCCCTCATCAACCCTCAGGTCGTGACCCTCAGCTCGGGGGTTTTGAATTTCGCGAACGCTAACATCGGGAGCCCTCTGCTTCCCAATAGCAACATCACGCTCACGCTCTCCTACCCGCTCCCCTCAACGCTGATGACCGTCACCGGCACCTCCGTCAAGCTCCAAATCCCGTATGCCCCCATCGTCGGAGCGCCGACCGCCAACGACAGCACCATCCTCGCGGTCGCGAAAGGCGTCGCTCCCAGCGGACCGACATCGGTGTTGGACACGGCGGTCACCCCGCTGACCACGGGAAACGTCCAGTTCACCTACTCGGTGAGCTTCGGCTGGGCGGCTGACCAGGCCATCCCCGCAGGGATCTTCATCTTCGCCGTCGGCTTCGCCATGTTCGCGATCCAGCGGCCGCAGACCGAGGAAGAGGGGGAGAAAGAGGAGAAGGGCGGCCACAGGGTCGCCGACGTCTTGAACGCCTTCGAGGAGAAGATGGGCCTCGAGACACAGTACATGAACGAGCTCGCCTCCGCGTCGAAGGGCGCGATTAGCAAGAGCGAGTTCGAGCGCATGAGGAACGAGGTCAGCGAGCTCAGGGCCCGGGCCATCCAAAGGCTCAACCAGATGAAGCAGGTCCTCGGCTCTGGAAGGCAATACGACCTGCTCACGCGGGTGGCTGAGGCCGAGAAGGACGAGGATAGGGCCTTCAGGGACCTTCTCAACCTTTACCTGCAATACCACGGGAACAGGATGAACGAGGAGACCTTCAAGAGGCTCCAGCCCATCCATCGCAAGAGGGTGGACGCCGCGATCAACCGCCTCTCCGACCTGCTGCACGAGACGCAGACCGAAGAGAAGTAGCGGCCGCCTGCGGCTGGTTGCGTCGCCAGACGATGTTACACGCCAGGGTCGGTCATGCTACTATCGACGCAGTATCTCGCTTCAGCATGAATAAAAGATACTATCGCGATAGTAGAGCGACCGGAGAGCGATCGACCGTTTCCACGCGAGACACCGAGATAGGAGACCTTGAGGCTGACGTGCTAGGTACCCTGAGGCGTTTGGGCAGCGCTTCGGCGGGCGAAATAATGGGGGAGCTAAAGCCGGGGAGGGTGCTCGCCTACACGACCGTGAGCACCACCCTGGACAGGCTCCATAGGAAGAACCTCGTCGTCCGGAAGTCCGTGTCGGGAAGGACCGGCAACAAATACGTCTACGCCTTTCCGGGGAACCCGGGCCTGGAGAGGCAGGTCGTCAACAGGATGGTGGACAAGCTCGTCAGCGCGTTCGGCCCATCGGTGGCGTCGACGATCTACGACAGGCTGAGCGAGGTGTCACCAGGAGAGGCCGCCCGGCGTCAGAGGAAAAGGTAGAGCGTCTCACGAGCCTCGCCGACAAGCTCGAGCGCCGGGACCTGCGCCAGCGGCGCAACGGTCTGCTCAGCCGCTCACGAATATCGGGCTGCTCGTCCTGCTCGACGCCAGCACGGCTTCGGCTATCCTCGTCACCATCAGGCCGTCCTTTCCCGTGACGAGGGGCTGCCTCCCCTCCGCGATCGCGGCCACATACTCCTTCAGCTCGAGCATGAGAGGCTCCTGGAACGTGTGCTTGGGGACCTTCGTCCCAGACTCCTCGTGCACCTGTATCTCCTGCGTGATGAAGTCCAGGGTGACGACCGCCTTTTCGAAGACCGCGCTCAGCTGCCTCACTCTGCTCGGTGTCACCCAGTTCGTGGTGATGAAGGCTGTCCTCTCGTCGCCGAACCCGAGAAGGATGGTGGCAAAGTCTTCGTTCTTGCCCATCACGCTGCCAACCCGAGCGTAGACCGTCTTCGGCTCCTCCCCGAAGAGCCACCTCGCCGTGTCGATGTCGTGGACCGAGGCGTCCTTGACCACGCCGACGTCGACGATGTTCTCCCCCCTGCGGTTCTCGCGATGATATTCGAAGAGTATGGGCCTCCCAAGCGTGCCTTTCGTTATCATCTTCTTCAGCTCCGTGATGGCCGGGTTGAACCTCTCGATGAATCCCACGGTGAGGATCTTCCTGGCCCTCTCCGCCTCCATGATCAGGTCCTGGGCCTCCTTGACGGTGCTCGTCATTGGCTTCTCGACGAATGTGTGGACCCCCGCCTTCAGCGTCTTGCTCGCGACGGCGAAGTGCGTCGAGGCTGGCGTGCAGATGGTCACCCCGTCCGGCCTCTCCTTCTCGAGCAGCTCGTCCACGTTGGCGTAGCCCTTCACGCGATACTTCTCGGCGTACGCGGCGGCCCTCGACGCGTCTAGGTCGCAGACCGCGACGAGGTTACCGAGCTCGCTGAGGACCCTGACGTGGTTCTTTCCCCAGCCGCCCGTCCCGACCACAGCTATTCTGACCATGAGGTTGCCTTTGGCGCCTTCCGGGCGGTTTTAACGGTTTATGGCGCCGGCGTCCGACTCCGGAGGATTCTCGTCAAGCCCTGCTCATCCCCGTCGTGGCCCTCAGAATCGAGATCTCGGAGCTCCTGAAGCTCTTCTTCAGGCCCTTGAACCACTCGAAGTCAGCGGGGGTGCAGACTATCGCCACGCTGTGCTTGTAGCTGTCTATCAGGTCGTCCGTCCTCGACCTCACGTCGACAAGCCTCACGTCGGTCACGTAGTCCCTCAGCTTCTCCGTCAGCGACTGCGCCGTCGCGAGCCTGTCCGCGCGCATCTCGTACTTGTCCGCCGACCACGCCACCAGCACCCGCGTCCTGCTCGCCTTGAGCTGCAGCTCCCGCAGGAGGTCTCGCGTCTCCTCGACCACGTACCTCTCGTAGTTCTCGAGGCTCTTCACCGCGGCGCCCGCGAGGTAGGTGATGGGCTCCCCCACGTCCTCGCTCGACTGGATCGCCGTCAGGTCGAAGACGAGGGATGCCAGCTGGTCGACGTATCTCTCGGGCTCCGCGCCGTGCGCGACCTTCAGCTCCCTGGCCTTGCGCATAAGCTCCACCTCCGCGGCCATGGAGGTGCAGAGGGCCAGGACGCGCGAGATGTACTCGAGCTCCAGGCCGGCGACGCCCCCGTAGGTAGCCCTCAGCCCGAGGTCTTCCAGCGGCGCGAACTCCTTCGACGCGGCCTTCGAGCCGAGGACGGCGACCGGGGCGTCTGCGGACAGCGCCTGCAGGGGGCCTGTCGGGCAGTAGGCGTAGTTGAGCCTCTCCCCCACCTTCATCCCCGTCTGCTTCTCGAGCATCGCGACGTTGTCCGCGTTCCCCCCCACCCCCGTCGGGAGGAGGTTCACGACGGTGGAGCCGCTTGAGGCGTACTTCGCGACGTCCCTGAGCTTCGCGCTCGCCTCGATTATCGACTCGTCTCCCACCTTCCTCAGCTTCGGGGTGAACATGATGACCGCGGCCTCCGCCAGGACCTGCGAGACCGGCTTGAGTCCCATGAGCATCTCGTCGCCCACGAGCTCTTGGACGGTCCTGTGGCTCTTCACCATCCCCTGCTCCAGGTCCATCGCCATCTGGAGCGTCTCATCGACGATGGTGACCGAGGCCTTCTCGATGAGACGGGCCGCCATGGAGTATCCTTCGCTAGTCAGACCGTAGACCGCAACCTTCGGCTTTGGCAAAATGGAGAGAGCTCTGCGCCCGCATCCCCATGCGTGAGATTATAGGCTTTGGTTCTCGCTCTCACGGTTGTCTTTTTATGATGTCCTTGAACAGCAGGTTTTCACGATGAGGTATTGGTTCGATCTCATTTCCCCGAAGCAAGTGCTCTTCTTCCGTCCAGTGATCGAAGGGCTCCGGGAGGACGGCCACGAGGTCATGGCGACCTCGAGGAGCTACCGGGAGGTCGAGCAGCTCACCGCGGCGCTGGAGCTCGAGGTGTCCTTCGTGGGCTCGAGGGGCGGAAAGGACCCTCTCGGGCAGCTCCAACGCAGCCTCGAGCGGATGGAGCAGCTCCTGCCCATGGTGGTCGCCTTCTCCCCGGACGCCTCCGTCTCCGCGGCGTCGGCCGACTGTGCCAGGATATCGTTCGGGCTCCGGGTCATGCACGTCGCCGTGAACGACTCACCGCATTCCCTCGTCGCGGGGAAGCTCTCACTCCCCCTCTCTCACCATGTCATGACCCCGTGGATAATCCCCTACTCGGCGTGGTCTGGTTTCGGCGTCTCAAGGAGCCAGGTCACCAGGTACCGTGCCCTGGACCCCGCCGCATGGCTCAAGCGGAGGCCGCGGCCGGCCTCTTCCCGCGGTAGGACGAGGAGCTCCGAGAGGGCCACGATCCTCGTGAGGCTGGAGGAGTCCTACGCCCCCTATCTCTTCGGGAGCGACGAGTCATGGTCGGAAAGGGTCCTGACAAGGCTCGCGCGCGACTTTGGGGGGCAGAACCTGGTCGCCCTCTGCAGGTACGACGACCAGCTTGCGAGCATCAAGAAGAAGTTCGGCGCCTCCTTTACGGTCCCCGAGCAGGTGGTCGACGGAGCAGAGATGATAGAGAAGTCGGACGTCTTCGTGGGGATGGGCGGGACGATGACAACCGAAGCGGCGCTGCTGGGCGTCCCCGCGGTCTCGGCCTTCCAGGGCGCCGAGCTCTACACCGAAAAGTACCTTCTTTCGAAGAGGCTTCTCCTGAGGGCCAGGAGCGTCGACGAGGTCTCAAAGTGCGTCAAAAAGTCGCTTGACCCCGGCTACAGGGAGAGCTACCGCCCCAGAGGGCGCGCGCTCCTCAACTGGATGGAGGACCCCGCGGCGAAGGTGGCAGGCTACCTCGAGACGCTCCCTTCCGCCGTCCGGTAGCGCCAGCCACCTTCTGGTCTCGCATATTGTGGCTCTATATTTCGTAGGTCGCTCAATATATCCCATCGATAACCAATAAATCGAGAATCGCGTACCTTGCCACCGAGTGAAAAGAGAAATGGAAAACGCAGTAATGAGCGGTCCCAGGGGAGACGAGGACAGCCTAGACGCCCGGAAGTTCCCGATAATGCGGGCTCTGGCAAGGTTTCATGAGTGTGACGTTGAGACGCTTTACAGCAGGGTCGACACGAGCGAGCTCGACGTCCACGACATCCTCAAGGAGATGGTCTGGAACAAGGAGGTCGAAGCGTCGCCCAGGCAGCAATCGGGGGGCAGGCGCGACGAGAATTTCACCCTGACCTTGAAGGGATGGGGCGAATACATGAGGGTCCTGGGCTCGATCTACGAACTCCCAGAATAGTCGGTGAGCAGTAAACCGAGGAAGCAGTGCTCCCGTGTTTGCATGTCCGGCAGGGATGCAGGAGGAATATGGCCGAGGCCTGCCACATGATTTATATCGGAAGCAAGGGTAGCACCACAACGGATGCCCCGTCCCGGACCCGCCCTCTTTGGCGGCCGGATGCGAATCCAAACTCGTGCTAGAAAATGGACATCTTCATCCTGAGACACGCGGAGGCTGGGAAGAGGCTGCCTGCACAGGCGAGGGACGCAGAGCGGTCTTTGACGGTGGAGGGGAAGGAGGAGCTGGAGGACATCGCGCGCGCGCTCTCGAGACTCAAGATAAGGCCCGACCACATCATATCCAGCCCACTGAAGCGCTCACGGGAGACCGCCAGCGTGGTCGCAAAAGCGTTGAAAGGGCCGGGAAAAGTCGAGATCTGGGACGAACTGAAGCCCGAGGGGAGCAAGAGAGAGCTCTTCGCGAGGCTCTCCAAGCTGAAGCAAGAGTCCGTCGTGCTCTGCATAGGCCACGAGCCCTACCTCACGCAGACGATCAACGAGGTGATGGGCCACCAAGGGGTGCCGAGAATCGTGCTGAGGAAGTGCGGCCTCGCGCGCCTCTCGATCAAGGCCTTCAATCCGAAAGTGGATGGTGAACTCAGGTGGCTGTTGACACCAAGGCTCCTGAAGCGGATGTCGTAGGTTACGGTCCCGAGGGGCTAGGCCCCTCGACCGGCTTCACGGCGTCTGTCCTCGACCTCGGATTCAACTCCGCGAAGCTGGCGACCTATCAGGTGAACGGGAAGACGAGCTACAGGATAGTCTCGCAGGAGGATGCGAAGGTCAAGCTCGGTGAGGAGCTCGACGAGACCGGATTCCTCGCAGTCTCTCCGATCGAGAGGACCCTCAGGGTTCTGAAGATGTTCAGGGAGATCGTCGACTTCGAATCCCCGAGATACGTCCTCCCGGTGGCGACCAGCGCCGTGAGGGAAGCGGGCAACAGGAGCGAGTTCCTCCACCTCGCCGAGGAGACCTCGAAGTTCAAGTTCAGGGTGCTCTCCGAACAGGAGGAGGCGCTCCTCTCCTACTTCGGCGCCGTCCTCGCGCTCCGGATACCCACAGGGGTCTTCTTCGACCTCGGCGGGGGGACGCTCGCCATCGTCTACGCCGAGGAGTTCAGGGTCAAGAAGGTCATCTGCCTCCCCCTCGGGGCCCGCAGGCTCTCATACCTCTACGGCAACCCGAAGAAAGGGGGGCTCTTCGTCCGCAAGGACTACGAGAGGATGAAGGACCACATCCTCGAGCTCCTCCCGAGCAGGAAGGAGCTCCGCCTGGCGAAGAAGACGAAGCTCGTCGGGGTGGGGGGGACGATGAGGGCTCTCGCGAGTTTTCACGCCAACAAGTCGAAGTACCCATTCGAGAAGCTCCACAACTACGTGATGGACTACGACGAAGTCGCCTGGAGCACTTCGCAGTTCTACAGGATGAAGAAGCGCGAGATGAGGTCTCTCAGGTCGATGGGCCAGGCGAGGGCAGAAACCATGGCCGCCGGGTCCTGCGTCATCAGGCTGCTCATGAAGAGCCTCGGCATCCAAGAGCTCGTCGCGAGCACACACGGGCTCCGCGAGGGCACCCTCTCGCTCTTCGTCCACGACCACCGTTGGTTCACGGCCAGGAGCTTCGAGCCAGCGACCATCGACCGCCAGCTCAGCTTGAGGGGCAGCGCTTGGAGAACGAATTGGGAGCGCTACGTCAGCGAGATGTTCTCGTCGGGGATGGTCACGGAATACGAGTACTCCCTTCTCCTGGAGGCGCTCCAGATAGCGAGGAACGCGCCCCGAGCGGCCGACCTCAAGGCGCGGTTCCACGAGCTCATGGGGGTGGACTCGCCCCTCTCCCACGTCGACCAGCTCAGGGTCGCGATCTCCATCCTGTTCGCGGCGAGCGGAAGCTACGCAGGGGTTCTCATCGACGAGTTCAGCCCTCCGCTGAGGCGGAAGGACAAGGAGACAGTCGTGAGGCTCTCAGCAGCGTACAGGTTGCTCGAGCTGCTCGAAATGATGAGGGCTCGCCTCTCCATAACGGGCTCGGCGAGCTCGGGGAGGGGCAGGCCGCTCAGGATGGAGATTTCGGTCGGTGGTGCCTACGCCGAGGAGCTGCTTGCGCGTGCAATCTCCACGGTCAGGAGCGACTTTAAGATGGACATCGATTACTCGGTCGTCAAGGAGAGGAAGTTGGTGCCGTTGGAGTTGCAGAGGTGACCTTGACGTGATGGGTCGGACAAAACGCGCAGGAGACGGAGCAGCCAGGCGCACCCGCACTTCTGTCAAGCCCGGCGCTGCGGAAGGCGCGGCGGAGAGGCACTCCCCGCTCACAATCGACCCGAAGGCGGGGAGGCTCATCGCCGTCGAGGGCGTCGACGGGTCGGGTAAGTCCACGCAGCTCCACCTCCTGGAGCAATGGCTCAGGCACCAGAACCTCAAGGTATTCAAGACCGAATGGAACTCGTCCGAGACCGTCAAGGAGATAACCTCTCGCGGCAAGAAGAAGGGCCTTCTCACCCCGACCACGTTCAGCCTTCTCCACGCGACAGACTTCGCCGACAGGTACGAGCGAAACATCCTCCCCCTCCTCGAAGCCGGGTACTTCGTCCTCGCCGACAGGTACGTCTTCACCGCATTCGCGAGGGATATAGTGCGCGGCTGCCATCCGGTCTGGGTCAGGAAGATCTACAGCTACGCCGCGAAGCCCGACCTCACTCTTTACTTCCGGGTCCCCGTCGACGTCGCCGTCTCTAGGATCCTCGCCGGGAGGCCGAAGCTCAAGTATTACGAGGCCGGCATGGACATGAACCTCTCCAACGACCCGTACGAGAGCTACCGGATCTTCCAAGGCAGGATAGTCGAGCAGTACGAGTCGATGGTGGAAAGCGAGGGGCTGGTCGCGATCGACGCGAATCGGGGGATCGAGGAGCAGCAGGTCGAGGTCCGCGAGCGCGTGACGAAGCTGTTTGGCGAGAGGGGGATAGGCCCCATGACGACGGAAGCGCTGAGAGAATATGGCCAGCGATAATCCCGAGCTCGAGGACGACGACCAGGAAGCGGTGCGGAGACCCTACCCAATGCCGTCGCCGACCTCCCGGGCTCCTGGGGACAAAGAAGATGGAGAAAGGAGGCTGAAGTTCTACGGGCACGGGATGCCATACCTGAAGCACCTAGGGGTGAAGGGGCACCTCATCGTCATAGAGGGACCAGACGCATCAGGGAGGAGCACCCACACGCAGAGGATACAGGCCAAGCTAGAGGCGGACGGTCACGCGGTCTTGGGGACTGGGTTGAAGCGCTCCGAGCTCATCAGCGAAGGGATAATCGAGGCGAAGGGGAACCTTGGCGTGGGGAAGCGCACCCTGTCTCTCTTCTACGCCGCGGACTTCGCCGACCAGCTCGAGAACAAGATAATCCCCGCGCTCGAGGCCGGCTACGTCGTGCTCGCTGACAGGTACATCTACACGCTCATCGCCAGGAACAACGTCAGGGGGATCGAGCGGAGGTGGTCCCGGAGCCTCTTCGGCTTCACGATAGTGCCCGACCTGATATTCTATCTGGACGTGAACCCTGAGGAGCTCGTCCACCGCGTCTTCCAGAAGAACTCAATCCTCGACTACTACGAGTCTGGGATGGACATCGGGCTCTCTGACGACATGTACAAGTCCTTCCTCATATACCAGGGGAAGATGGCCAGGGAGTTTGAGAAGATGGAGAAGACTTTCGGCCTCCAGTTCATCGACGGGAACCGACCAATCGAGCAGGTCGACGCAGACCTCCAAGAGCGCATCGACGCGTTCCTGATCAAGACGACATGAAGGCCACGCCGATCGCCCCCCGGCAGGTGGCCAAGGCCTTCAACCAAAACGTCGCGACGGTCGACAGCCGTCTAGATGAGTTCCTAAAGTCGGGCGACTCGCCCGCCACCGCGGCGCTAAGGAAGGCGACGGGGCGGCTGAGGACCTCGTACTCGTTAATTCCGAAGAGCAGGAGGCGGGACCCCGGCGTCAAGCGCTACGTCTCGGCCTCAAGGAAGCTCTCCAAAGCCGCCGGCAAGGTGCGAGACATAGACACGATAGCGGCTTGGACGATGCAGCTCTCAGAGGGGAAGGACAAGCGGTCGTTCATCGCGGACCTGGAGAAGCTCAGGGCCTCCAACCTCCGACCGGCGCTCGTCAAGGCTAAGAAACTGAGGAAGATGGAAGCGCCATCGCTGGACCTCCGGCACCTCGATGACTTCGACGGGCCGAAGCGAGCGGACAAGGTCCGGGAGCGCCTCGCAAAAAGAGTCGACAAGGAGTTCGAGCAGTTCCTCTCCACGCAGGAGGTCAAGGTGATGCATGCGCTGAGGAAGGACTCGAAGCGCCTGCGCCATCTTCTGGAGCTCACCGAGAGAGAGGAGGCGCCTCCCTTGCTGGGCAGGCTCAGGTCCATACAGGACGACCTCGGAGCCATACGCGACCACGACCTCGTGATCGACTACCTCCGGAGCAGGGTCAGGCTGACGAGCACGCGCTCCCTCATCAGGGACGAGATCGCCAGGAGGCACGCGAGGCTGGAGGACTTTGTCACGAAGAACAGGGGCCAGGGGCACCTAGTCCCCGTCCCGGCGAAGTAGAGCCCGACGGCGGCGAATCGGCCGATTATCCTTTTTAACATTGGAATGGGCGGCGAGTCCCAACAGCCCGGTGGTGTAGCTGGTCAAGCATGCTGGCCTTTGGATGAGACCGAAAAGTCTCGAGAAGAGAGCCGGCGACCCAGGTTCGAATCCTGGCCGGGCTACCAACCTCAAATCAGGCGATTTCAGCCCAGATTGTCTCATTATGAGCCTCTCGCATCCCTCCGATGGTTAGCAAGTTTCACAGCAGCTTTCATGCGGAAACGGGAGTGGCACCTTCGAGTCAAGAAGACAGATTATAAGATGCACCAGAAAATCTGCCCGGCATGGCTTGCACGACGCGCCCACTCGGAATCACTCGGATGACTCGCCTCACGGGAGGACCACGTCGATGAGCGCGTCCGGCCGGCCCCTCGGCCCGGTTGCAATCCCTCAACCCGTCACCGCCCCGATAACCCGCACCGCGATTTTCCTGGTGGTCTCGGTCAACCCGGGCGCCAAGAACCGAGTAGCGATCCGGTCGCTTTGCCGCGACCTGTCCGCGCTCGTCCGCTCGGTGGGGCACCGCGTCCCCGAGGGAGAGCTCTCCTGCATAATGGCTTTCGGATCGGAGGCCTGGGACCACCTCTTCGGCAAGCCGCGGCCGGCAGAGCTCCGAAAGCTCAAGGAGTTCCGCGCAGGAAAGCGCCACTCCGTCTCGACGCCGGGCGACATCCTCTTCCACATCAGGGCGCAACGAATGGACCTCTGCTTCGAGCTCGCGGCTGAGATGATGACCCGTCTCGGCGCCGCGGTCTCCCCGGTCGATGAGGTGCACGGTTTCCGCTTCTTTGACAGTCGCAGCATCATCGGTTTCGTCGACGGCACCGAGAATCCACAGGACCAAGAAGCACTAGACGCGACCATCGTGGGTGACGAGGACCCGACCTTCGCGGGCGGTAGCTACGTGATTGTGCAGAAGTACCTGCACGACATGGCCGGATGGAATTCGCTGAAGACGGAGGAGCAGGAGAGAGTCATCGGTCGCACGAAGCTGACCGACATTGAGCTGGACGACTCCGTCAAGCCCGCCTACGCGCACAACGCGGTGACCAAGATAGTGGAGCACGGGGTCGAGCTCAAGATACTTCGGGACAACATGCCCTTCGGCCAGGCGGGCAAGGGGGAGTTCGGCACCTACTTCATCGGCTACAGCCGCTCGCCGCGCACCACCGAGCAGATGCTCCAGAACATGTTTGTCGGCAAGCCCCCGGGGACCTATGACAAGCTGCTGGACTACAGTCATCCGGTCACGGGGACTCTCTTCTTCGCGCCCTCCGCGACCTTCTTGGAAAAAGTCGCGGTCGAGAAGGGTTGAGCCTCCGCGCGATAGGCAGATTAGGACAGGGACACCGGATTAGAAACCAGCGGAGCAGGCGTCTTCGAGACGGCTGCCACCAGGTTGAACTCTAGGCCCCAAGGAAAGGCCACGACCTCGAGCCGAGCCTCCCCTGATTGTATCAAAGCTCGCACTCCCTCCATGTCTTCCGCGAGCTCGTCAAGGCGAGCCCCTCCGCTAGCAATCGCGTCCTTCAGCCTGCGCAAGAGCGCGGAGTCGACCGCATCGGAAATCATTGGGTCGCGGCTTCCCGGGGATTCCTCTTCCGCCATCCATTGAGGGACCGAGGCAGGAAATTGTATAAGGGTTATACCGTTCTAGGACGGCGAATGAGTGCTGAGCTGCGGAATCTGACGCCGGGGCTTCCAAGGGGTACGAAGCAAGCCTGAATGATCCCCACGGCCCCGGCGAGTCGAAGGGGCCGGTTGTTCACGGTCGCCCTCGAGGCATCATCGTCGTCGCCATCCTGATGATTCTCTTTGGTCTCGCGGAAGTCGCGACGGGCTTCACCGGCAATTTCTTGAATGTGATCTCTACCGCCACGACGACCACCTACACCGAACTGTCGGTTTCTATCGGCGTCTTCTACAGCGTCGCAGGGTTCCTGGTCTTGACGATGAAGAGATGGGGAGCTGCCCTGGCCGTCGTCCTCCTAGCAGCAGACATGGTCGGGCGCATCGGGATGGTCGCAACCGGCCTCTATCCATTCAGCGGGGTCGACGCGGGATCCATCGTCGCCGGCACCGCGATAGCGGCAATCTTCGCCCTCTACATAGGGTCGCAGTGGAAAAAGTTCGGGTAAGGCTTTCTTGGCTCCGGCGGCTCTATCCTGCGGCGCCGCTGCGCCTCGCCAGAAGGCCACCAAGGACCGCTAGAACCCCGGGGATCGCGAGGAAAATGACTGCAAACGTCCCCTCGACCACGATTAGCAGGAGGGACCCCACCGAGACCAACCCCAGGGCAAGGATCACGTTCCCCCACAGCTCGGCATCAAACCCCCTGACCTGAAGGAATATCGAGCAGGTCAGGACGCCCAGCCCGATCATGAGCTGGACCGCCCCCACGCTGTGGAAGAGCCCCGCAATCGGGGAGCCGATATCGCCGGGGGCGTCGTCGGTGAATGACATGGAGAGCGCGACCGCGATCAAGCCGACTACGGCGACCACGGAGAGGACGAAGGGCGCTTTGGGCCTGTTCGCGGCCGGCCCCGCCAGAGTGGGCGCCTGTCCCCCCTCGGCGCCTTTCAACGCCACGCCGCAGTTGGAGCAAAACCTCGCGCTCTTCTTAGAGGACTCGCCGCAGCTGGGGCACCGCACCTAGCTTGTTGCGACCCCTTGTTCAAATAAACGTGATGGGTCCGACACTGTCGCGCAGACGCTGGGGCGAAGAAACACCTAATTAGCTTGCCTTGAACTCGCGACTTCGTGGAAGGCTTCCCCCAGTTCGTCGAACGCCGCCCATGCGAGTTCTGCAGGCCGCCCTGCGGGAGCTTGGCCGAGGGCGTAGCCTTCACGGATGGCATCCATTTCATCTGTCCCAAGGGAATCGAGGCGTGGAACGCCAAGCACGAGAAGAAGATCATCCCACACGGCACCTAGCCGACTGGGCAGCAGAAGCGCCTTAGATCGGGAAGAAAGGGGTATTGTCAGCAAGCGGAAAGGTAACTGTGAGTGCGAACAGACCTCTCGGTCATGGGGCCTGAGACTTTGAGCCCTCCAGCCTTCCACGGATCTCGCTCGCTGGTATCACAACCCGAACCCCCTCGACGTTCTTCGCCCTCCTGCGGTGCTCGTCCTTCGTAGGCGTTATCCAGACGATGACGGTATTCGTGGGCGATTCGCCCATTTCCTTCCCGTGGCCGTCGCGAAAGCTTCGCTTGTAGACGTTCCCAGGGAACTTCTCGTTCACGTACGCCTTGATCTCCTCTAACTCCTGGTCCGAGAATTCCTCATTGTCGACCCTGCGGATGTTGATCGAGGCTACTGTCTCGCCTACCTCCTTGCTGCCTTCTATGACCTTGAAGTTGTAGAGCTCTGCGTCCAGCAATTCCTTTGCGAACTACGGTTGGCGTGTTAAAGAAGATTCTCTTGCCCATAATTTCAGCCGGAGGCGATCCGCCGAGCCTTCGGTCATCAATCGGGACGGTTTGCGAAGGCCAGCATGTTCGCGCCGAGCCTCCGCGGGAATTGCGCATCCAAAGAATTCCATGCCCTCCTAGTGTCCGGCGTAGTACGCGGCCACCGCCCTGAAGGACTCTTTCGGGTCCCAAGGCATGTCCGGATAGGTCGTGCCGCGCCTTCCTCCCTCGTAATACTTCACGAGGGTCGAGCTCGCCATGTCGAGGTCGTACCTCGGCTCCTCTTCGTAGGGGTTGATCTGCGATTCAAACTGGGATACAAACGCCCCGTCGACCGCGGCGGCGTCAAGCACCTCGAGTTGCTCGACGAGCTTTCGCGCCTGCCATCCCCCCATCTCCCGGCACAAGGCGGGCCAGTTACGTCTCCAAGCGTAAAATACAACCTCCAAGCGACCTGGCTCGTGACACCTCCGATCGGTCCTGCCGTCGGGGTCGCCATCCTGGTTTTGGTTGCGGCGGTGTTGATGCTAGGCAGGAGAGGAGCGAATCTGCGCGGTTTAGTCCAGATGTCACACCTGAAGTGCCCCGAGTGCGGAGTGGAGTTCGACTATAGGTGGGTCCCTGCCTCTTCGTTCACATCGTTTAGGCTGGGCAGGTCGCGATTCTTGGAGTGTCCGAGCTGCCACAAGTGGTCAACCTTCAACATAAAGGACACCAGAGCGGACCCAAAAACACACCACTGTGAACTCGTCGTCGGGCCCAGCTAATCTCTGAGGAATGACAAGATGAAGCCCTCGGGCGACCTACGGACAGCACGTGTCACTCGCTGAGGTCGGCTCACAGCTTTCTCGTGTAGAGCGCAAGGATCCTTTCGACCGTCGCCTTCTGGATGCGGGGGATGCCCGGCACTTTCATGAGTATGCCCGAGACCTTCCTGGGGTCGCCCACCTCGTCTATGATGTCGAAGGCCAACGTCTCGTCTACTATGACCATCGACCCGGCGCCTGACATGTTCACGAAGCCGTTGATCACGGGCTCGTCGTGGGGCTGTATCCTCACCTTGAGCGTGGGCGAGGCCTTGACCGTCCTGAACTCGATTACCGACTTGTCCTCGTTGGACACCTCGACGAAGTCCTGGGTTGGCTTTATCATGGATACCGGTCTCACCGTCACCCCCCTCCTCGAGGCGGCCTTGAGCGCGGTCTTTGCCGAGAGAAGGTATTTCGGGGGGTAGCCGCCTATCGCGAAGACGTCCTCCTTCGCCTCGTAGATCAGCTCGCCAAGCCGCCTCTTCACGGCCTGCTCTCCCTTGACCATCCACGCGTAGGCGCTCTCCCCCTGGGGCTCCGCCGCCTCTCCTCGGCTGGCCTCCTGCCTCTCCATTAGCGCCTCTAGAGCCTCCTTAGCCTCGCGCCCGTAGCTGTCTGTGAGGTTGTCGATGACGCTCTTGGCCTCGCTGGCCCTATAGAGCATGGGCCGGCCCGCCTGGACCTCGATTACTCCGCGGCTCGCGAGCCTCTCCAGGCACTCGTATGCCTTGTTTCTGGGTATGCCCGAGTATCGGTGCACGTCGGCCGCCCCCGAGGGACCCAGGGCCATGAGCGCATCGAGGGCCTTCGCCTCGTTGACGTTCAGGCCCAGGCGGATCAGGTGCTCTGCCGAGCTCAAGGTGGTTCGGATGTTACTGACAGGGTAACAACATCGATATTAGATTTCTGCTTCCGAACATCCTCGGTGAACTCGAAGATGAATTGGTCCGCTGAAGGAGGAAGGCCGGTCAGGTGGCTCCTCGTCCCCTTGCTGCTCGTTGTCGCCTTCGCGGCGATACTCGTGGGCGCGTCGCTCTACTACGGTAACGCGGCTCCGCAGGGATACGGCTGGTGGCCGTGGGCTCCATTCGGGTGGTTCGCCTTCATCCCGGTATTCTTCATCGCGTTCTTCGCGTTGCGCTTCTTCTGGTGGGGCCCGTGGGGCGGGCGCGGCTGGTACTACCACGGAGACTGGGCCCTGGAAGTGCTGAGGGAGAGGTTCGCCCGCGGCGAGATTACGAAGGAGCAGTTCGAGCAGATGAGGAAGGACCTGCAGGGCTAGCTGTGAGCAGGTGCGGGATTGGATATGGTGACCATAGACAAGAGCTGTGAGATCCTCTCGGGCGTCGACCGCGTGTGGGACCTCATCTCCGACACCGACAAGGACGAGGAGCACTGGGGCGCAATCAAGGACATCAAGGTCATCAAGAGGGATGGCAACACGATCGAGCGCGAGGCTATGGTCGGTCCGCGCGCTTTCGCACGCAAAAGCAGGCAGACGCTCGTGCTGGACCCGAAAAAGTCGATCCAGCTCACCATGGCCGGCGAGGGCATGACTGGCGAAAGGAAGATCGTCCTCGTCCCGATGGGCAAGAACAGCACTCGGGTAGACGTCTCATGGGAGATTGAGGTCAAGGACGTCCCGGGGTTCGTCCAGGGCATTGTGAAGGGGCAGATCGCGAAGGCAACAGAGGACGCTCTCAAAAAGTTCAAGAGGGAGGCAGAAAAGTCTCCTTCCGTTGAAGGCAGGCGCGTCTCATGAGCGGCAAGTTAGACGCTTGGAACTTCGAGATCGCCTTAATCTTGAGCCTTCCTGGGGCCTACTCATTGGTGTCTTCAGGAGAACTCGTGCGCCGGCCCATCCCAAAGAAGACGTAGACGGTCACGCGGAGCCGGCGCCCGCGCCTGAAGGAGCAGTGGCCTGACCCTTGCCGTCGACCTTCCTGGCGAGGTACTCCCCAGTGATCGAGCCCGTCTCCGTCTTCGAGAGCTTGTTGTATAGCCTCTCAAAGAAGAAGTAGTAGTCCTCGGCCGAGAACTTCTGCCTCATTCCCAGGATGAAAGGCCTCGTCAGCTCCCACGCGGTCTTGGTGGCGAACATGTCGTCCACGATCTCGGCCTTCACGAACCCCTTCTCGACTAGGAACCCGAGAGACTCGAATAGGGATGCTACCTGGAGGAACGCGAGCTTCTTCTCGTCCGGGAGCTTCTCATAATCCTCGAGCGTGGCAATCTTAGACTGGAGGACCGTGAAGTAGGACTTTTGGACCTCCATGCTGTCGGCGAACTCGTAGATCCTCATCACGAGGTCCATGGTCGCCAGGTCGCTGTTCTGGAGGAACTGCTTCATCGTCAGCCTTGCCTGCTCTGCGTTGGCATCCGCCGCCCTGACCTGCGCTTGCAGCATCTCCTTGTCCTGTCTTATCTGGTAGACGACGAAGACCGCTCCGAGGATGATCGCGATGGAGCTGAGTATCGAGGTGTCAGTGGCGATTGCTCCGACGTCGACCTGGAGCGGTGAGAGGAGCATCACTCGTCAGAGGCTCGGCGCCACTGATTCCATATAAGTTCTCTTCGCGGAATCCCGGGGACAATCGAAAGAGGAAGCCCGGACCTCCTTATCTCGTAATCATATGCTAGTGTAAATCAGAGCGACGTTCAGCGCTACAATGACGCTTCCGACCGCCAGCGCCACGATGATCGTCGCTCTCCGGTTCACGTACGAGCCCATTGTCTTCTTCTTGCTGGTGTACCAGATCAGCGGGATCATGGGTAGAGGAATCAAGACGCTAAGGAAGACTTGGCTGTAGAAGAGCAGCGCCAGTGGGCTGATCCCTATGAGGATGCAGGCCGTGGTGGGAAAGACGTTGATGCCCCGAGTGATGATGCGTCTCAGGTACGGGTTCACCTTGACTCCGAGCAGGCTTGTCATGACCTCCTGCCCTGCCAAGGTCCCGACGACCGACGAGGCAATCCCAGAGGCAAGAAGCGTCAGCGCGAAGATTATCGCCGCGAGAGGACCGAACAAGGGCTTCAAGACGTTGTATGCGTCGCTTATCTGCTGGATGTTGGTGTACCCGTGGCCAAAGAAGGCAGCAGCGGCCATTACGAGAATCGCTACGTTCACGCAACCGGCAATCGCCAAGATGACGATGTTCTCCCGAAGGTGAAGCCCGAGTAGTTTCTTCCGCGGGATGTGCTCTTCGTCCTTGATTCCCCATCTGCCGATCTTAGCGGCGGTCAATGAGGAGTGAAGCCAGAGGACGTGAGGCATGACCGTCGCGCCGACTATCCCAACGACGACGAGGACAGTGCCGCTGGATATGGATGGCGAAATCGAGTGGATGCCAATCTGGTTGAGATTCGGCCCGACGATAAGGAGTTCGTAGAGGAACCCTATGGCTATTATCGAGACGAAGACCATGAAGAAGTACTCCACCACACGGAAGCGATTGTTTGTGAGCGCCAGGAGGATGATGACGTCCAAAGCTCCAAAGATGCTAGCATAGAGAAGCGGAATCCCGAAGAGGATATTCAGCGCGATGACGGTTCCCAGATACTCTGCCAAGTCCGTCGCCGCAATGGCAATTTCAGCGGCTAGCCAATACGGAATGATGCGTCTTCTTGTCTTCAACGAGCCTCGGAGCAATTGCGCGAGGCTATTCCCGGTCGCGATGCCGAGCTTCCCCGACAGGTACTGGAGCACCATCGCGAAGGCGCTTGCCATCCAGACCGCCCAGATCAGGTCGTAGTTGTAGACGCTCCCCCCTGCTATGTCGGTCCCAAAGTTCCCGGGGTCGATGTACGCCAGGCTCACTATCAGAGTCGGGCCCAGATAAGTGAAGAAGTCGCGGAGGGAGATGTGAGGGTTGCTCTTTCGATGCTCCGGCACCTCCGGTTTCTGTCCCGGTTCCGGCGGTTTGAGGCTTCTAGCCGGGGGCGCGCTCATGGACGGTCTTTGTTGTTGGATTGCACCATATTTAAACTTAGACGCATCTAATATGTTTCGATTGCTCGAAATTGTGTCGACTTGCCACAGTTGTTTCTATTCGTCTAAAATCCTCGTTGCTGGAGGCGTTCGCGGAGGTTGCGCGCCTCCCAAGCTTTTTATCGCATGGCAATCTTGACCGTCGTCGAGGCCATTGGCGAGAGCCATTCCGACGAAGAACGAGACTCCGAGGCTGGAGGACTACCTCGAGGCAATCTACTCCCTCTTCGAGGAGAAGGGCTACGCCAATGCCGTCGACGTCTCCGACCGCCTGCAGGTGAAGCCGCCCACCGTGACGAGCATGGTCCAGAAGCTCGCGAAGAAGGGGTACCTCATCCACGAACCCTACAGGGGGATGAGGCTGACCGAGAGCGGCGAGAAGCTCGCGAGGTCGGTGATCTCCAGGCACCAGGTCATCTCGGAGTTCCTCTCGATGATCGGGGTTGGGAGGAGGGTGGCCTACCAGGACACCGAGGGGATAGAGCACCACATCCAACCTGTCACTTTCCGCAAGATAGAGCGGCTGGTGGAATTCCTACGAAAGAACCCAGACTACCTCACAGCGGTCAGGGAGTACGTCGACGGGTAAGAGGGGTCAGCGGGCGCCCACCACGACCAATCTTTATCTCGGCCGGCTCGGTTGGCACGCAAAGGTTTGAAGTTCCTCAAGCTGGAGTACGCGCCGACGGTGGTCCTGCTCCTGGCGATAGCCCAGATGGCCTCCTTCGCCAACGCGGGGCTCTTCGAGCAGAGCTACGCGGTCGCGGGGCTCTTTAGCTTCATCTCGCTCGGGAGCGGAGTGGCGATCTACCTCTACCTTCGAAACAAGGACGTGAACGCAGCACGAGTCGCGATCGCGACGGGAGTCCTCTTCTTCATCATGCTCTTCGCCATCGGGGAGTATCTCTTCACCACATACTTTCCGAGCTGAGCTCCAACCCCTCGCGGGGCGTCCCGCGGTCACTTCGCGGGCTTGATCAGCGTCGGGAGGGGCCTGTGGCTCGCCTGCGCCAGCTTTGTCATGCCCCCGGAGAGGCTCTGGCTCTTGATCCCCTTCGACTCGAGGACCTGCGCGGCCCTGAGGGACGTATTCCCGGACATGCAGACGAGCAAGACCCTCTTCTCTCCTCCATCTCGCGCCTGCTCTCCGTCCAAGACGGCCATCATTCCCTTCGGGACCTCCTGGCCCGTGATGAGCCTTACTACGTCGGCCGGCTCCGCCACCTTCACGGAGCCCTCCGGGCGCCCCAGCATGCTAGCGATGAGCTTCGCCCCCTCTTCGCTGGGGACGTATCCCATGTGCGTCCACACGACGCTGTCGAACCTCCCCGGCCTCGACTTTGCGCTCTCGAGCGTCACCTCCAGACCCTCTTCCCGGTCCTCCTTATCGAGCTCCGACTCGACCGTGCGCTTGTACTTCGCGCCGTCGGCGAGGATGACCACGAACTTGCCGTCCATCCCGAAGTTGACCATCTGAAGGACCGCATATAGGGCCAGCGCGCTGCTCTCGCCGATGTCGAACCCCCTCTTGACAAGGAAGCCGAAGAGCCTCTTGGCCTGCTCGAAGTCGACTTCGTGCTCTCCCGCATATCTCTCCGGCTCGTAGAACCTGAGCCCCATGGCCTTGCCCTTCGTGCGTATCCCCGCAACGTCCCGCCCCTCGGGTGGGAAGACCACATGGACCGTCTTCTTGCCATACTTCCCTTGGACGTACCTGCTCAGCCCGCCTGAAGTGCCGCCGGTGCCGAAGGTGCACACGACGCTGCACTCCCCGAGGGAGTGCCCGAGTGCGTGCAGCTGCTGGTCGATCTCCGGGCCCGTCACCGTGGCGTGCGCGTTCACGTTCTGCTCGTTGTCGTACTGCTCCGGGCAGAAGCCGCCGTAGACCTCGGCGAAGAGCTTGGCCAGATTTATGACGTCCTGCCTCGCCAGAAGCTCCTCGACCCTGGAGCGGGAGGCGTCGAAGACCGCGGTGTCGAGCCCTATCTCCGAGAACCTTTCCCGCATGTTGGTGGCCACGACCTTCGCTAGCAGCATGTTCGGGTCCATCTGCATGCCCGGCGCGGGGCAGACGTCGACGTCGAGGTCGACGGTCTTGACGTTGCTCTTGTCGAGCTCTTCGAGCACCCCGTCCTGCAGCTTCCTTGATACCAGCACGACGACCTTGATTCCAAGGTTCCCGAGGAGCCCCAGCGCGATGCCGAAGTTGCCCGAGGTGGCCTCGAAGACGACCATCCCCCTCTTGAGCTTGCCAGACTTTATCGCCTCGTGCACTATCTGCGCCGCGGCCCTGCTCTTGACCGAGCCGCCAAGCAGCGGGGCGTCCAGCTTCCCGAAGACCAAAAGGTCTCCCCTCGAGAGGTCCAGCCCATACTCCTCGCCCGCGCAGTCCTTCATCGCCTGCGTGAGGTCGAGGAGCGGCGTCGGATTGACTATCCTCCCCCCGGCGGGATGGGGTAACTTGGCCAGAATCTCCGTCTCGAACGCGTGGAGGAGGTTCACGTCGACGGCGCCCCCGCCCGCCTTGATGGGTTCCTGCATGTTTCGCGTTTTCGGATTGCGGCCTGGATATAAGGCGAATGATTGGCCTTAGGAGTAGAAGGGCCGATAGCCCCCTCTCGCCCACGAGGGATCTCGGGGCCGCGCTTCCCGGCAACCTTTATCCGTGGAACGCGCGCTGGTGAGAAAGTTGGCGAAGAAGGCCTCCCGCCGATCCGCGCTCACGGTCCTGGCGCTCCTCATCCTAACGCTCTCGATGACCGCTGCGCCGGCCTTCGCGTCCGGGTCAGCCTCCCCCTCGACTCCCCCCTCCCCGAAAGGGGCCGACCCGCCGAGGCAGGTCGCGGTGGGGGTCTACATCAACGACATAGGGACCTTCGACCTGACCACGGGGTCGTTCGACGCTGACTTTTACCTCTGGTTCAGGTGGCAGGGCAACTGGACCGTGGGCGCGGACAACGCCACCGTCCGGTCGCTGATCAACGTGGCCCTTTCCACGCCTTCCGGGAGTGAGCCCGAGCTCGCAGACAGCGCCCTCCCATACAACTTTGAGTTCATGAACAGCGAGGGCCCGACGCGCAACCTGATTTCCGCGCAACCGCACTTCAACGGGACGACGTACAACTTCCTGGAGTACAGGATAAGGGGGCCCTTCCACGTCCCGGTCGAGCTCAACGAGTACCCGCTCGACGAGCAGACGCTCTCCATCCAGATGGAGGACAGCTTCTACTCGAACACGACGCTCGTCTACGTCTCAGATTCGGGGAGCGTGCTCGACCCGTCGGTCACTGAAGTGGGGGCCATCCCCGGCCTGACCTACGTGCCCGGCTCGTTCGACGTCTCGGTGGTCAACCACCCCTACGACACCGCCTTCGGTTACCAGGTGGTCCCCGGCGGGGCGACAACTAGCGGCTACTCCAGGTTCATCGCCGAGTTCACGCTCAGCAGGCCCTTCGCAGCGTCGGTGACGTCGCTCCTTCTCCCCGTCGGAATCATCATAGCGCTGGCGGTGGTCTGCTTCTTCATCGACGCGGAGAAGTTCGAGGAGAGGCTCGCGCTGCTGGTCACGGCCGTGCTCACCGCGGTGCTGCTCCAGGTCAACTTCGCCTCCACTGTCCCTTCAGACGGGCAGTTCACCCTCGCGGACAGAGTGATGCTCGTCGTCTACGCCGTCCTTGCCGTCGGCATCCTGGTGGCGGTGCTCGAGAAGAGGATCAAGAGGGAGCAGCATCCAGAGACGATTCTCTGGCTCGACAGGCTGACCCTCATAATCATCCCGGTCGCCACGGTGATTGCGCTGGTCGTGCTCATCTCTCCTGCGTGCGCCGCGCGTTCCTGCGCGTTCCTGCCCGGCTGAGGCAGCGCGGAGCTTCCGAAGATTTTCTAGCGCGACCCGACGCGACGATTCGCTCGCCTTTGCTGCGAAAAACGGTGCGCGGATAGAATTATATACAATCTTCTCGCGAGATGAGAGGCATGGCAAGGGTTATTCCAGGCGTCGAAGTAAAAGTCGTCAAAGAAATCGTCCCACAGGCCCTCTACCCGTCGGGCGTCGTCGGGATGATCGGCACGGCAGAGGGCGGGCCGGTCCTAAAGCCCACCGGCGTCACGAGCTACAGGGAGCTCGTCTCGATATTCGGGGGCGAGTCTGGTTCCCTGGTCCGCGACGCGAAGCTCGCCTTCCTGAACGGAGTCTTCCAGGTCTACGCCACCCGCATCGAGGGTACCGGCGGGACGATGGCCGGCGCGAACCTCGTAGGGGCGAGGAGGAGGAACGTCGTGAAGCTGACCTCGAAGCTCTCGGGAGAGGCCGGAAACGAGACGGAGGTAGTCGTCATGCGCGGACAGAACGAGAACACGGTCCGGCTGGAGATAACCAACGACAAGATGCAAGAGACATTCGATAACCTGACGATGCAACCTGGGACGGAGCTCTACCTCGTCGACTTTCTGAACGCCAACTCGAAGGTCGTGAGCGCGGAGGACCTGAAGGCGAGCCTGGAGTTCCCTGACACCAACCCCATCGACGCGGAGGTCGAGCTCTCCGGGGGGACCTCGCAGCCGCCGACCAAGGACGACTACCAAAAGGCCCTCGAGATGCTCGAGATGGAGCCCGAGGTGGACAGCGTCTACGCCTGCGACTCGTGGGACCCGGCGGTGCACGCCCTCGTCGACGCCCACTGCAAGAACATGAGCACCGACTGTAAGAACAGGATAGGATTCGGCACGGTCGCCCCCAACGAGGCTGTCGACGACATCCTCAAGAGGATAGACGTCCTCGCGAGCGACAGGTTCGTCCTCACGGCGCCCTACGGGATAGGCGGCGCGGTGGCAGGCCTCATCAGCAAGCTGAGCTACTGGGAGTCGCCGACGTTCAAGGCGCTGACCGGGATTGCCGACATCGAGCACAGGTACACGCCTTCGGAGCAGATGAAGCTGATCTCCAACGGCATCCTGCCCGTCGACGCGGTGAGGGGACGGGGACTGATAGTCGTAAAGGGCATCACCTCGAGCAAAGACCAGATCAGCGTCATGAGGGTGGCGGACCACGCAGTGCGCGGGGTCAAGAACGTCGCCGACAACTTCATCGGGACTCTCAACAACGACAGGGGAAGGACGGCCCTGAGGGAAGCCCTCGCAGGCTTCCTCACGGGGATGTCGAAGGAAGGCTCGCTCGTCCCGAGCGTGGACGGCAAGAACCCGCCGTTCCTGGTGGACGTCTACTCCTCGCAGGAGGACTTCGCCCAGGGCATCGTGCGCGCGGACGTAGCGGTGAGGCCAGTGAGGGCGATGGATTACATCTACGCCACACTGACGGTGGAGGCATAAAGGAGGTAGATGGAAACGTCCACCCTAGTAGCGGCGAACGCCAGCCAGATAACCATCGACGGCAAGACTGTCCCGGGCATCCAGTCGATCGACTTCAAGATCTCGAGGAACAGGCAGAACATCCACGCCATCAGCACCGAGGAGCGCCTCGGGGCCTACTACGGGGCGCTGTTCGTCCAGGGCTCGATGAAGATCAAGTCCAACTACGACCCACTCGACAAGAAGATGTACGAGACCATCCCCGCGCTGAAGTTCTTCCAGGTCGTGGTCCAGCTGCAGCCGCAGTCCGTGACCAGCCCCACCAAGAAGATCACCTTCGACGAGTGCATCCTTGAGGACAAGACCTTCGCGATGGACGCGACGGGCGTCGGGATGACGACGTACAACTTCACGGCCACTAGAATACGCGAAGAGTAGGGTGAGCTATGGCGGATAGAAAGCTCACCAAGGAAGACATACTCGAGGGGTCCCGCAAGCGGGAGACCCTATTCGTGAAGGAGTATGGCGCGAACGTGGTGATCAGGCCGCTGACGGACGGCGAGCTTTCAAAGATCTTCTCGATCATCGGGCCGGTGCCCCTCAACCCCGACGGCACCCCCGACCTCCGCAAGATAGAGATCGACAAGAACTTCGAGGCACTCCGCCTCGCGACCGAGCTAGGCCTCATCGAGCCGAAGCTCGACGGCGTCGGCGTCTCGGACATGAAGTTCGGCGTCCCCGAGTTCGTCGGGATGAAGGTCCTCGAGCTCAGCGGGGTCGCCCCGGCGGAGCAGGCTAAAAAAAAAGGCGTGAAGTAGAGGACTTTGCGAGGAGCCCCGAAGGCGTAGAGCTCGGGACCCTTTGCATAGACCTCGGATACAAGCTCGCCCCAGAGGCCCGTGACCTCACGAGGATGCAGATCAACTTCCTGATGGCCGTCCTTGCGGCCAGGGCAGAGTCCGCGACCGTCGCAGACCTCGCTGAGCAAGGAGTGACTAGGATAGTGGTGAGGGACGACCTGACGGAAGGCGGGAGCTGAGGGTTGGTTGGCGAAGCGCGCCGAGGACGAGCTTAGCACGCTGCGCAAGACGGTCGCGACCTACGTCAGGAGCCTCATAGGCGTCGGCATCGCGGCGCAGACCCTCTCCTCAGCGGGCGGGAGCTACCTAGCGATATCCCGGCTAATCAGCTCCGGCATCGCCCTAGCCAGCCAGCTCCAGCGAGGGATAATCGTGAGGGTCGTCGGCGCCCCTCTAGTCAGGCGGAGGCCGCGGCGCAGGTCGAGGGGCGAAGGCGCGGATGAGTACCCAGAGCCCCCCGCTTCCGTGACGCAGGAAGCCGAGGGCCGCTACCAGGGTGCGACGGAGTGGGAGGAGGCGGTCTCGCCGCCGCTCGCTCTTGCAGAGATGAACAATGAGCCCTTCGCCCTCGCGAGGATGCTGCCGTCGATAGTCGCCGCCCAACAGTCGACCTTCAGGGCGCTCTCTTCGGTCAGCGGGGCCGTCGCGCGCGCCGGCGCAGGGACGAGCTTCGCGCCGGGCGCTTCTCGCGTCTCCCCTAGCCAGACCTCGCTCGAGCCCGCCCAGCGGGGGAGCCCCGACGCCTTTCCCGAGAACCAGGCGACGTCCTTCGCCGAGCAGACGCCGGCCCTCGCAGTGGGCACGGCCTTCAGGGCCGCAGCCTCCAACATGGCACTCAACCTCAGCAGCGCGGCGCACGAGATGACCAACATCGCTCTGGGCTCTCAGGCGGTCGGCGCGGGCTTCGCGCCACCGCAGTCCAGGGCGGCGAGCGAGGGCACCGGGTTCTCGCCTTCGTCTCAAGCCGTCTCGTCGCCGTCCCTCCTCCAACAGTCGATCACCGGAAGCGTCGACACCTCTCTCAAGAGCCCATCGCCCAGCGGCGCAAACCTCGGGCTTGCCGCCGGCGCGGGCTCCTTGTCTAACATTCCCGTGACCCGAGAGTCTCCTCTTCCTCCTGACTTGTCGGCCGAGGTAGGCGGGCCGTCTGGGGTCCAATCGGGCGCCGCCTCCGTCGCCTCCTCCGGGGCCGGCGCGAACGTCGAGCTGAACGCGGGCCCCTACGCTGTGCCCAACGGGTTCAACTCCGTCCTCACGTCGCCCGCCTTCGCCACGGCGAGCGCCCTCTCCATGCAGGTCCGGTCGCTCGGCTCGTCGGGATCCTCCACTGAGCTGCCGTTGCGCGCCTCGCAGGCGCCCTCCATGGCGGAGGGCGGCGCCCCAGGGATGGCGGTCGTCCCGGAGCAGTACCCCTCCTCCTACCCGACGGGCACAGCCTTCGCGATGAGCAGCATCGTCGCCTCCCTAGGGCTCGTAGAGTCCAGGCCCGTGGTGGCTCAAGCGGCCGCCCAAGGAGCGACCGGGCCGCAGCTGACGAGCGAAGAGGCACCAGGGATGGAGGGCGCGGCCGGGACCGTCGCGGGGGCGTTCGTCGGCGAGCCCCTCGAAGCACGAGGGTCCGGGACGGTCGGAGCGTCCGTCTCGCCGGCCGAGACCGGCCAAAGCCGGGCCGCGCTGAGCGCCGAGGAGGGAGGGGCTCCTCCCTCCGGGAGGGGCGGGTTCGATTCCCTCCTCAAGCAGGGGCCTCGAGCCGAACTCGCTCCTTACCAGCAGCTCTTTGGCGAGCGCTGGCTGGCGTCGATTGCCACCGCGGCGGGGTTAGGCAGCGCGGTGATTGGCCTGCTCACCTTCTCCTCGGCGTCGCCGCGGAGCGGTCTCGCGTCTGCGGTCGCGCCGCCCGGCGGTCTTCGGGCCGGCTTGTCGACAGGCGCTGTTCTGCAAGGGAACGCCTCGCAGCCCCGCGCGTTCGAGGGAGGCCGGCCATCTCGAGTTGCGCATGAGGTCCCAGAGATGCCCCTCAGCCCGGCCCTCGGCCCCCGAAATTCCAAGGCGGGGGAGGCACGCCCTCCGGCTCTTCCATCGAGCAAGACTTTCCACTTTCGGCCAAACCTTCGGAGACGGCCGAAGCTACTGCTTCCTCTGGTCGGGCCTATCGCTCTGTCTGGGAGATAGCCAGCCTGCTTCCGGGCATCCTGACGCCTTCCACGGTAGCTCCCGCCGCCGGCCGCGGATCGCCAAGGTCGGAGGCGGGCTTGGGCGAGTCACCCCCACAGCCGGCGCCCGGAGCGCCTTCATTCCACGCGCTGGGTGCCCTGACATGGCTGTCCGAGGGATTAGGAGCGCTCCGCGTCGCGAGTTCGATGCGGGACGCCTTCTTGGCCGTCTCCGCCAACATTCTAGGAGCGAGCAGACCAGACTACCCAGCGTATCGAGCGCCGGTCGCGTCGCGTCCCGAGCTCGCCCAGAGGAGTGTGGCTCCGCCCGAACGGGGCGGCGTGGCTTCTCTCATGGCCGAGGCTCCTAGCCCGCGCGCAAGGTTCGACCGCGAAGAGCTCTCTCCGAGCCCAGGGCCCATCTTCGAGGGCAAGGCCCAGGTCGAGAGCGGCTCCGGGGCGCCCGCCCGGGCCACAGCTCGGGACCTGGCGAGAAGGACCGGGTTTGCGGAGGAGGCCCTGCGCGGAGAAACGACCCCCAAAAACTCTCCTTCAGCAGGAGGAGGTCTCCCGAGCTCCCCGAGGAGCGGGCCCTCGGGCGTGGGAAGCAGGGTCGACCGTGTCGTTCCCAGCGGGGCGGAGGTGCGCGAGGGAGGTCAGCAACCTCCGACGGCTCCGGGCTTCACGACGTCCTATCTCCCCGCCCTCCAGGCGGCGCTCGCCCAGCGCGCGATGCTCGCGGCACGGGTGACCGGGTCGGCAGCAAGAGCGTTCTCGCTTGGAGCCGCATTGCCTCCTCGCCCCGAGACAGACTGGGGCCGGGGCCTTGGGACCGCGGCGACCCCGCCGGGAACGGCGTTCAGCCCCTTCTCTGAAACCGCGCAGCCAGATATCTCAGCAGTCTTACCTGCCGCAAGACCCGAATCGCGCCGCCCCGACCTCAGCTCACGGGAGTCGGGCGTCTCCGGGACGCGTGGCGTAGGGCCGGCGGCGCCGTCGCAGCCCTCTCCTGCCTCTCCGCCATCCCTCCCGGTCACGCCCGCCGGCACAGAGACGGAGCTGGAGGCCGCCCCGGCCTCGAGGTCTCGCGAGGGTCGAGCGACAATCGACGGGAGCTTCTTCGGCCTTGAGGCCGTGGCGCAGACCCTCTCGCTGGCGGCAAGGCTCCCGTCCGCCGCGCGGCTGACCGGTTCCGTCGCGCCCCCAATACCGAGGGCAAGTGCCCAACCCAGGGGCGCGGCCGCGGCCAGACAGACCACCGCGCAGGCTCCCTCCGAGGCCATGCACGCCGCCGGACAGTCGCCGCAGCTGGTCGAGGGCTGGAGGTCCGGTCCCGAAGAGGCCTTGACGAGGATGCTCGGCGAGCCCTCGAAGCAGCCACCGGCCGCGGGCACCGAGCCGCCCCAGGAGCAGGACGACCGCGAGCTGCGTAGGAAGATCGAGAAGATGATCGACGAAGACCTGAGGAGGCACGGGTACTAGCCATGAGCATAACCCTCGACGACCTCGAGCTCGTCGCGCGCGACGAGGGCGACCCGGGGACGGTCAACGAGTTCAGGACCGTTAACCGGATACTCCTCAGGGGGAAGAGGCGCCTCGTCGAGACCAGGACCGCCGGGGGAGAGGGGAGCATCTTCGAGGACACCGGGAGGAAGGCCGCGGTCATCGCGCTCGAGGGGGAGCTCGTCGGGAAGACCGCGAGGGCCAGCGTCGCGTCCCTGAAGACGAAGTACGACTCGAGCGAGCCGGTCTCGTTCTCCTCCGACATCTCGACCCTCGCGAACATCAGCCAGGTCGTCGTGGAGCGGCTGAGCGTCCGCCAGGTCGCGGGGAAGGTGGACCACTACGAATTCGCCATCACGCTGAAGGAGTACGTCTCGGAGGCTGCCCAGGACTCGTCGCCGCTGTCCCAGCTCGGCGACGCTTCGGCGGCCGTCGACGCGGTCGCCACGGGCGACCTCACTTCAGCCCTAGCGGACAGCGTGGACTCGACCTTCGCCAGCGTCGAGTCGCTGAAGGACGCAGCCGAGTCGGTGGGGGACCTCGTCGGCGAGGCGCAGGCGATGGTTGACGAGGTGAAGGGCGCCGCCGCCGCCGAGATGGACGCGGCGGTGGAGGCCGCCGAAGAGAGCGCGAAGGAGGCAGAGGGGGCCGCCGAGGAGGCCTTCGACGAGGTGGTCAAGGTCGCCGAGGACTCCACGGAGGAGGTCCAGGAGCAGCTCGAAGAGACCGTCGAGAAGAGCAGGAGCCTCCTCCAGGAAGTCATCGACGCGCTCCAGAAGGCCATCGACAAGGTGAACGAGGTCACCGACCGCATAGAGGCGGACATCCTCGAGAAGGCCCAGGAGTACGTCAAGGACGCGGAGGACAAGGTCTCAGGCCAGATCAGGGACGCGGTCAACGAGGCCGGCGACAAGCTCCAGGAGCTACTCGACGAGGGTAGAGAGCAGACCGACAAGGCGTTCTCCTTGGTCCAAGAGGTCGTCGACAAGCTGGCCGCCGTCAAGGCCCAGATCGAGGCGAAGCTCGACTCCGCCAGCGAGGGAGCTGACGAGCTCCTCGACAAGGCGACCGAGATGAAGTCCTCCCTCGAGCAGACCCTCGACGACGTCTTCGAGAAGGCCGGGGACGCCCTTGAGAAGGTCCAGGGGGTCTCAGACCAGATGGCCGGCGCGGGAGACTCCATCCAGGAGGTCATCGACAAGTGCAGCCAGTTCAAGCTCGACAGGGCCGCGGACGCCGCCAAGAGCGCCAAGGAAATGCTCGCGAAGGCGATGTCGACCGTGGCCGAGGCAGTCTCGATTGTGACCGGCGCGCTCTCCGACGCGAAGGACCAGTACGAGAACATCAAGAGCACCCTCGACGACGCCCTGACCAACCTCCGCGACGCGAAGGAGAAGGGGGTGGACGCGGTCAAGGGCGCGCTCGACAAAGTCCAGGCCAAGGTCCTCGAGGTCCAGGCGACGGCTCAGAAGTTCGTGGACGACTTCTTCCAAAAGGCGAACGACCTCGTCACGGGCATCCGGGACACGATATTGGCGACCCTCGACAAGCTCGTCGAGGACATCGACAAGATAGTCGAGACCGTGAAGGAGGGGATCGAGCAGGTCCTCGAGGTGGCGCGGAAGGCCGCGGTGGACATCCTCACTCAGGCCCAGGACGCGTTGCGGAAGATCGAGGCGACCATCGAGAGCATAGGCCCGAAGCTCCAGGCCGAGAGGGACAAGGTCGTCGCCCTAGTGAGCGGGGCGAAGGAGCAGCTCGAGAAGGCGAAGGACGCCGTGACCACCGCCCTCTCGAAGATCAGGGAGGCCAAGGACAACGTGAGCGTGGGGGCGATAACCGACGCCGTCAGCGCGGTCAAGGACGCTGTGAAGGTCGTCAAAGACGCCGCGCAGTGGGCGACCCAGGCGGCCAAGGACGCGCAGGGGATCCTGACCGACATCCTCGCGATAGCAGACGAGGTCAAGAAGGCGGCCCTGGACATGGCCGACGCCTTCGAAAAGTCCGTGGAGGCCGTGAAGAGCGCGGCGGAGCAGGTGGCCGACATCGCCGAGACCACCGCATCCTCGGTGGTCGACCAGGCGAAGGGCGCGGCCGGCGACCTCGGACAGGGCGTCGACGCCGCCACAGCAAAGGGGAAGGGAGCCCTTGGGAGTTAAGCAGTCCTCGGAGTCCGTCGCCTCCAAGGGGAGCGCGGCGAGCGACAAGGCCGACGAGGCGGGGCAGCACGCGGACAACGCGAACAACCTCCAGAAGCTTCAGGCCCCCGTGGACAAGGTGAACCAGACCGTCAAGGCGACCGTCCCGGTCGCACTGAGCGCCATCCAGACGGCCTTCCAGACCGCCCTCCAGGCGAAGAACCTCGCCCAGGCCGCGAGGATAACGCAGAGCCCTGCCCAGCTCATGGTCGCCCAGGCGATGGTAGGCGGGGCGCTAGCATCGGCGCAGGCCGCCGCCGCCCAGATCGGGCAGTCCAAGGCCCTCGTGTCCGGCGCCAAGTCGATGATCCAGGGAGCGACGGCCGCCGCGAAGTCGGCCACCGACCAGGCCAAGTCCAAGGCGAAGCAAGGGTCTGACAAGGCGAAGACAACGGAAGCCGGCGCGAAGGGAGAGGCGGACAAGGCAAAGTCCCAGGCGAGCGAGCAAGCTGACGGCGCGAAGGGCCAGGCGCAGGCGACGCAGTCCAAGGCGACCGAGGGATCCTCGGCCGCAAAGTCCCAGGGGGAGGGAGCGATAGATGGAAGTAAAGCTTGACGACATCGACCTGGTGAAGAGGACCCAGTCGTCCGCGACCTCGCCGCTCAGCGAAGTGAGGACGGTCTACGACGTCCACGTCGAGGGCAAGAGGAGCATCGTCGAGCTAAAGGTCCCAGGGTCGAGCGGGAACGTGCTCCAGGACATGGGCAGGGAGCCCATCACCATCCTCATCAAGGGTGAGGTCTGGGGGCCCGACGCCAAGGCCACGGTCACTTCGCTCAAGACCAAGTCCGACACCGGGGACTCGGTCCCCTTCACCTCCGACCTCCTCGCCGCCGCCTCCGTGACCGAGGTGATCATCGAGGAGCTAGAGGTGGACCAGGTGGCGGGGAACCCGACGAGGTACCGCTACCTCATGCTCCTCCGGGAGTACAAGGAGGGAGGGGAGGCCGCCGAGGGTGCCGCGAGCGAGACCGACGAGATAGCGGAGCAGGAGGCCGAGGACCAGGCCGCCCAGGACGCGGCCGACGAGGCGGCCAAGGAGGGCGAGATACACGACATCAGGGTCCAGCTGCGCGACCACGCCGGCGCTCTCATCCCCGACGTCGACGTGACCATAGACGGCCCCGACGGCACGCACAAGGCGAAGACCGACGAGGAGGGCTACGTGGTGGTCAAGGACGCCAAGGAGGGCACCTACGACATCTCGGTCTCCGACGACAGGTTCGGCGACGTCAAGCTCCAGGTCGAGGTCAAGAAGACGGGCAACGAGCAGGAAGGGGAGGCAGGAGAATGAGCGCCCAGGTCGCGACCACCAGCGTCGAGCAAATCGGGAGCGGCGGAATCTATACCACCGCGGTCACCATCGAGGCCCCTGCCCCCGGCTTCCTCTGCGTAAAGGTGGTGACGGACAGGCTCCTGCTAGTCCAGAAGGGGCTGAAGGTGAAGTTCTACCCGAGCGACTCGTCGGGCAACATCAAGGGAGACCAGATAGGCGAGGACGCAACCACCGACGACAACGGGGTGGCCGGGGTCGACAAGAGGATGGCGCCCGGGTACTTCGCCTGCGTCGTGGACGGGATAACCGCGAGGGTGAGGCCCATCGACGTCCAGACCTACGCCGAGGCCCTCGACAAGCCGTACCTCCTCGGCCTCCCGAGGGGCTTCCTCTCCGTCAGGCTGATGTTCCGGGACCTGCGGCTCAAGGACTTTAAGGTCAAGTTCTTCGAGGCCGGGACCGACGGCGCCAAAAAGGGCTCCGCCCTAGGGAAGCCGGAGGACGCGGGAGGCGTCCTCACCCGCCCCAACGGGGTCGCGGCGCTCGTGGGCTCGGAATTCAAGCTCGGGAACTACCTCTGCGAGGTGGACGGCAAGTGGGTCGCCTCCGTGAGCACGGTGGAGGACGCCGCCCGCCCCTACGTGGTCGCCCTCCCCCTCGTCAGGCCCTTCCTCGCCCTCCAGGAACCAGGGAGGCTCGAGGAGCCCGTCGTCGTCCAAGAGCGCGACGCGTCGAGCGGGTACCTCGCCGTAAGGGTCCTGTTCAGGGACGTCCCCTTCCGGGGCGCGAGCGTCGTGTTCTACCCCTCAGGCGACGGCGGCAAGGCGGCCGTCGACGAGCCGAAGGGCGTGGCGATAACCGACAGCGAGGGGGTGGCCGTCCTCGGCCCGAGGGCAAAGCTCGGCAACTACTTCTGCCAGGTAGACGGCCAGCCGGGGGTCGCGTCGATCAGCACCGTCGAGGACCCCTCCCGCCCTTACGTCGTCTCCCTCCCCGTCGTCAGGCCGCTCATAGCTCACAGGGCCCCCGGAGACTTCCAGGTCTCCGCGACCGCCGAGCAGCCCGAGCCCTCGAGCGCCTACCTCGCGGTCGAGGTCCTTTTCAGGGGGGCGCCCATAGTGGGAACGAAGGTCACATTCTTCGCGTGCGGCCTCGGCGGCAAGCCCTCCCCCGAGGAGAAGGGCGACGCGATCACGGACATGGACGGGATCGCAACCCTCCCGGCCAAGGCCAAGCTCGGCAACTACTTCTGCCTCGTCGCCGGCCAGCCAGGATACGCCTCCGTCAGCACGGTGGAGGACCCCAAGCAGCCCTACGTCCTCCTCCTCCCGGTGGGGAGGCCACTCCTGACCGTCGCGGAGCAGGGCCGGATCGAGGACCCTGTCCCGGTCGCAGAGAGACCGGCAGCCGCGGGCGCCTACCTCTCGGTGATGGTCCTATTCAGGGGCGCGCCCGCGAGGGGGCTCAAGGTCCAGTTCTTCGCCAGCACTCCCGCGGGGGCGGCCGACCTCACCCAGCCAAGAGGGGAGGAGGTCACCGACGGTCTTGGGATCGCCTCCCTCGCGGCTCCGGCCAAAGTGGGGAACTATTTCTGCCAGGTCGAGGGCCAGACGGGGTACGCCTCGATAAGCACCGTCCAGGACAGAGACCTACCGTACGTCGTGAACATCCCGCAGGGGAGGCCGTTCGTCGCCTTCCTCGAACCCGGGGCGGTCCTCGACCTCCCCAACGTCGAGGAGAGGAGCGCCCAGGCCCAGGAGATCTGACCAGCGCGAAGCATTATAACCCGAGCGAGGGAAAACAGGCTCCCTATGTCCTCCCCCACCGAATACGGCATCCACACGCTCATCAGGACGAGCGAGGTCAAGGACTACTTCAAGGACGACGAGGAGTTCAAGGACGTCTACGACAAGGCCGACAGCAAGAGGGCCAAGATCCGGATCGCAGTCATCGACGAGGGCGTGCACAAGGACGACGGCGTCCCGGGAGTCCCGCAGGGAGGGTACCTCTCCGCGAGGTGCGCGAGCCATGTCGTCTCCGACGGGATCGCGGCCTTCGACGACAAGAACATCAGCCACGGCACCCGCGTCGCCGCCATCGCCGCGTGGGGGTCCAAGACCCTCGAGCTCCTGGACTACCGCGTGAGGACCCAGGCGGCCATAGGCTCGATAGGGGCCCGCGAGGCCGAGAAGGAGGTCCCCCTGGTCAAGACCGCGATGGAGGCCGCCATCAAGAACGAGGCTTCGGTCGTCCTCTCGGCGCTCGCGACCGAGAACAAGAAGAAGGTCTACAAGGACAACGGCATCGACAAGCTGATCGCCGACCACCCCGGCGTCCTCTTCGTCTTCGGCGCCGGGAACAACGGGAGGGACCTCGACACCTACGACGTCTGCCCCGCCGGGCTCGGCCCCGCCGACAACCTTGTCGTGGTGGGAGGATGCAGTGCCAAGTACGAGACCTCCGCGGCCCCGGACACCGGGGGCTCCGACATCCTCTTCGGGTTCGGCGCCAAGTCCGTGGACGTCGCGAGCTACGCTGACAACCTCACGCTCTACGACCCCGGCATGCGCTTCTACTATGCCAAGGAGGCGAAGATGGACGTCTCCAAGATTCCGCTCATCCCCACGAGCGACACCGGGGTCTCCTTCGCCATCCCCCAAGTCGCGAACGTCTGCGCCAAGATGCTCGCGATAAACTCCAAGCTCCGCCCCAAGGACGTGAAGTACCTCATCCGCGAGACCGGGACGACCGCCAGGGCGGGGCTGGCAAAGGCGAACTTCACCAAAGGGACGATCGCCCCCAAGACCTGCTACCTCGCCGCCGTCAAATACGAGCCAGAGTCATAGAGGCCGCTCCCAGTTGTCAACGGAAAAGCAAAAAACCTCATGCGAGCTCACGGGTGGCTTAGTTGTCTGAGCAGAACCGCGCGATTATCGTCCGGGCGGAGGCCGACGACTCGAACAGGTACTCCTCCGCCACCTTCGACGTAAAGTTCCACTTCCTCGGCCAGGACTCGGGCAAGCAGATAGACTTCAAGCTCTTCGAGGTAGAGCGCGACCAGTCCGGGGCGGTCACGAAGAAGACCCTCGTCCCCGGGACGGCCGTCTCCGGGACGCTCTCGAAGCTCGAGGGGTCCGGTCCTTCGTCGGGGGGCAAGGCCGACGCAGTCCCCACTCCGGTCGCCTACCTGATGGAGCTCAAGCCCACGGGCGCTGCAAAGTCCGAGGCCGACCCCACCAAGCCGCGGATTTGCTTCTACTTCGGCTCCTCGGCGAACCCCTTCTTCGTCGCCCTTCCCGACGGCAAGCCTCGCGAGCTCCAGGCCAGGGTGAAGCTCCCCCAGGCCCCGGACGCCCCTCCCGGTAGCTCTCCTGGCGGCGGCTCTGCCTCCAGCGCCTCCTCGACCCAGTCCTCCTCCGACCCGGCCGCCGCCGACGCGGCGGACGTCGTGGCTTCGCCATACTTCAACGTCTCCGGCCACTTCGTCGTCCCGGTGGGTAGCGAGGCCACCTATGATTGGTACTCCGGGAACTCGGTCAAGTTCTACTCCAACGGGAGCGACGACCCGGAGGGCAAGACCGGGGCGTTCCACGACATCGCGGACGCCATCTCGAAGGCCAAGCACTTCATCCTCATCTGCGACTGGTCCTTCCAGCCCTACATGCGCCTCTCCCACGCCGGGGACAACCCCGAGGTCAAGGACACGATAGGCGGCATCCTCATCGCCAAGGCCAAGGAGCGCAAGGACATGGTCATCGCGATCCACACATGGGACCACCTCGCACCGGTGGTCCCCGACCCTGACAACGACTTCGCCGACCTCCAGCTGCGGGACATCGCGCAGTACCTCTCCAAGAACCCGTTCGAAGAGAAGCCCGCGAACCTCCTCTGGCGCGCGAGCTCGCGCACCGGGGTCGGCTGGTCCCACCATCAGAAGATGGTGGTGGTCGACTGCGACGCCGGAGATGGGAGGCTGGAGGTCAAGGCCTTCTTCGGCGGGCTCGACCTAACCAAGGGGAGGTTCGACTGGTGGGCGCACCCGATCATGCCCCCTCCGGCGGCCAACCCGGAGAAGGGAGGCAAGGACTCCTCCCCCGCCGCCAAGACGGCCTTCGACGCGCAGAGCGCCGGGTTCACAAAGGCGATCCCTGCGACCGGCTACCGCTACTCCAAGTTCGGCGCGACCAAGCAGTACGGGGGGTTCACCGCCGTCCAGGACAACAAGTACGACGACTGGTACAACGCCGAGTTCAAGGACAGCGGCACCCAGCCCCGCCAGCCCTGGCACGACATCCACGCACAGCTGGTCGGGCCAGCAGCCTGGGACATGGTGAGGGAGTTCGTGGGGAGGTGGAACGTGGACGCGAGCGTCCTCTCCGAGGCCCGGGGCGACAGGAACGATGACGCAGTGACCAAGGTCGTGAGCAAGTTCGCCTTCATGCTCTCAGAGAAGAAGGACGACGACACCTTCCTCTTCGTCCAGCAGTGGGAGAAGCGCAAGCCTGCACAGGGACAGTTCATAGGCCAGGTCCTCCGCTCGATTGAGAGGGTCCACTGGGGGCAGCCCTCCGTCGGGAACTGGTTCCCGACCCGTGTCGAGGTGGTGGGCGCCTCCCCCAAGGAGTTCGACTGGGTGCTCAAGAACCCGAAGTTCGAGAAGAGCATCCAGGACGCATACGTCCGGGCGATAAGCGGCGCCCAGCGCTTCGTCTACATCGAGAGCCAATACTTCATCGGCGCGGGGATCTGGGTGAGCGGGCTGGACAACCTGGTCCCCAAGACCGTCGTCAAGAGGGTCCTGCAGATGATCGACAAGAAGAGGCCCTTCCACGTCTACGTGGTCATCCCCATGTTCCCGGAGGGCGACCCCTCCTCCGGCGCGCTCCAGGTGATCAGGGAGTACGAGGCCAGCTCGATAGAGTTCATCGCCACGAACATCCAGGCCGCCTGCGACGCACTGGCAAAGAAGGACCCGAGCTTCAAGGGGACGTGGCGCGACTACGTCTCCTTCTACTTCCCCGCGCGGTGGGACCGCCGCGGCTCCGTCGAGACCACGGGGGACAGGACGGAGAGGGTCTCGAAGAACCAGCGCTACATGATATACGTCCACTCCAAGCTGATGATCGTGGACGATGAGTTCGTCATCATCGGGAGCGCCAACCTAAACGAGAGGAGCCTCGCCGGGGACAGGGACACAGAGGTCTGCATCGGGATGACCGCAGAGGACAAGACGGCGCGGGACTCCATCCAGGACTTCCGGCTCGAGCTCTGGAGCGAGCTCCTCGGCAACGCCAAGGCCAAGGCCTCGAAGATGGCCCCATGGAAGACGCCCGAGACCGCAGACTGCGTGGGCGACATCAGGACCAAGACCACAAACAACTACATCGCCCTCCGGACCAACACCGCTACAGACAGCACGGGGTTCCTCTGCAAGTTCCCGCTGGACTGGGAGAAGGGGAAGCTCTTCGGCTGGAACCTCAAGATCTTCACCGACCCCAACAACAAGGCGGTCGACTGGCTCGTACTCCCCGACGCCGACAACGAGGGGACCCGCTGGCTCGACAACACGTCCTGGCGCTGGGACTGCCCCTCAGCCGCCCGCTCCCCGCTGGGGAGGGCGCTTCGCCGGACGGACATCCCCGAGTAGGAGTTGACCAGGCTCGCTCCGCCCCTCCTACAGCCTTTCGATGGGCTCGGCGAGCGTCGACCCTGACTCCAGCACGGACCTCATCTCGCTGAGGGTCGACATGTCGATGAACGGGCCTGCGGGCTGCTTCGAGGCCGTACTCCGGTCCTCCGGCGGGCTCAGCGTCTCTCGCGGCGACACCATCACGGCCTCCTTGGGTTACGACGACCAGGAGAACGTCTTCACGGGGGTGGTCGACGTGGTGGATGCGGGCTTCCACACCGTTAGGGTCTTCGGGCTCAATTCCATCTCGAAGATGATGCGGAGACGCGCGAACACCTTCTACGAGTCCCAGACCTGCGGGGCGATAGTCACCGACATGGCGGGCACGGCGGAGGTAACCGCCGGCGACATCGACGACGGGCTCACGCTCCCCTTCTACACGGTGGACAGCGACGCGACCTTCCACGACCACACCCTGAAGCTCGCCAGGAGGAACGGGTTCGACGTCTTCGCGAACAGCGACGACGAGCTCTGCTTCAAGGCCTACGAGAGCTCCTCCGCCACCACGTTCGAGTACGGGAAGGACGTCATCCATGTCTCCAGGCTCGACCAGGAGCCGGTCTACAAAGGGGCCAAGGTCTTCGGGGAGAGCCCCTCCAGCTCCCAGGGCGACGACTCGGTCCACTGGCTTACCAAGGCGCCCGTCCAAGGGGAGGGAGGGAGCGACAACGAGCTGACAGTCCAAGACGCCTCGCTGAGGGACACCGACTCCGCCGGGTCTGCGGCGGAGGCCATCCAGGGGGCCTTCGCAAAGTCGATAGTGGTGATCCTCGACGTCGTAGGGACAGCGACGGTCAAGCTCAACGACACGGTGGAGATCTCGGAGATGCCGGACTCGACCGTCAGCGGCGAGTACCAGGTCGTCCGGGTCGAGCACTTCCTCAGCAAGTCCAGGGGCTTCACCACCTCCCTCCGCCTCCTGGGGTCCTCGGAATGATGGCCTTGCTGACCTTAAATCCGCCCGCTCAGCAACTGGATACCCTCGGGGCGTGAAATAGACGAGCGAAGAGAAGCCTGTTCTCGGTAAGGACCTTCGGCTCGTCTACGCCGACGTCGGAGCCGACCTCAAGGTCTCGCCCTCGGGCGACCTCGAGCTGGTAGACGACGAGCTCAACCTGGGGCAGGCCATAGTCCACAGGATGAGGACCAGGCCGGGCGAACTCCTCGACATCGGCCACTCCTCCTACGGCTCCAAGCTCTATGACCTCATCGGGGAGCCCAACACCGAGACCACCAGGGAGAAGGTGAAGGCGGTGGTCATCGAAGCGCTGGAGAGGGAGCCCCGGGTGAAGAAGATAGTCAGGGTCACGGTGACCGTGCGGCCGGGGAGGCCTGACGCGGTCGACGTCGACGTGAGCCTGATCGCGACGGAGAAGGAGGTCCCGCTCAACGTCGTCTTCCCATTCTACCTGGAGAACGCCTAGCATGTCCTACCAGAACAAGTCCTTCTCCGAAATCACGACCTCCATGCTCGAGCAGCTCACGAAGGCCGTCGTGAGGGAGAGCCTCGTCTACGACCCCACCAAGGTCAGGTACAGGCTCAGCGCGGGCGAAGAGGGGATACGCGACGTGGTCAAGGTCGAGGGCCCGGTCAAGGGCCTGCGGACCTCCTTCGCGAAGGGGACAGACTACCGCCTCTCCGACGGGATGTTCGAGTGGGTCGACGGCGGGAAGAAGCCCGACGCGATGTCCACCTTCGAGGTCTCCTACCTCTTCGGGAGCCCCTCGCCCATCACCGACGTCAATCCGGGGAGCGTGGTACGGACGATCGTCGAGGCCATCGGGCGCGAGATAGAGTACCTGTACAACCAGAACGACTACGTCTACAAGGCGGGCTTCATCGACACGGCCACGGGCAACTCCCTCGACCTCGTCGTCGCGATCCTCGGGGTGCAGAGGAGGCCGCCGCAGTTCGCGACGGGGCCGGTCACGTTCGGGAGGAGGAAGCCCCCGCCAGAGCTCCCGCCCCAAGAGCAGGTCATCGTCTTCGACGGCGGGAAGAAGTACGACCTCAAGCGCACCCCGGCCTTCGACATCACGACCGTGAAGGGCATGATGCACGGACAGCCGTTCGTCTTCAAGAAGGGCGCGGACTACGCCCTCGACGGGAATTCGATAGCCTGGCTGGAGAGCGCGTTCAAGCCCGACTACCGCTCCGAGTTCAGGGTGACCTACAAGGCCTACCAGCAGGTCGCGATACCAAAGGGGACGAGGCTCTCGACGTTCTCCCGCCGCAGGCAGGACGTCAAGCTCTTCGAGACCACCGAGGAGGCCTTCCTCCAGAAGAACCCACTGGGGGTCTGGGAGGTCGACGTCCCAGTGAAGGCCCTCGAGGCGGGGCCGGGCGGCAACGTCCTCTCCGGGGCCATCACCCTGATGCCCCAGCCAGTCGAGACGATAGAGTTCGTGGTCAACAGGGAGGCCCTGAGCGGGGGGACCGAGGCGGAGACAGACGACGTCCTCAGGGACCGGGCGAAGAAGGGCCTGCGCGCCCTCGGGCGCGCCACCTACAACTCGCTGAAGCAGCGCATCGAGGAGATAGACGGAGTGGTGAGGCCGGTGAGGATAGACGAGATGCCCGTCTCCTTCTCGGTCGAGATGGGCGGGAGCCCGGTCGACCTCCCTGTCCCGGGCGTGGTGAGGGTGATCGTGGACGGCGGCGACATGCAGAAGATCAAGGAGGCGGTGGACGACACGAGGGCGGCCGGCGTCTACGTCCAGATACTCAGGCCGAAGTTCGTGCTCATGGACGTCCACGTCCTCCTCCAGCTCCAGGACGGGACGCAGCTCTCTGACGTTGAGGAGGCCATCGAGGATGGCATAGAGGAATACATCGGCTCCGTGACCACGGGCGAGACCGTGATATTCGGGAGGCTCGTCTCGGTAGCGCTGAGGGCACGCGGAGTGACGGACGTCAAGAGCCTCTCCGTCGAATGCTACAGGGAGGGCCAGCCCAGCGGGAGCAGCTCGAGGGAGAACATCGCGCTGAACGCGGACGAGAAGCCGAAGGTCAGGACAGTGAGCGTGCAAGCCGGGTGACCACCGAGCTGGAGAGGACCAAGCGCATCGCCGACCGGCTCCCGGAGTTCTACCGGACCTGGGACACGGACTCGGTCATCTTCAAGGTGCTCGACTCCGTGGGCCGGTCACTCAGCGAGGAGCAGAAGAGCGTCTTCCGCATCATGCGCACGCACTGGGTGGACACCGCGAACGGCGAAGACTTGGACAAGCTCGGCGCCGTCTTCGAGCTCAAGAGGGACCAAGGCGAGGTCGACGACGACTACCGCGCGCGGATCAAGAGCGCCCTCCGCCAGTTCAAGGGAGGCGGGACCTGCGCCTCGGTCAAGGCGCTGATGGCCGACTTCCTCTCGGCCCGCCAGGAGGACCTAGAGATAGTCGAGAACCCCGCGCGCGAGATGTCCATCGAGAGGCGCGTGGCCGGGGGGCAGTCGTGGACCCAGGGGAGCATGAGCGTCGGGGACGCGTCCCCGACGATAGAGATGACGCTCCAGGGGGACGGCATCGTCGTGCTGAACCCCACCCTCAGGAACCTCGACTCCAACGAGAGCGTCGGGCTGGAGGGCAGGTTCACGGTTGGTCAGACGCTCGTCATGAGCGAGGACTCGGCGACCCTCGACGGGAAGGACGCCTCATCCCGGGTCTCCGCCTCTCCGGCCTTCCCGAAGCTCACCCCAGGCGGCTCGCGCTGGGTCTACGAGGAGGCCATCTCCGCGAAGGTCGGCCACTTTGGCAAGGGCTCCTTCGGCTCTTCGATATTCGCGGTCCCGGTCCCCGACGCCGTGATCCGCCTCACCTGGTCGGGCAGGCAGCCGTCTACCTTCACCCTAATGGTCCCGGCCCGGGTCATGAAAGAGAGCGGGGTGTCCGTGCGAGAAGCCGCGGACTTTCTCAATATTATAAAGGGCGCAGGTGTGCACGCGGAAGTTGTCGTGAAGGAGGAGAGCCAGAGCTGACAAACTTCAAGCCCAGGGTGGCACAGCCAGGGGACGTCATCACCTCCGACGACTGGAACTACATCCAGCAGGGGATTCTGGACGACCTGGTGCGCCTCGAGACGGAGAACGCCGAGCTCAGGAGATACGTCGACAACATGTCTGAGATCAACACCATGACGCGCCTCGACAGCCCCGAGGGCAAGTCATACAGGCTGGACGAGAAGGTCCCAGGAGAGACGGGGACATACGGCACCGACCTGCTCGGCTTCATCACGAAGCAGTGGCTGCCCTCGGTGCGGGACGCCGCGGTAGACATCTGCCGCTTCACGGTGGCCAACCTCTTCGACCAGCTCGACTATTGGGCGGGCGCGGAGAACGGGAACCAAAAGGCCCTCGACATCGCGGTCAGGTACGCGGACGGCAGCACAGAGACCTTGAAGGGCCTCGTCGTCCACGAGAGGAGGAAGCTCTCGCCCAAGGGGACGGACAACCCCTACGTCGAGTTCCTCCTCGCCCCGAACCAGTGGGTGTGGTACCGGTACAGGCTCTCGAACCCGCACCCCGACAAGGAGGTCCTCACGGTCACCTTCAAGAACTCCAACCCGAAGTCGACGACTAGGATAGCCGACGCGATTCAGCTCAGGACTAGGATCAAGCAGCTCAGGTGATTGTGGTTGCTGGGCGAGATCTCCAGCGGGCTCGTGAAAGCGCTCCAGGACAGGATGGAGAGCGTGAACAGAGGGAACATCGCCTCGCGCTCGCCCCGGCCCGAGCAGATCCCGCTCCCGGCGGTCTTCGTCTACAGCCCGAGCTTCACCTTCGAGGACGTGGGCCTCGGGGGGGAGGGCGTCGAGGTGAAGGAGGAGAGGCGCGAGTCCTTCAGCGGGGACGGCGCCCGGACGGTCTTCTCCATCTCGGGCAAGGCGCAAAGGCCGCTCCTTCGCGTCGAGTCGTCGGCGGGGCACATGGAGCTCGAGAACGTCGACTACAAGATGGATTACAGCAAAGGGACGATAACCTTCCGCTCTCCCCCGCCCAAGGGCGCGGAGAACGTCTCGGTCAAGTACAACTCGGCCACCGGGGCGGGGAAGACGAAGCAGATACACCTCGTCACGGTCTACAACCTCGAGGTCTGGGCGGGGAACGAGAAGCAGAGGGACGACATCACCGTGGACATGATAAAGGCCGTGGCGCTCGCGCAGGAGGACTTTGCGAACAAGGGAATGATGGTAAAGCCGGTGGAGGGCATCGACCTCTACGCCTCGAGGGACATACCGGGCGGGGTCTTCGCCAAGCGGCTGGTCTACTCGGTGGAGGCGAACCTCCAGGTGAAGATACCCGCGGCGAGGATCGAGCGCGTCGACGTCAAGCAGCTCCCGCCCAAGTGAGATGATTTCGAGATGACAGGCGTAGTCGAGGCGATGAAGAAGGTCGCGGAGTCGGAGGTGGGGAAGGTCCACGTCGCGGAGCTCGGGGTGGTGACCTCGGTCTTCCCGCACGCCGACGACGGCGACAACGACAACTACGAGTGCAGTGTAAAGCTGAGGGACAAGGACGTCGAGCTGAGGCAGGTCCCCGTCGCGACCCCGCACATCGGGTTCGCTAGCATACCGCAGGTGGGCGACCTCGTCCTGGTCTCCTTCGTGAACGGAGACATCAACGCGCCGATAATCACCGGGCGCCTCTACAACGACGAGGACAGGCCTCCCGCCTCCCAGGCGGAGGAGATGGTCTACATCCCTCCCTACGACTCCAACCCGGACCTCAGGAGGATCTACATCGAGCTCCCGGACCAGACGGTCACCCTCACCATCCAGGACGAGAAGCTGACAATCCACGTGGGGGACACCGACGTCACCATAAGCAAGGAGGAGGGCGTCAACCTCACCTCGAAGCTCCCAATCACGATAAGCACAGAGGACGACCTCTCGATAAAGGCGAAGAACGTCAAGATAGAGAGCGACGCCGACACGGAGTTCACCGCGAGCGGCAAGATGACCGTCAAGGGGAGCACCGTGGACATCAACCCGTAGGGGACTCGCATGCCAGCAGCGGCCCGCCAGACAGACCCGGTGCAGGGGAACTGCAGCCACGGGTGCCCCATCTGCCCCCACCCGGTCGCGGGGATAATCGCGGCCGGCTCCCCTACCGTGAAGATCAACAGCCTCCCCGCCGCCAGGCAGGACGACAAGGGCCTCCACGCGCCCTGCTGCGACGGCAACAACTTCACCGTCTCGAAGGGCTCGGGGACGGTCAACATCAACGGGATGCCCGCTGCGAGGAGCGGGGACGCGACAAAGCACTGCGGGGGCGACGGCTCGATCCAGAGCGGCAGCCCCACCGTCAACATAGGCGGCTAGAGAAGATGCCAGCCCCCGACGCGAAGCTCTTCGCGCAGCTCGCCAAGACCCAGTACCTCTCCAAGGCGGTCAAACTCCCCCCGAGCTGGGACTCTGGCCTCGAGGACGACGTCAACGGCAAGACGCCCGAGTTCGGCCCAGGGGTCCCCAAGCCGACCAACCTCTTCATGTCGCCGAGCCCGAAGAAGATAGCCGTGGACGCCGCGAACGCCATCAGCGACGGCTTCAACGGGTTCATCGACGACATTACGAAGGCCGTCTGCGAGGCCTGGAAGAACTGGCAGAGCGCAGCGACCTTCGCCGGGGTGATAATCAACGGCCCGATAGGCATACTGCCTCCCGCAGGCATGATAGGCGGAGGACTGATGGCCACTCCGATGATACTGGCCCAGTTCGACCAAAAGTCCGCCAACTACACACTCTACGGGAGCGCCGTGGCATTCGCCATAGGCCAGGCGTGGACCGTTTGGGAGCTAGGATACGCCAACCCTGCGATACCCTTCCCCGGCGGGGCCGCGGCTTCGGCCACGATGCCCCCGTCGCCGAACACCCCCGTCCCCATCGCTTCGGGGGTCTCGCCAGGAGACGCCATGATGCAGGCCGCGGCGCTAAAGGGACTCATGACGAGCCAGGTCGCCCCTCCGGGCCTCCACGACGACGAGCTCTTCGACTCGATATCTCAGGCCTTCGTCCAGGTGTTCACCACGTGGAAGGGCACCTCGATGATAAGCAACATCATGGGCGCGGGGGGCGTCGCCCCTCCTCCTCCAGCCCCTCCGGGACCGGTCGCGGGGGCCGTGGGCAGCGGCGGGGTAATCCAGTAGGTACTAGCTGCTCTGGCCGGCCATCGCGTCCGAGGGCGCAGGGACCGGGGCCGCGGGATTGGGCTGCACCGCGCCGCAGTTGTAGCAGTAGAGGGCGTTGGAGGCTATCGTCTCCTTGCAGTTCACGCAATCCTTGGTATCGGTGCCGCTGAACGCCTCGACGGGGACGCCGCAGTTGGGGCAGAACTTGCCCGAGAGTGGCATGGAGTATTGACAGTTCATGCAGAACTTCGTCGGGCCGAATACGCTCCCTGCCTTGGGCATGGTCACCGCGAGCATGAGCGTCACCTTCCCCTCCGACCCCCTGAGGCTCTTGAAGCGCCCGCGGACGATGTAGTTCACCTCGAAGTCGTTGGGAATCCCCTGCGGCCCGGTCCTGACGAACTTTGTCACGTCCACGCTCTCCTTCTTGACGGCCCGTAGCTTCTCCGGGTCAGCCGGGAGGTCCTTGAGGGGCACGATGTCGCCGTTGATCCTGACGGGCTTCACCGGGTCGAGGTAGGCGTTCTTGTTCCTGGTCAGGTCGATGAAGAACGACATGGCTACGCGCTGGGGCCCGTCGTACGTCATCACGACGGTCTTGCGGGCCGGAGGAGCTCCAATATCCTCGGCGTTCCAGACGTACTTCGTGTAGTCCGCATTGGGCAGCGGCTCTCCGGTCTTGGGTGCGGGCTTGACGCCAACGATCCTGCGGAGGCCCTCCCAGAAGATCACGAAGACGCTCACGACGACCCCGAGCAAGATTACTATGAGGATCGCCCACTCTCCTGCCGCGACGGCCATCTAGCTGGTCAAACTCCCTGAAATTCTATTTAAAAGTTGCAAAGCTCACAACCCCGTGTACCCCAGCAGGAGGAGTAGCCCCAGTATGACAGCCGCGATGAAGGGGACCAGTATCGCGCCCTTCGTGTTCAACCTCTTGGCACGCTCGAAGTCCTTGTTCTCTACCTGCCTCGCGAGGACGATGGTGACGCCTATGCTGTAGAGGAAGAGCGCGTAGACCGTGATCATCATCTTGTCCGCAATCGTGAGGTAGTTCGCCGGCGGAATCTGCCCGAGCAGAGAGAGGTTGAACTCAACGGCCGCGATGAGGGTGGTCACCCCGATCAGTATCCTCTCGAACGACCTCGTGGGGGGCAGGAAGAACGCCAGAAGCGAGATGAGCGTGATCAAGACTATGGGGAAAACGTTCGCCATGAACGACTGGATCGCAGGCCTGCCTATCGTGAACGTGAAGGTCAGCCGCGAGAAAGTCTGGGTCGCGGAATAGACGTGGGGGGCGGCCTGGATGCTAGACCCCAGCAGGTTCCACCCGACAAGGGTCACGGACGGGTCAACCCCGCTCCCCTTGGCGTCAGGGACGAAAGTGAGCTGGCTCGAGGGCAGGTTCCTGCTCTCGACCTGGATGCTTAGGCTGTGGTTGTCGAAGGGGAAGTTCGAGAAGTCCAGGCTGCTCGTGAACGTCCCCACTATGCGATATTCTTGGTACGTGCTCGAGTTCGCGTCGACTGTGACCGACGTGGCCTGTCCGTTGATCAGCTCGTACTGGACGGTCTGAGGGCTCCCCGTCGAGTTGAACCAGAGGTAGAAGTCTGCGCTGAACGTCCCCGAGTTCAGGTTGACCTGCTGGACGTCGAGAAGGAGTATCCCGGCGGTCACCGTCGGATCGGACTGGGCCGCGGCCGCCGGCTGCTGCGCGAAGAGGGGGTTGCGAGAGGCGGCCGCGGAGCACGAAACCGCTAGCGTCGCGAGGACAGCAAGGACGAGCACAGGACTTGCTCGGTTCGCTCGTCTCATAGTGACGCCCGGTTGCGGGCCTGCGGTTTAAGAGAGTTGCCACAGGGGTCTCTATATTATTAAGGTGCGAAGGGCAATCAGTTTATCAGCCTTCGCCACGCGAGCGCAAGTCGCATGGCCGGCCGCAAGCCCCTGAACTTCATCGCGGAGGACGCGAAGCTGGGGAAGAACGTCAAGGTTTGGAACTTCGCGTGCCATGGATGCTAATATGCACCTGGCGGATATTGATGCGTGCCCGAGGAAGAGAGCAGCAGGCGTCAGAGAAGACCATACAATTATTGGCAAGAACGAAGGCGGCGAAAAGTCTGGACAGCTGAAGAGACTCGTATCTTAAATGCAATGTTTCCGATTGACCCAGCTGATAGGATAGCAGCGACCTTTCCAGAACGCAACTGGTCGGCCATCGAAGCCAAGGCAAGAGACATGGGGCTACGTCGCCCACCCCCGAATCCCCTCAGCAGAACACTTAGCAAGGAAGGAGATGTCGGCTACTCAGCGGGAATGGTCATTGCTGACGGGTCAATACTCGAAACTATTGTTGGTTCGGGTCGCAAAAGAGGCCGAAGAGAGGGCGCCACTCCGAGGCCGATGAGATATTATAGCATACCGCAAGTTAAGGTTTCAATGGAGGACAAGGAGTCGATAGAGCGTCTCGGGAGGCTCTGGGGAAGGAAAGCGGTCTTCTGCCAGAAGAGTTCAACCGGAAACGACGTTTGGTCAGTCGCGATCGGAGGCAAGAAAGCATTGGAGCTTATGGCACTCATGATGCCCTGCCTGGAGGGACCAAAGAAGAAAAGGGCAGTTTACCTCCTTTCGAAGTATCAAGAGCGAACAAGTCTGCCTGTGAAGAATAGGAACGATTTCCGGCCATTTGAGGGATTGTGTTGAAGCCTGCTCGGCTGGGAAATGGTGCATTCATCGGGACGAACGTTAGAATCGGCAAAGGGGTGTCGATTTGGAATCTGACTTACGTGGGTAATAACACGATAATAGGCGACAACGTCTCGATAGGGTCCCTCGCCCACGTCGACTACAACGTGAAGATAGGGGCCAACACGAGGATAGAGGGCTCGGTCTACATCCCTCCCCTGACCCGCATAGGGAAGGGTGTCTTCATCGGACCCGCTGCTGTCATCACCAACGACCCCTATCCCATGAGCAAGAGGATGGTGGGGGTGACGATAGAGGACGGCGCGGTCGTCGGCGGGGGCTCGGTGATCAAGGCGGGCGTCACTATAGGCAAGAACAGCGTCGTGGCGATGGGCGCCGTGGTCACAAGGGACGTGCCGCCTGGCGTCGTCGTCCTGGGCGTCCCGGCTCGCGTGGTCTACACGAGGAAGGAGTATGACGCTAAGAAGAAGATGTGGGAATCCGGAAAGCTCTGACGTATAGCCAGTCTATTACGAACATCACGACGAACCAGGAGGCCCCCAGCCCAATCGTCAGAGCGACTTTGAGCACCGAGGAGGGCAGGTTCGCCTCGTGGAGCTCTGGTCCGAGAGGCCTTACTATCACGAAGAAAACATACGTGGCTCCCAAGATCAGCAGCCAAGCGACTGTGACGACCGCCATCATGGCGATTTTGGTCCCCTTTGGCTTTTCGTTCGAGCTCATAGCAACCACGTCATCACTGATGTCACCACCGACAGGAAAGCGGCGTAGGCGGTTATCGCGAGTATCCCGTTCACAAGCGACCTCTCGTCCAGAGGACCTCCCAGAAGTACCATCCTGACCAAGGTCGTCGGAGCCTGGGCATCCATCGACGCGTGGATCTTCATGTCCTCTCCAAAGTAGGTCGGCCGCGCAGCCATCTTCTTCCTCTCGACCAGCCCTCTTACGCTCGAGAGGATGTAGTATGAGTTTATCACCGCCGGGATCAGAGCGACGAGCGCCGCTATCTCTACACCGCCGACTATCGAGAGAATGACATACATGCCCCCGAGTGAAAGCGAGCCGCTGTCCCCATCGAATATCTTCGACGGATACCTATTGAAGAAGTAGAACGAAGCCGAGACCGCCAGCAGCGGCAGGGCAATCGCTACGCTGGCCGCCGAAGTGCTTGCGAGTGCGTGAGCCCGGAGGAGTATCCCCGCGACAAGCGCCGCTGACACTATCGTGGTGAAACCCGATATCTCTCCGTTGAAGGCGTCGAGCATGTTGAACGCATTCGCGGAGACGGGGATGGACGCAACCACGATAAGCGCGAAGATGATGTAGTGCGTCCCGGTCTGCGTGAAGAGTGGGAAGTATAAGATGGGGCTGTAGACGCTCGGATAGAAGTGCTCAGCGACAGCAACGAAAAGGCCAACGCCGGCAAGGAGCGCTGGCTTCACAATTCCTCCCAGTCCTCTCAGGTCGTCGTACAGCCCGATGAGCCCGCACGAGAGGACCACCACTATCAGGACGACAGGGACCACAGAGCCGTAGAACACCCAAGCCACAGCCTCCCCGAGCACCAGCGCGGCCACCAGTAGAGGACCCGCCGGCGTGGGGACCCGGACGTCCTTTCCCTTGTGCGCGTCATTCGTCGTCCTCCCCCTGGAGCGCAGGAGCTCGATGTAACGGGGCATCACAAGGAAGACCGCCGCCGCGGGGAGGGCGAACGCAAGGGTCAGTGGGATGATGTCGCTCGCAGAAGGAAGCAACGCAGTGGCGGCTCCCCTAGGCGAACCTTAAAACCTTCAATGCGGTCTGCCCCTTGCTGAGAGGCACTCCCGAATCGCCGCCCGAGGCACAACGGCAGCGAACCGGTCGGGAGCAGTCGTTCCAATCAAGAATAAATATCTCTCGCATATGGGTAGGACGCGACTAGCCTAAGATGAACATCAAAGATCTAAGGGACGGAATGAGGACGGTTGAGGCCGAAGGGGAAGTAATCGAAATCTCGAGCCCGAGGGAAGTCTCCTTGCGTACGGGCGGGCAGGCGCGAGTGGCCGACGCGACTCTGAAGGACGAGACAGGGACCATCAAGCTCTCGCTGTGGGACAACCAGATCGACCTGGTCCAAAAGGGCGCCCACGTGAAGGTCAGCAACGGATATACCAACAATTTCAGGGGAGAGGTGCAGCTGAACATAGGCCGCTATGGGAAGCTCGAAGTCCTCTAGAATCGGCGAGCTTTCTCCAACAGCATTATACGACACTCCTGCGCGCGAGGGAGTAAGACATGGGAAGGACAGGTAGGGTCTATCGCAGCATCCGGGCCAACTTCACCGACAAGCCCACCTTCTTCACATGGGTAAGGGACGCCAGGCTCGCCGCGTCGGGGCGGCCGTCCTCGAAGAGCCAGGTGGATTGGCTCAGGGACAACGGCGTCACCGCGATACTCACCCTGACGGAGGAGCCGCTGCCCAGCGACTGGACGCGTGGGCTGGAGACCCACCACATCTCCTTGAAGGACCACGCCCCCCTGAGCCCGCCCCAGATGGCGCTCGGCGCCGACTACATCGCCTCCGCGCTCTCTGACGGCAAGGTCGTCGTGGTCCATTGCCTCGCGGGCAAGGGGAGGACCGGCTGCGTGCTGGCCGCGTACATGATGGCCTACGAAGGAAAGACCGCTCGTCAGGCCCTCGACGAGCTGCGCTCCATGCGCGGCGGCTCCGTCGAAGGCCCGCAGGAGCGCAACGTCCTCGAGTTCGAGGCTGAGGCCATCAAAAGACGATCGTCGAGAGCCCCGAGCCGAGGAACCACAGCCCGAACCCCGCCATGAGCGCCGCCGACGCGTAGGCAATCGCCGGAGAGAGGCGCTGGTATCTCGTCACCCCCGCGTGGACGACCCTGGTGAAGATGACGGTCCACGCCAAGATTCCGACGAAGAACCCGACGGCCACGCTACTCCCGAACTCAGCGACCATCCCCGCGCCTATCGCGACCCACCACCCAAGCTGGTATGGGTTTGTCAGCCCCATGGAGAGGCCCAGCAGGAACGGGGACCTGCCCACCGGTGACGAGGACCACCGACCACGGGTCGCAGGAGACGAGCCGACGCGGGAGCGCCGGGCCATCCTTACGGTGGAGAATGCGAGGTAGAGCATCAGCGCGCCGCCGAGGACGAAGAGTACGCCCCTTTCCGCCGGCGTGACGAGCCTCGCTACGCCGTAGTATGTCAGCACGAAGAAGATTGCGTCCGCAACAGTCGCTCCGAGCATGACGAGCCACCCGGAGAGCCACGAGCGCGACGCGACCTGCTGCGCCGACAGCGCAGTGACGGGACCCGGAGGGGCCGCTATCGAGAATCCCAGCGCCACGCCGCTCAGGAGGATCTGGAGCGCGTCGGACAATCGGATGCCTGCGAGGATCGCTGCGCTCTAAAAGCCTTGGTCAAAGCCCAACGCGCTTCCTCGAAACTCTCATGAGAATTCGCATAAAGACATGTCAAGCGTATTCATGGAGATAGATAACGCTTAAATCTCCGGAACGGCTTGAGAGAGCCCATGACCCTAGATGAGAAGGTAAGATATGGCATGATGGCTCTCGGCGGCGCATCGATCGTCTTCGCGACGCTCGGCGTGCACATCTCCCCCCTAGACGCGTACGGCGGCTGGGGAGTCTAGAGCAGGCGAACGCAAGGGCCCTGCTCAGGGCCCTCGTTTGATTTGAAGCAGCAGCTGCTCAAACTTTCCGAGGACCTCGGCCTGATCGAACCTCCATGCCCTCGACTCGTTGTCGTAGAGCCTGGGCTCGAGGACGAACGCGAGCGAGTGCTTCTGGTCTGCCATGAACCAACGGGCCCTGTCCTTCACTGGTAGAAGAGCGCGCGCGAGGAATTCCATCGCCTCCGAAATCGTCTCTGTCGGGAATGCGAGCTGCGCGTAGTAGCTGCTCCTTCCCGACGCCTCCCACCACAAGAAGGGGAGCGCATTCGTTAGCCCCATGATCGTCGCCTTCTCGCTGGGGGTGACGTCTCTGACGATGATGTCTATCGGCTGATATGTGTGCCTCCTGTGCTTACCTCTTTCGTTCGCGGGGTTGTATCCCGTGCCGACCCAGTTCACCTTGTGTCCCTTCAGCAGCTGCCTCCCCAGCACGTGCTTCCTGTGGTGGAAGCTCAACGTCTTGTAGTTTATCCCGGTCTCTTTCTGGATTTCAGAGAGCGGCTTGGTCTCGTCTCGCTGCAGCCTCCTGATTATCTCCAGGTCGATCCTGTCGACCTGAGCCTTGGGGGAAGGCCCCTGCAACGTCTCTGGGTACACCTTTGCCGGGGTAGACCATTCGAACTCCCACCGACCCACGTCAAAATCGTAAAGGTCAGACTTCATGGGGGCGTTCCTGGTCAGGTCGTATGTGGAGAACTCCAGCGAGGTGAAAAGCCCCTCTTCGCCCAGGCGGCGCATCATCTCTATCCATTGGCCTACGGACTCGACGGGCACCGCCCCGTGGATGATGTAGTGCCCCTCTGGGAGCGTCCTGACGAAGCACTGGACGTAGCAGAGCTGGCTCATGGCGATGAGGATTGACTCCGCCTGGCTTTCGAATTCCTTCGAGAAGTCGGCTACAACGACGACCCTCGCCAGCCCTATCCTCTCGAAGTCGACTGCCGGCTGGATCACCACACCCTGCTTGAGGAGCTTCTTGAACCAATAACGGACTGACTCCTTGTGCTCGCCCATCCTATTGGCGATCAGGGGGATGTTAGGGCCGAGCTCGTTCACTAGCTTCACGAATTCTGCAATTTTTGCATTGATTTCCCGCGGCTTCTTGATATGTTGCATTGCGGGTTCGGAGACCATTGGCGTCGTTCCATGAGACAATGGTATTTAATCTTGTGTGGATTCGCAGTCGGTCGCAATAGATACCATATTCTCCGGAGGTTTTCGTGCATTCTGGTCTCCTTACGCCTATATGCCTGGCTCATCGGAAAATAAGGTGCCGGAGGCGTTGCGATGAAGATAGGCCGATTCTCCACGGTCACCCTCGTCTCGGTCTCTTTGTTTTCGTTGGGGGTCCTCCTTCTTTTCCAGTTCGTCCCTCGGCCCTACTTCTTCTTCGGAATCGGCTCGCTGGCGGACCTCTTCGGCTTCCTCGCGCTGGCCCTCATCGCTGCGACCGGCGTGCTCATGCTCTTCAAGAACCGCCTCACCCCGTGGATGGGGAGCCCGGAGATGCTGTGGCGGCTGCACATCGTCATAGCCGGGGCAGGAGGGTTCTTCCTCGGCCTTCACGTCGTGCTCTTCCTCGCGTTCCCGCTCTCGCTGCCGGTGCTCCTCGGGTACGCCGCTACCGGGGCGGCGCTCTTCGTCTGGATCACCGGAGCAGTCTACTTCCAGGGCGCCCGCAACTCGATGTTCTACCACGGGCTCTTCTCCATCGGCGCGATCTTCCTGATGGTCGTGCACACCTTCGGGGCAGGCAGGAACATCCCCGTGGAGCTCTCAGGCCTCAGCCTCGCCCTGATAGCTGTCGTCGTGCTGGCCGGAGTCACCTGGCAGCTCGTGAGGGCTTCGAAGGCCGACGGGAGCGCCCGCGCCTGACTCGGGCCGAGTCCCGCGGTCGGCCGAGATCGACTTCCATCTCCCAGACGCGCTTCCAGCCCAACAATGAGTAGACCTTCCTCCCGACCAAGGACGCGTGAAGGGTCATCTTGCGATAGCCGTGCTTCTCCGCCCACGCCATCGACTCCCGCACGATCATGCTAGCGAGGCCCTTCCTCCTGAACCTCGGTTTGGTGTATATCGACATCACATACGGGACAAGGGACGCAGGACGGCCTCGCGACGGCTGCACCTGCCGAAGCCACACGCATCCGCTCGCCGCGACCTTGCCCCTGTCGGTCTCCACGATGTAGCCGTGGAAGAGCCTCTGCTTCATGAGGTCCCTCGCCCAGGCCGGGTAGGCCTCTACCGCTACTTTGCGCTCCTTCGGGGTCAAGCGCGCGTACTCGTCGAACATCGCGTTCCTGTGCTCGACCAGGACGTCCATGTCCTTCAACGTGGCTCTGCGGATCTTGAAACCGGGCACGTGCACTCTCCCTTGCGGAGGGCTTAGAACTTATCCCTAGTCGGAGGCGTCGTGGCCGAGCTGAGAGCAGTGAAATATGAAGCCGAGTGGGTTGCCAACCGGAATTTACCAACAGCCAACTCCCCACTAGCTTGACAACGCTCACATATGTGC
>CAWFZY010000006.1:0-139002 GCA_963820505.1 uncultured Nitrososphaerota archaeon | reverse complement strand
CGCCCCACCTGCTCCTCATCCTAGAGAGGTAGATCAGCTGGAACACGGTCAGCGCTATCCACAGGACGATCAGGCCGACCACGGCGAGGCTGACGTAGATGCTCCGCACGAAGAGGATGTTTGACAGAGCCAGCACGACCGCGGCCAGGCCCACGAGCATCCTTGCGATCCTGAGGGCGAACATGCTCCCCCACGCTCCCCGCCCGCCGCCCATCCCGCCTCCGCCCCAGCCTCCTGCCCTCCGCGCCTCCTGGACCTGCTTCAGCTTCGCCTCGTCCAGGTAGTATTTTCCGTTCACCTCGACGAAGATCCCCGTCGCCCCCAGGCGCCTCTTCATCGCCTCGTCGAACCTCGGCGGGAGCCCGAGCTCCTGGGCGGTCATGGCCTTCTCTGGGCTGGTCGCGCCCTTCTCCCTGAACCTGGCGATGATCCCTTGGATCATTCGCCTGCCTCCTCCGCCTTGCCTGAACATGCCTGCCTCGAGGAGCGGAGGGCTTTCGCCTTAATGCTTTCCGCCTACATCAAAGTCTAATTCTCCCGCTTCCATCCCCGTGCGCATGAAGAGGAGGCTGGTTGTCGCCGCGGCGGTGGCGGTCCTGCTGATCCTCGTCGGGTCGATCTACCTGGCCGGACTGCCGCCCTTCAGCAGGTCGCCTGCGTCGAGCGGACCCATCGGCACGGTATCCCTGAGCGCCGGCGTCTCGACGAGCTCCCAGGGGGCGGGCTCGACCTCCAACGCGGCCATAGGGGAGGACTGGACGACGTATCACGGTGACAATTCCCGCACCGGATACCGGCAGGTCGCGAACTTCACATCGGTGACGAGCGACTGGAACTCGACGGCTCTGGACGGCGCCGTCTACGCGGAGCCGCTGGTCTACGGGGGCGACGTCTTTGTCGCGACCGAGAACAACTCGGTGTACGCCCTGAGCGCACAGACGGGGAGCGTCGTCTGGCGGACCAACCTCGGCCCTCCCGTCGAATCCGACACTCTGCCGTGCGGGAACATCGGCCCCGTCACGGGGATAACCGGGACTCCGGTCATCGACCCCTCCACCGGGATTCTCTACGTGGTGTCGTACAGCGCGATGCACCACACGCTGTCTGCTCTCAACGTCTCCACCGGCGCCGTCGTCTTCCACGAGCTGGCGACCCCTCCCGGGTTCAACGACACCACGCAGCAAGAGCGAACCGCGCTCACCCTCGCGAACGGGATGGTCTACATCGGCTACGGCGGCCTTGCGGGCGACTGCGCCCAGTACTACGGATGGGAGGTCGGGTTGCCCGCCAGCGCGCCCGGGAAGATGGTCTACTACCAGGTGCCCGTGACCAGGGAGGGAGCGATCTGGGCGCCTTCAGGGGCGGCGGTCGACCCGTCGGGGAACGTCTACGTGACGACGGGCAACGGGGCCTCCATGACGACCTTCGACCACAGCGACAGCGTCATCAAGCTCTCGCCCACGCTCACCGAGGAGGGATATTTCGCGCCCACGAACTGGGTGCAGCTGAACCAGGACGACGGTGACCTCGGCTCGCTGGCTCCTGCGATCGTGGGCCCCAACCTTCTCTTCCAGATCGGGAAGCAGGGCGTCGGCTACCTCCTGAACGCGAGCCAGCTCGGCGGGATAGGAGGGCAGTTGTTCTCGGCCAACGTGTGCGACGAGAGCTTCGGGGGGACAGCGTTCGTCGCCCCCGACCTCTTCGTCCCGTGCATCAACGGCCTCTTCGAGCTCCAGGTCGCGAACGGGGCGTTCACCACGAAGCTGCAGATGTCCGGCCTCAACGCGGGGCCGCCGACGGTCACGGGCGGCGTCGTCTGGACGGTGGACGACAATTCGGCGCACTCTGTATGGCTTCAGCGCGAGCACCGGCCATCAGGCCTACACCTTCCACCTCGGGAGCGTCGAGCACTTCACGAGCCCGGCGGCGGGCGACGGCCAGTTGTTCGTGGCCGCGGACAACGTAGTGATGTCGTTCGTCCTGGGCTAGGCGCGGGCCGCGCGGCCAGGCCTAGGAGGCCTCGACCAGCTCGGTCAGGATCCTCTCGGGGTCCTTCGCCTTGGTGAAGGCCGAGGAGACGCCCCACCCGTCCGCCCCGAGCTCCAGGGCCTTCTTGACGTCCCCCGCGTTGCTTATCCCCGCGCCGACGAGGCGCCTCACCTTGGGAGTGACCTTGCTCACGAAGTCCGTTATCTGGGATGGCTTGGCGGTGGAGACGGATATGCCGGTGCCGACGAGCTCGGGCGGCTCGTACGCTATCATCTCCGGGCCGAGGGCGGCGATCTTCAGGCTCTCCTCGATGCTGTCGGCGAAGCACAGCGTCATCAGGCCGTGCGCCTTCGCGGCCTTGATCCTCTTCCCGATCTCCTCGATGGAGAGCCTCCGCTCGGAGTGGTTGAGCAGCGTGCCCACCGCGCCTGCCTCCTTCACGGCGAGGGGGGAGACGGAGCCCGTGAACTTCCCTATCCCGTCGTCGATGTGCTGGGCGAAGATCGGGCGTGTACTCCGAGGACTCCCTCGATATCCTGTAGATGTCGGTGAACTGCGGGGAGATGATTATCCGCTTCCCGTACCTCATGGCGACGCTCCGGCAGATCCGCGCGAGCTTGAGCGCCCGGTCCCCGGTCGCCTCCTCGTAGGTCTTGAAGTTGATGATGATTATCGGGAGGTGCTGCAGGAGGGAACGGCTGGCGTCGGCTTTCGTCTTCGAGTCGCTCACGGATGCCCTCGGAGCCAGGCCTGTCCGTGCGCGGCTAAATCCGTTTCCGAGCAGGGCCGCGCACCGGCCCAGGTCACTTGCCGGGGTTCTGCTCGACGACCCTAGCGACGACGTAGGTCCGGACGAGGGTCGTGCCCGCCGAGAGCATGACGAACCCGATCACCGCGGAGAGCAGGGCGGCGACGACGGCCTGGGCCGGGGGAGAGATGAGCGTGACCGAGGCGAGAAAGAAGTAGATGGATATCGCGATAAGCGCGATGCCCACCCAGAGCGAGGCCGCGGCGAACCTCCTCGGAGTGCCCCCGCCGGTGCCGCTCGTTGACATCACGCATCGTCCTCGGCTCTGCTCTCGAGGCCCCTCAGGCTATAAAAACTGGGCGAGGCCGAATCAACCCCACAGCAGCGTGACGATGTCGCGGATGTAGTCCTCCGAGCTGGGCGAAGAGGATGTCGGCCTTGACTATCCCGTTCTGGACTGTGGTCTGGAAGAGGAGCTCCAGCGGGCTCGGAGAGGGAGGGTGGAGGTTCACGGTGGCTATCAGGTCCCGGTAGAACTCCTCCCGAGGAAGGAAGAGGGCGAGGGCCGCGAAGACCCCGACGCAGTAGGCGACCGTCAGGACTCCCCAGGCCAGGCCACCCGAGGGCCGGTAGCGCGCGATCTTCTTGACCGTCTTCGTCGTCGGCTCGATCTCAGAGAGCAGCTCCTTCCTCGCGTCCGGCGCTGAGAGGGTGAAGTGGAGTATCACGGGCTCGATCATCTGGCGCATGACCCAGATCGCCCCGCCCGCGACGAAGAGCGTCGAGAAGACGAGGCCGATTCGCGTCTGAAGGTAGAGCGACGCCAGCGTCGAGAGCGGCGGCGGGAGGAGCGACGGCCTGGGCCCTGAGGGCTCCGACGACCGTCTCGACCAGGAGCACCAGCGCGAGGGCGGCGACCAGCGGGACCGCGGAGTCGAGGGCGATCCCGAGCACGTTGTACCCGAGAGGACCGGAAGAGCTGAAGTCAGGACGCCTCCCAGCCGAGCAGCTTGACGCCGCGGGCGTAGTTGAACCCAGCGAGCGCGAGGAAGGTGGCGACCACGACGAGGACGACCGTCGCCCCGAGGTCGAGCTGGGCGCCCAGGAAGGCAATCCCGTTCGCGACGCTCACCGCCACGAAGAAGGTCGCGATGAGGAGCGTGACCAGGACCGACGGGCGGAAGGAGAAGACCGCGTAGGCCGAGGCGGCGAGGATTGCCAGGGGGAGGACCTGCACGGCCGCGGTGACGGCGCCGCCGTATGGCGCGGCGTCGGTGACGAGGGCTCCGGGGGTCGAGGCTATGGCGAGCGAGAACACCGCCGCCGCGAGGATCGCGGGGAGCACGAGTGCGTAGTAGATCAGCGCCCCCCGTGTCGCGTACCTTGAGAGAGGCGACGGCGCCTGGGGTTCTTCCGAGGCGGACAACGCTACGAGCCTCCCTTCCTCCTCAGCTCTTCCACCTGCAAGACGAGCATCGGGAAGAGGTCGTCGGGGCCGACGTCGAGGACGGGTATGCCCAGCGCGAGGGCCTGGTGCAGGAGCTTCTTGCGGGTCTTCAGCTGGTGCGACGTCCTGATGGAGTAGATGGTCCGGTCTAGCCCCTCCAGGCCGTGGGCCTCGAAGAGCGCGGTGTAGGGGGACACCACGATGACCTCGTGGTTGATCTCGAGGAGCTGCCTCAGGGGCTGGAGGTCCCGCTCGAGGTCGAGGTCCGTGATGACGAAGAAGAGCGTCTTCCCCTTCACGCCGCCGACGGCGAGGCACCGGCTCACCGCGCTCCGCAGCGAGTCGGCCGGGGACTCCTGGGGAGTGAGGCCGCCGAGCGCGCCGAGGAGCCTGTAGCGCCTGCACCTCCCCCCTGGCGAGCGGGAGGACGGCGGCGGGCTTGTCTCCCTGCATCAATGTGAGCCCGACGAAGTCTCCGCGCTTTGAGAGGTAGCTGACGAGCGAGGCCACCGCCCTCGCGGCGTAGTCGAGCTTCGTCCTCCCCGCCTCGCCGTAGGCCATGCTCGCGGTCGAGTCCAGGAGGACCATCACGTTCAGCTGGGTCTCCGCGTTCAGCTCCCTGACCATCAGGCGGTTCGTCTTCGCCGTCGCGTGCCACTCTATCCTCTTGTAGGGGTCGCCGGGCTCGTATCGCCTTATGTCCGCGAACTCGAGGCCCTCGCCCTTCCTCCTCGAGGTGATGCTCCCTCCGTAGGTCGACATCGCGACCGCCGTAAGCACCCCCCTCGTGAGCTCCCTCCCGGCCGGGGGTGACCTCGACCGTGCTCGGGACTGCCTCGGCGACGGCTCCTCTCGTAGAAGAAGAGCCCCGCCGATGTCCCTCGTGACGAGCCTGAGGGGCCCGAAGGCGTTCGACCCTATGGAGGTCGGCCTGATCTTGTAGCGCAGCTGCGCGAACCCCTTCGCGGGGACGTTGATCACCGCGGCGTTGGCGCCGGACTTTATCCTGAAGAAGGGCGGATAGGAGTCGAGGAGCTCGAGCGGGAGCCTGACGAAGGTCCTGTTCACGAACCCCACCTCGACCTCGAGCGGGGTCCCTTCGCCGATCCTAGGGGAGAACTTCCGCGTGATCTCGAGGCTGTCGAGGGCCCTGACCTTCAGCTGGAGGAGGAGCTTCGAGGCGTAGTAGAAGAGGAAGAGCCCCACTCCTGCGTAGAGGAGGAAGGCCTGCGACTCCAGCGCGCCGACTATCCCGAGGGAGATGAGCACGGCGGAGAGCAGCAGGACCGTGTTCCCCCTCGGGGTCCTCCGGAAGAGCGTCAATCGCTAAGGGACCTTCGTCGACTGCATCACCTGGCCGACTATCGTCGACTGCGTCACCCCGTCGAGGATCGCCTCCTGCCTCAGGACGAGCCTGTGCGCGAGGACGTAGGGCGCGACCCTCTTCACGTCGTCGGGGATCACGTAGCTCCGCCCCTCCACCGAGGCGATGCCCGCGGAGCCCACGAGGAGAGAGGTCGCCGCCCTTGGAGACCCGCCGAGCCTGACGGCCGGGTGCGACCTGCTCGCCTCGACGATGTCCGTGATGTACCCCCGGATGGAGTCGTCGATGTTCACGGCCCAGATCGCCGCGGGGATCAGCCCCTGGAGCGCCTTGACGTCGGCGACGGGCTTGACCTTCGTCTCCATGATGCCCCTGAGGTTCTTCAGCATCAGCATGGTCTCCGCCCTCGTGGGATAGCCGATCTCCACCCTCATCAGGAACCTGTCGATCTGCGCCTCGGGGAGGGGGTAGGTGCCCTCGAACTCGATCGGGTTCTGGGTCGCGAGGACGATGAAGGGCGACGGCAGCGGTATGGTCGTCCCCTCGATGGTGACCTGCCGCTCCTGCATCGCCTCGAGGAGCGCGGACTGCGTCTTCGGGGAGGCGCGGTTTATCTCGTCGGCGAGGATGATGTTGCCGAAGACCGGCCCCTGCCTGATCCTAAAGTCGGAGGCCTTCTGGTCGAAGACGTAGGTCCCGACGATGTCTGAAGGGAGGAGGTCCGGGGTGAACTGGATGCGGTCGAACTTGAGGCCGAGCGAGCTTGCGAGCGCCTTCGCCATGGTCGTCTTGGCGACGCCGGGGACGCCCTCAAGGAGGACGTGGCCGCCCGCGAAGAGGCAAGCTTCGATGAGCTTGAGCTCCTCCGTCTTGCCGACGATGACCTTGGATACCTCCGCAAGGATCCTGTCCGAGAGGTCCTTGACCTGCGCGGCCTGGCTCATCGTCATCTGGCTAGCACTCCACTGTGGCTGGTCGGCAATTAAGCTCTCACCCTGTCTCTCATGAGGTACTCCACGCTCTCCTTACGGCCAGACTGCTCCTGCTCGCCGGCGATCGTGATCCCGAGCCGGTTGAGGAAGGCCTCGGCGTCGCGCGTCGTCCGCGCCGTCAGGGTCCGCCAACGGAGCACGGGCGGGAAGAGGAACCTCTTCTCCCCGGAGGCGTAGTCGTGGAGCTTCGAGAGGGAGAGGAAGAGCTTCTTCGCGCGCCTCGCGTCGTCCGCCCCTATCTTCGCAGCGAGCGCGCTCTCTCCCACCGATGAGATCCCCGTCCCGAATTCGCCGGCGACGATGGAGTCGAGCACCTCGTAGAGCTGGGCCAGGGTGGCCACGTAGCCCCCCTTGGAGTGCGAGGTCTGGAGGAAGTCGACCCTCGCCCTGGATTGGGCGACGATGGTCCGCTCCACACTGGGCTGGGGCTGGTCGTCCTTGCCCTTCTTCTCAGGCGCGAACCAGCGGGTCACCGCCCCGTAGACGGAGATGAGGATTATCAGCGCTACCAGCGCGCTGGCGAGGCCGTCGGAGATGTGGACCCCCAGGCCACCGAGGAACCCGCTCACCTGGGAGGGGAAGGCGGCGTAGGCGCTGTTGAGCCCCAGGAAAGACTGCTCGATGCCGTAGACCACGAGCGGCCCTATCGGGAGGCCCGCGGAGAACGCCGGGGCCTTGGGTCCGAGATACTGCGAGGCGTCGAGTAGGATCGGGGTCGCCTTGCCCGGGTCGACGTAGCTCAGCATGGCCGCCACGAAGGCCTTCTCGTTGACGCCCCCAGGCTGGGTGTAGTTGAACAGGAAGTTCGTGAAGGGGGCGGAGTCGGTGAGAAGGACGGCCCTGGAGCCGGACGGGGAGGTCCCCGCCGCGACAACGGTCCTCGGGCCGGCGGTCGCGTTCTTCAGGTCGTTGGATTCAGGCGAGGTCACGGCGACGGCGTGGAGGGTCGAGGACGGGTCGAGCACGAGCGGCGAGGCGATGTCGATCACTCCTGTGGCGCTCGTCGGGCTGAAGGCGTCCGGCTCGAGGAGCGAGAGGTCGACCGTGAACACCTGCCTGTCCTGGAAGATGGAGGTCGGGTCGACTATCGCGGCTCCCGTGACCGAGGCCCCGAAGCTCGCGAGCAGGTTCGAGTTGGTCGTGTTTCCTTCGGCGACCAGCGCCGAGATCCTGCCGGTCTGGTACCCGCTCTGTATGGTCCGGACTTCCAGGTTCGTGAGCGCGACGTCAGGCCCGACGAGGAGGTAGACCAGCTTCTGCGGCCCGGCCAGGCCCGTCATCATCGTCTGGACGTCCGACGTGCTATTGGCGACGGTGACGTTGTATCCGGCCTGGTGCAGGTAGGCGAGGAACATCGAGGTCCCGGACGCCGAGGTGTCCGTCGTGGCGGTCCCTCCGTCTCCCCCGGGGGAAGCCGAGAACCCGATTGTGGACGGCGAGTAGATGACCGCCACGAGCGCGACCACGCCCAGTATCGAGATGAACTGGCGGACCTTCACCGCTCTTCCGTCTCCATGGCCGAAAACGACGCCGCGGCGAGGTGGGCTTCGACGCCCCCTACCTCCTGCCCGGAGAACTTCGCCTTCTCGTAGAGGGAGGAGATGGTGCTCACCTGCTGCCGCTCCGGCCTGCTCTCGCACTTCGACGAGAACTCGCGGTGGGTCTCCGACTCGAGCTTCGGGACGCCCCTCCGCGCCATCAGGCTCACCGCCCTGCCGAAGTAGAACTCTATCCTCTTGCGGGGGTCGGTCGGGACGGGCCCGCCGTCGTCCCGGCCTGCCCTCAGGAGCGGGACGCCCGGGAGACTCTGCGTCCCCACGAGCCTGATGAGCCTCCCCCTAGAGAGGAAGAGGGCCGCGACCGCCACGGCGGCGAGCAACGGGACCGCGAAGGCAGACAGCGGGATCGCCGGGAGCCCGCCCGAGGGCGTCCCGACCGAGAGCGAAGGCGCGCCCACAGACGGCATCGAGAGGCCTGGGAAGCCGGAGACTCCTGGCAGCGAAACCGGCGCGCCTCCCGCAGGGATGCCGCTGCTACTGGCGAAGGCGCTCTGGCTGAGCAGGCTTGAGTTCTGGAGGAGCTCGCTCGCCAGGGTCGAGTTCGCGTATTGCATGAGGCCCGCGAGGCTCTGCATGTCCACGGAGAGCTTCTGGGCCGACTGGGGAGAGGAGCTCGCCTTCGAGCTCGAGGCTCCGCTGAGGAGGCTGGCCAGGGTGCCCGCGTTGACAGAGGCGCCGTCGCTCCCGACGGAGAGGCTCTGGATGAGGGCGTTCAGCGCGGGCGAGACGTTCGGGTTGTTCGCCGACAGGCCCTGGAGCTGGACGAGGGTCGAGGCCGCGGCGGCGTAGTTCCCGCTGTCCATCTGCGATTGGAACTGCGAAAGGAGCTGCTGGATCTGGGTGTCGTTCGTCCCCTGAGCGACGGTGCTCAGCGCCGAGCCCAGCTGCTGGGCGCTGACGGTAGGCACTTCGGTGAGGGGCCCCGAGTTCGAGTCGTCCGCCGCGTGGGCAGGGACCGCGAGGGCTCCGACACAGGATATGAGCATGAAGACCGCCACGACCGACAGGAGGACCTCTCGGCGCCCAGGACCGGCTGGCAACGGTCGCACAATTCGATGGCCGATTGATATAACCTTGCTAGATTCCAACTCCACCTTCCCAGCGTGGAAGGGGGGCTAGCCCAGCGCCTGCTCGAGGTCCGCCTGGAGGTCCCCTACGTCCTCGAGCCCCAGCGCGAGCCTCAGGAGATTCTCGGTTATGCCGAGCTCCCTCCGGACGGCGGGCGATATCGTCTTCGAGGCGCTCGTGATCGGGTAGTTGAGGAGGGACTCGGTCCCGCCCGAGGCTGGGCGAGGGCTTGATGAGGCGTATCTTCTTCAGGACGTCTATGGCCTTCGGCTTCCCTCCCTTGACCTTGAAGCTCAGGACCCCGCCGTAGAGCCCCTTCTCCAGGAAGAGCTTGCTCGCGGTCTTGTGGTAGGGGTTGTCCTTCAGGCCGGGATAGTAGACGGCCTCGACCTTTGGATGGTCATTTAGGAACTTGGCGAGGGCGAGCGCGTTCTTGCACTGCTCGTCGAAGCGCACCTTGAGGGTCGCGACGCCGCGTAGGGCTAGGAACGCCTCGAACGGCCCCATTATCGAGCCCAACCGCCTCCGGAACTCCCAGAGCTCGACGAGGTCGAGGGGGTCGTTGAGGGCGATGGCCCCTCCCACGATGTCGTTGTGCCCCCCGATGTACTTCGTGACGCTGTGGACGGAGAGCCAGGCCCCGTGGTCGAGCGGGCGATAGAGGAGGGGAGTCGCGAACGTGTTGTCCACGACGAGCCTCGCGCCGACCTCCTGGCACCTCCTTCGTTATCGCGGGGATGTCGACGACCCTGACCAGGGGGTTGGTTATCGTCTCGACGAGCACCAGCGCCACGCCTCGCGTGATCTTCTGGAGGAAGTCCTCGGTGTCGGGCCCGGCGAGGACGGTCTTGATCCCGAACTTCGAGAGGTTGAGGGCGAGGTCCTGCGTGGTGCCGTAGGACTCCTTCGTGATCACCACCGTGTCTCCGCTTCTCAGGGCGGAGAGATAGACCGCCGCGATCCCGCCCATCCCGCTGCTGAAGGCGAGGGCGTCCTGCGCCTTCTCGAGCTTGGCGACGACCTTCTCGAAGCCCCTGACGGTCGGGTTCTCCTCCCTCGAGTACTTCTGCTCGAAGCCCCGGTCGCTCTTCCTCGCCTCGCCCGTCCTCCGGTCGGGGTGCTCGAAGATTGTCGTGAGGTATAGAGGGACCCGGAAGGCTCCAGTCTCCACGTCGTAGTAGTCGTGGCCGTGGATGCTGTCCGTCGAGGGTTTCGGCAAGGGCTCTCAGCCATCACGTCCCAGACTCGCCGCATTCATAAGCTTGCTGCAATGCTAAGTCGGATAGGAATAATCATGCTCTTGCTAATACATCTGGATGGTGGGGTCTACCTCGTTGCCCCATGCCTTGATCCCGCCCTTCAGGTTCTTGGCCTTCTTGAAGCCGAGCCCGTTGAGGAACCTGACGGCCTGCGCGGACCTCTGGCCCGTGTGGCAGTAGACCACAATCGGCCTCGCCGTGTCGAGCTCGTTGACGTGGGCCGCGAGCTGCCCGAGCGGGATCAGCTTGGCGTTGTTGAGGTGCGCGATCTCGTACTCGAAGGGCTCCCTCACGTCGACGACGACAACGTCCCTGCCGTTGTCGATCTGCTCCTTCAGCGCCTTTGGAGTGACCTCGAGCTCCTCGCCCAGCCCCTCCTCGACGCCGCAGAAGGCCTCGTAGTCTATCAGCTGCGTCACGGTCGGGTTGGGGCCGCAGATCGAGCAGTTTGGGTTCTTGCGCAGCTTGAGCTCCTTGAACGTCATGTCGAGCGCGTCGAAGAGGACGAGCCTCCCGATCAGCGGCCTCCCCTTGCCCAGGATGAGGTCGATGGCCTCGGCGGCCTGGATGCTCCCCATTATCCCCGGGAGGACGCCGAGCACGCCGCCCTCCGCGCACGAGGGGACCAGCCCCGGCGGCGGGGGCTCCGGGTAGAGGCAGCGGTAGCAAGGGCCCTCCCTCGCGTAGAAGACCGAGGCCTGCCCCTCGAACCTGAATATGCTCGCGTAGACGTTGGGCTTCCCGAGGAGGACGCACGCGTCGTTGACGAGGTAGCGCGTCGGGAAGTTGTCCGTCCCGTCCAGGATTATGTCGTAGGCCCCGAGTATCTCCAGGGCGTTGGACGAGTCGAGCCTCACCTTGTGCACCTCCACGCTGACGTTGGGGTTGATCTCGAGCAGCCTCTTCCTCGCGATGTCCGCCTTGCTCTTCCCGACGTCCTGCTCGGAGTAGAGCACCTGGCGGTGGAGGTTGCTCTTCTCGATGACGTCGAAGTCGACTATCCCGATCCTCCCCACGCCGGCCGCGGCGAGGTATGTCGCCGACGGCGTGCCGAGGCCGCCCGCGCCGATTATCAGGACGCTCGCGGACTTTAGCTTGCTCTGGCCTTCGAGGCCGACCTCCGGCATGATGAGGTGGCGGCTGTAGCGCGCGAACTCGCCGCTGGAGAAGGAGACCTTCGCCTCGTGCTCATCGTCGTCGACCGAGGCGTGCGCCCCTCCCGCGACGGCTGGGATTATCATCAGCGTGTCCCCGTCCTTCAGCGGCGTGCTCTCGCCCTCCTTGTACCTGATGTCCTCCTCGTTGAGGTAGACGTTGATGAAGCTCCTCAGGCGGCCGCTCTCCGAGTAGAGGTGCCTCCGCAGGTTGGGGAAGGCCGTCACCAGCTCCTTCAGCGCGTCGCTGACCGTCCTCGCGTTGAGCTGGAACTCGTCCTCGTCGTCGGTGTGCTGCCGCAGCGCGGTCGGGATGATTACCTTGACGGTCATGCCTTCTGGCTCGCTCCTCTGTCCTCGGGCACGCCGTCGCGTATCTGTATCTCCTCCTCGGCGACGGAGCTGCGGTCCTGGTTGGGGAGCCACGACTTCGTGTCCCCCGCCTCTCCCTTTGGGACGGAGACGACCACGTACGAATACCAAGGGAAGGAGTGCTCGATGTCGAACTTCGAGAGGGTCGCCGGATAGTCCGGGTGCGAGTGGTATATCCCGGCTATGGTCAGCCCCTTCTTGGCCGCCTCCCTGTCCGCCTTGAAGAGCTCGAGGGGGTCGATGTGATACCTGTCGTGCTTCGGCCCCGAGAACGCGTTCCTCATCTTGACCGAGTCCACGACGTCCTTGCTGCCCGAGCCCGCGATGAGCAGGCCGCAGCACTCCTCGGGGTAGGTGGACTCTGCGTGCGTGTGGATGTCCTCGAGAGTCCGTCTGCCCATCGTAATCACCACGCCCTCTTCGTCACGCCTCCATCGACGCCTGAGGCCGGCGCCTTAGGACGAGAAAAATGCTCTGCTAGGGCCGTCGGCGTCATCACTTGAACGCAGCCGTCGCGCGCTGACCCGGTTCATAAATGTTGGTGGTGGGGTATTCCTATCAGAATTACCCTTGAGGGGGATTTGCCTCAGGCCGGGGTTCTTCTGGCGCCCTTTACATTCCGGGCATGCCGCCCATTCCGCCCATCCCGCCCATGCCTCCGCCACCAGCTCCCGGCGGTGGGCCTGACATCTTGCTGGATGCGATGACGTCGTCGATTCTTAGGAGCATCGATGCGGCCTCGGTCGCAGCCTTCAGGATCTGGAGCTTGACCGCGAGGGGCTCGACTACGTTCTTGGCCATCATGTTGGCCACCTTTCCGGAGAGCGCGTCCACTCCCGCCCACTTCTCGCCCTTTCCGTGCCTTGCCCTCAGGTCCACTTGCGTGTCGATCGGGTCCATCCCGGCGTTCTCCGCAAGGATGGTGGCTATCGTCTCGATGGCCTCGGCGAACTTTAGCGCTGCGAGCTGCTCTCTGCCCGTCAGCTTCTGGGCCCACTCCCTCACCTGGTAGGAGATCTCGACCTCGGGCGCTCCGCCTCCCGCGACGATGGCGGGGTTCTCGATGACGTCCTTGGTGACCATTATCGCGTCGTGCATCGACCTCTCCGCCTCGTCGACCACCCTCTGCGAGCCTCCGCGGATCAGCAGGGTCACGGCCTTCGGGTTCTTCGCCCCCTCGATGAAGACCCACTTGTCCTCCTCGACCTTCCTCTCCTCTGCGATCTTGGCGTGCCCTAGGTCCTTCGCCGAGAGGTCGTCAAGGTTGGTGACTATCCTCGCCCCGGTGGCCTTTGAAATCTTGGTCATGTCGCTCTCCTTCACGCGCCTGATCGCCATGACGCCCGCCCTCGCGAGGTAGTGCTGGGCGCTGTCGTCGATGCCCTTCTGGCAGACGAGCACGTTCGCCCCGGAGTCGACTACCTTCTGGACCATCCCCTTCAGGATGTTGTTCTCTTCGTCGAGGAACTGCTGCATCTGGTCGGGGTCGTTTATCCTGATCTCTGCGCTGAACTCGGTCTTCTCTATCTCTAGGGGCGAGTTGATGAGCGCTATCTTGGCGCCGTCGATCTTCTTCGGCATCGCGGAGTGCACCACTTCCTTGTCCAGCGCCACTCCCGAGATGAGCTTGGTGTCCATCATGGAGCCGCCGGGCTTCTTCTCGACCTTCACGTTGTCGATGTCGACCTTGTAGGTGCCGTCTGCTTGCTTCTCCGCAACCTGCGAGACCGCGTCCACGACCAGGCCTGCGAGGAAGGGTGCGTCGTCGGAGACCAGCTTGGTCTGCATGCTGGTCGTCGCGACCTTGATGAGGTCCGCCCGCGATGTGGGGTCGACCTTCTCGGCAATCTTGTCGAGGACCTGCTCGGCCTTTTCGAGGGCTTTCATGTACCCGTCCACGACCACTGTCGGGTGGACGTCCTGGGTGATCAGATCCTCAGCCTTCTCGAGGAGCGCGCCGGCGAGGATGACAGCGGATGTCGTGCCGTCGCCCACCTCGTTGTCCGTCGCCTTGCTAATCTCCACCATCATCTTCGCGGCAGGGTGCTGCACGTCTATCTCCTTCAGCATGGTCGCGCCGTCGTTCGTGATCGTCACGTCGCCGAGCGAGTCGACGAGCATCTTGTCCATGCCTCTGGGGCCGAGGGAGGTCTTCACGATCTCAGCGATGAGCTTCGCCGCCTGGATGTTGTTGCGCTGAGCTTCTCTTCCCTTCGACTCGGAGCTGCCTTCTTTTAATATGATATACTGTGGACCGTTGGACATCTAATAATCACTCACTATACAACTTCACGTTGTATATAACGGTTGCGCGGAAGGTTCCAGATGACTTCAGACTTATCAACCGCTTCGCGTCTCGCGGAATCGACTTGGGCATCGGGTTTGGGGGTCTCGTCGAAGTCAGGCCGTGCCCGCACGGGAGGGGCCTCTTCGCCACCGGGACATCGGAAGGGGCACCGTAATCCGCGAGTTCGACGACCTCGTCCTGACCTCGCGCCCGACCTCAGCCCCCGAGGGGAAGTACGCTCTGCAAATCGGCGAAAACGAATACTGGGACGGGTTTCCAAAGGGCAGTCCTGACTACTGGTCGAACTTCATCGACCACTCCAACGACCCCAACGCGGTCTTCGTCATCGACAAGAGCAAGAGGCGCGCTTGGCTCAAGGCGCGGAAGCCGATAAGGAAAGGCCAGGAGATTCTAATCAACTACAGGGATTATTATCACGCCAATCCCACCTTCTGACCTTGCCCGCTTTCTCAGGTCTCGCCGGACCTTGACAGCAAGGACACGAATGTCATGAGGTAGTTGATGCAATAGAGCGAGATGCAGACGAGGCAGTAGATCCCATTCAGGAGCTTGATCTCGATATACCATGGATATATCGTGAATATGTTTCCGATCATCAGAAACGGGGCGACGACCGACCCGAGGGGGGTCCCGTACCTGCGTATCGCCCATATGCCCACCACGAGGCACACCGGGAACCAGACGACTCCGTAGACCCAGAACTGGACGCCGAGGACCCTCGTGTAGCCGCTTCCGAAGACCGATTGGCAGCTGAACGTGTGGTTGATGCTGCAGGCGTTGAGAGTGTACGTTATCTCCCCGTAGGCGTGGTAGAAGGCGACAGCAATGCCCATCACGGAGAGGGCGATGAAGAGCTCTAGAACGCCAGTCGTAGGCCAAAGCCAAGCTCCGGCTAGAGCCAGCGCGTGACGCGGGTCGGCGCGGACCGGGAAGCCGGAGCCGACAGCGCCGGCACTCTCAGCACGGCGTCCGAGACGGGAGCTGCGAGCCGCTCGACGGGGAGGGCATGGTGTAGCTCAGCAGCTTCGCGAAGCTCTGCGAGCAGACGCTCGATGGGCGTGTCGCCGTCGATCTTGCAGACGGCGGAGATTATCTTGTTGGCGGCCCCGTCGATGCTCTGCGCGTAGGCGCTGCTCGGGGTGTTGAGCTGGGACGCGATTTGGGTCCAGTTGGCGCCCGGCGAGGGCGCTCGGCAGGTACTGCGAGCCGGTCAGCGTGTACTGGTTAGCAAAGTCGACGAACGGGATGGACCCGCTGGAGGTGTCGTAGGTGTTCAGCAGCGAGGTCTCCGCCGGGGTGGCGGTCTGGAGGGGCACCTCGTTCCGGTCGGTCTGCTCGACGGTCACGAACGCGACGTAGTTGCTCGTGTAGGTCGCGCCCACGAAGGTGAAGGTCGGCGTGTTCGGGTAGATGTCCGTCGAGGACGACTGCATGTACTGGATTCCGGTAAAGTTCCCGAACTTGTCGAACGCGACGATCATGGCCCAGCGCTCCGCCGCGCAGATAGGGGCAGTACTCGGCGCCCATGTAGAGCACCTCGGGCTTGCCGTTCACCGTGAGCGGCGTAGAGCTGGAGGTAGCGGCCGGGGCGACTGATGCCCGCCGGTCCCGAGCCGACCTGGGCCAGCGTGCTCGTGCTCACTCCGGAGAGCTCGTCGAGGATCGTCGGTGGAGACGGGCTTGTTGATCAGCGGGCTGCCCCCTCCCGTGCCCGACTGGGTGAAGATGTAGTAGCCCACGACGCCCGTCACGACGACGAGGATCGGTATGATGTAGATCGCATTGGACCGCTTGCGGACTCCTCCTCTGACTCTGCGGCTCATCTTTGGGGTGCACCGGCCCCACCGCATAATATAACTTGTGGAGAGGTCGGCTATGGGTCCCTAGCGCCGCCGCGGCCCGCCCTTGGCGACGAGGACGTCCGTGGACTTCACGATGGCCTCCACCTCGTCGCCCTCCTTCAGGGCGAGGTCCTCGACCGCGTCGTTGGTGATTATCGACGTCAGGGTGTTGGCCGAGACGAGGCGCATCTTCACCTGGGAGGTCACCGCGCCCTGCTTCACCTCCACGACCCTCGCCCTCAGCCTGTTCCGGGCGCTCAGCCTGTAGCCGACGTCCTCCCAGGCCTCCTTATCGTCCAGGACGTTGAAGAGTAGCTTCCGCGTCTTCCTGAATTCCTTGAGCAGCTCGCTCCCCTCCCCCGTGAGGGTCGCGCCTCCTCCCGTCTTGCCGCCCACCTTGGTCTCGACGAGCCGCTGGTGCAGCTTCTCCTCCATCACCTTCACCCGGTCCCACGCGTTCCGGTAGGAGATCCCCACCTCCTTCGCCGCCTCAGTGAGGGAGTGGGTCTCGTCGATCCTCCTCAGCAGCGCGGCGTCGGTCTGGTCGAACATCACCTCGTTCTTGCCGTCCTCCATCCAGAGGCGAAACGCAGGCTTCAGGGACGGTCCGGGGTTCTTCGGCATGGGCTCAACACCTTCGCGCCCAAGGGAGGGCCGCGCGGTATAAACCGTTATGCAAGCGGCGGGCTCTGCGATTCAAGGGACCGACCTCCCCCTGATGAAGTGCGCCGCCAACGCGATCGGCAGCGAGACGAGGATCATCACCGCGGACGCGGTGACCGCGGCGTCGAGCCCGCCCGGGACGGCGCCGCTGAAGAGCGCGTAGATAGTGACCGACGCCGGGCTCACCCCGTAGAAAGGATACTGCAGGACGTAGTAGGCCAAGACGGAGATCGAGCCGAACTCGCTCAGGGCCCTGCTCATCGCGATGAAGGACGCGCTCTCGATCCCGGGTGCCGAGCTGGGAAGGACGACCGAGAGCAGCGTCTGGAAACGGGAGGCGCCCATGCCCATTGCAAAATCCTCGGGCGCGGCTTCTTTGGATTCGAAGTACGGTTGCATGGCCTTCACGTAGATGGGAGCGGACATGATGACCAGCGCCACCACGAGCCCGAGGACGGTGTTGTAGAAGTCAATCCCCAAAGAGTTCAGAAACACTCCTGTAGGCGTGCGCGGGCTGTCCAAGATGACGAGCGCGACCCCGACGATCGGGTGGGGGATGCTGACGGGCACGTCGACCAGGGTCTCGGTCAGCCTGTCTCGTCCCCGGGCAAGATAGTAGGCGAGCGGGGTGAAGAGGACCACGTCGACGACCGCGGCGACAGCTGATGAGACCAGGGAGAGCTCAATCGAGCGCAGGACTCCGACGCTGTATCCAGCGGGACTACGCAGCGGACCAAGACCGTAGTAGAGGAGGACAGCTACGGGAATCAGCAGCAGGAAGAGCGAGGCTAGCGAGACGACCCTGAGCCAGTTCATGGCAATACATCTACGGGAGGGCTCCGTTGTTGGCCAGCAGCCCTTGCGTCACGAGCTGCTGGATGGCGACCGGTGGCGGCGTGTTCTCGTAGAGAAGGGTGGGGGTGAGCGGCACGAGCCCGAAGGTCGAGAGCGACTTCGCGTTTTGGACCAGGTACTGGACGAATTGCAGGGCCTCGGCGGTGTTGACCGCGCTGAGCGGGATCGTGACGCAGATGACTATCGGCGCCCCTGCAGTGGTGCCCGCGGAGTCGGTGTAGGAGAACTTGGAGTAAAACGAGCCGAGGCTGGGCGTTCCCAGGTTCACGTGGGAGTTCAGGGCGATGTAGTTCAGCTCGTTGGAGATGGCGTTGGACTTGTAGGTGAAGAGGAACTGTATGTCCCCCGCCTGCAGGGGGGCCACCAGGTTGGCCGCGCTGGCTGCCGTGACGTTGTCCTGGCCCTTCAGGAGCGCGCTGGCATAGGCCTGCGCGTTGCCTCCGGAATACAGGTACCCCGCAGCCTCCAAGACAATCCAGGCGCGGAGGCCTGCCGGATCTTGGGCTGGAGCCGAGATGCCTACCTTGACCGTTCCCCCGACGAGCGCGGTGTAGAAGCTGTTCCAATCGGAGGTTGCGTTCGATTTGATTGCCGTGTTCGCCAGGCCGATGATGCTGTTTGTCGCGGCCGTCTGCGTGGTTGAATTCGAATACGCCAAGACCAGCCGGTCCGTGGCGAAGCCTATCGCCCAGTTGGCGGTGAGGTTGCCGAGATACTGCGAAGAGGTTGCGCTGAGCGAGGAAGATACGAAGACGTCGTCTGGAGCCCCCGCCTTTATGGCGGACGCGTCAGCGGTCGAGCCTCCGGACGTGACGGGGGCGACCTGCACTCCCGTGCTCGAGGAGAAATTCTTGAGCAGCGCCGTCACCTCGGTTGCGTAGGCGTCTGCGGAATAGCTGACGAGAGGCGCTCCCTTAGGGCTCACCGTGCTTGTGACCGTGGAGGTCGTCGTCGAGACGGAAATTGCGGTCGTGGTGGACGTGGACGTCTTCGCGGGCGTTGAGGAGACGACGAGCGCCGCTATCAGGATTACCACGACGACCGCGACGACCGAGCCCGCTGCTATGGTCGAGACGCCCCTTCTTTGCATCTTCATCGGAGAACGATATGCAGCATCTTGCATAACGCTATTTATCCTTTGGCAGCCAAGAAGCTGCGGGCATGATAGAGGCCGCTGTGCAGAAGAGGTTCGGCGAGTTTTCGCTCGATGCGGCGATTAGCGAAGGCGGCTTCATCTGCCTCGCGGGCAGAAACGGGTCGGGCAAGACGACTCTGCTGAGGATCATCGCCGGCCTGACTAAGCCAGACGGCGGCCACGTGAAAATCAACGGAAGGGACGTGACCGGCCTGCCGCTAGAGAAGAGGGGCGTCGTGATGGTGACGCCGCGAGTCCTCCATCCCCAGCATGCAGGAAGACGAACACCTCCGGTGGGGTGCCAAGTTGAGGGGGGTCGAGGTAGGAAAGGAGAGGCTTGAAGCGGTGAAGGCGGCGCTGGGGATTGACTTTCATGGGAAGGTGGGGAAGTTGAGCCTCGGCATGCGCGAGACGGGTGTCTCTGGCCACCGCGCTCCTCTCGGCGCCGGCGGGGATTCTGGTCGACGAGGCGTTCTCCAATCTGCACGAGCGGGAAGAGTTCGTGTCCTCGTATCGCAAGCTGACCACCGACGCGGGGATTGACGTCGTGTTCTCCACGCAGGACGAATCCGACGGGAGGCTCGCCGAGCACCTCTATGTCTTGGAGGACGGCAGGGCGACGAAGAGGCTCTGAGGACCTTGATGGGCTAGAAGCCCAGCTTTTGACCCTCAGACCTTCTGGGTCTGAGGCCTGAACTCAAAGCCGCACCTTATGCAGACACGTCTCCCTGGAGCGTCGGAGATTATCTGCTTGGTGCCGCACTTGGGGCATTCAACCGGCGTCTGGGCCGGGGCGATGGAGAGGCTGTGTTGCTCTCGCACCTTGTCTATTGCTTTCGCGTAAGCGTCACGATGAGATCTTGCCATTTTCTAGTTACCTGAAGAAGGGCCTCTTTCACCCTGCTATAAGGCATGTGCATCATCTTCGAGGACCTCCTTGGGCCTTGTCGGCCGGGGCGCCTAGATGTGCGAGAGTTCGGCCGGAGAGATGTAATCCAGGTCCTTCTCCCTCTGCCTGTAGTCTGGGCAGAGCTTGGCCAACTTCCTCTTGAAGGCGGGCGAGTGGTTGAACTCCTCGAGGTGCGTCAGCTCGTGAAGGATGACGTACTCGCGGAGCCTCTCCGGGAGGGCTATCAGTTGCCAGCTGAAGGAGAGCCTGCCGCTCCTGGTGCAGTAGCCCCAGTTCTTGATCTCTCTGACGTCGGCCCGCTTGTATGCCGCGGGGAGGACCGGCGCGAGGTCCGCGAGCTTCTTCATCACGTATCTCGAGGTCTCCCTCAGGAACCATCTCCGCACGAGCTCCCTCACCCTTGACCTCTCGCTGGCGCGGACTATCACCTTCCCGCCGTCTGGGTCGGGGAGGAGCTCCTCTCTGTCCAGCGTCTCTTCGTAGACTATGTCGAGGAACCTGCCGTCGAACATGACCGTGGCGTCGTCGAGGATCCGCTTTGTCTTCTGCATCTCCTCGTATTGCTTCAGGATCCACTCGCGCCTCTGGCTGATTGCCCTGCCGGCGTCTCCCATTCGCCCCCGGGGGAGCACGACCTCAAGCGTCAGGTCTGGCCGGAAACGAAAGTAGGTGTAGCGCCTGCTGGTGCCTCGAAGCACCAGGTACTCGATGCGCTTCCCGCCTATCTCCAGAGCCGGCAAGAAATCTAGGGCCGTTGCTCGGGCAGTTTGATTTTAACCCTGCGACCAAATCCGGGCTTTTTGTCGTCGTCAAGAGCGATTGTGCTCCAGATTCACCGGAGGCCACATTACCAAGTAAAGTCTGACTAACCTACTTGGTAGTAAAAGACTACTAGGTTTATATGTGGTAGCGGATGACAACTAGTGACCAAAAATGACCGCGTTGTTGGATCCGTTACTTCCGTACACCGGATACCTTGCATTGATACTGCGGGTGTGGGTGGGGGCGAACTTCGTCATCCACGCGCGCCCGAAGCTCTCAAGCATGCCACAGACGATCCAGAGCATGAAGGGCCTCGGGGTTCCTGCCGGAGCGACATATGCCGCCACCGCGCTCGAGCTCGCCGGCGGGATAGCGCTGATCTTGGGGCTGCTCGTCCCGATAGTAGGCGCGTTCTTCGTCCTCTTCATGGTGTCGGCCTCCGTGATGAAGAAGCGCAAGATGCACGCTGACTACATCGCAGTTGGAAAGCCGTCCTATGAGATTGACGTGCTCTACGTGGCGCTCGCCCTGGCCCTCGTGTTCTTGGGCGCCGGTGTCCTCTCTCTCGACGGGGCATTGGGAATCTAAGACCGGAGCTTCCGGCCTTGGGCCCCGTCGAGGACCCGACTTTTTTCTAAACTCCTAGGCTGACGGGGGACGAGTCGCGAAAGCCTTTTGTCGGATGAAGCCGTCCATCGTAGCTGTCACCGAGCATGACCCAGAGAATCAACATCGCCGTAAACATGTACAACTTCCAGTGGACGTTTCCTGAGATGGTCGCTGACGAGCTGGGGCTCTACGCAAAGCATGGCCTCGAGGTCAAGTGGCGGGACATCACGCCTGCGGGGCTGACGGACAAGGCCGTGCTCTACAACGAGCTGCTCAAGAGCAAGAAGACCGACATCTACCACGCGGGGGAGTGGGTTTGCATCCTCAGGGTCCTGGGCTCGAAGGGGGCGAGGATAGTCTCGAAATCGATGCCCTCGCCGGGGACGCTTAACGCCACCTTTTCGCTCTGGGCCCGCGGGGACTCCGGGTACTCCAGCCCGGCTGAGCTCAAGAACAAGCCCATCGCGATCGAGATGGGGACGGGGTCATACTACACCACCCTCCAAGACCTGGAGCGGTTCATGCCCAAGGACTCGGCCAAGCTGGTCGCGGTGGGCGAGCCGCACAAGCGCTTCCTCGCGCTGCTCAATAAGGAGGTGGAGGCGGCATCGCTGCTCAGCCCCTGGGCCGACTTTGCAAAGGCCGCCTCCTTCGTGGAGATCCTGAAGACCAAGAGGTCGAATCCCACGACGATCGTGGTGCGCCAAGACGACGACCCCGACAAGCTGAGGCGCTTCTTCGTCGCGACCAACGCCGCGATTGACAGGATGAACAAGAAGCCCGACGACTTCAGAGAGCTATACTTCCAGAAGGTGGAGCGGGCCCTGAGCGAGATGCCGGCGAAGGTGAAGAAGATGGGGAAGGACGTGAAGAAGACGCTCCGCGTCCCGAAGTGGAACCACTGGGTCGCCTACGAGAAACGCGACTTCGACCAGACCTACAAGTGGATGGTGGAGAGGAGCCTAGCACCCAGCGGCCACGCCAGCAGTGAGGTAGTCGTCGCGAACGCCAAGGAAGTCTTCGGCTAAGCGCGAGTGCCGTGCTGCCGTGGGGTTCGGTCCCTACGACGAGAACTGCAGCCGTTGCGGGCCAGTCGCCTGGTCGTTGGAGGCCTTCGCCGCGTTGGACGGGTAGGCCACGGTGATGATGCGGTTCTTCAGCTGGCGCATCCCGTCCCCCCTCAGCGCGGAGATCTTCATCACGGTGAACCCCCCGAAGAGGTCGTCCTCCTCGACGTGGCGCAGCGCGGCGCCCTCCAGCCTGTCTATCTTGTTGAGGACGAGGATGACCTTCTTGGGGTCCACGCCGAGCTGGTCGAGTATCTCCCCGCAGCTCCTGAGCTTGATCCCCATGCTCTCCCTCTCCTCGCTGGCGTCGACCATGAGCAGCACGAGGTCCGAGTAGGTCAATTCTTCCAGCGTTGACTTGAAGGACTCTACGAGGTAGGTCGGGATGCGCGAGATGAAGCCGACGGTGTCTGACAGCATTATCTTCTTGCGCGGGTCGCCGAAGCTCACCGCCCTCATGGTGGTGGTGAGGGTTGTGAAGAGGTCGGGCGACTCCTCCCTGGACTCGTCGGCCAGCTTGTTGAAGAGGGTGGTCTTACCGCTGCTCGTGTAGCCGGCGAGCGAGACGAAGGGTAGCCCCAGCTTCCTCCTCTCCACCCGGTGGAGGTTCCGGTTCGCCTGCGCCTTTTCCAGCCTCTCCTTGATGAAAACCATCCGCTTCTTCAGGGCCCTGAACTTGATGTCCACCAAGGTCTCGCCCATCCCCATGAATCCCGCCCTCTCCCCGTTGACGGAGTAGCGCACAGCGTCCCTCGCGCGCGGCATCTCGTACTTGAGCTCCGCGAGCTGGACCTGCAGCTTGGCCTCGGTCGTGTTGGCCCTCCTCGCGAAGATGTTCAGGATGAGCCTGTCGCGGTCGACGATCTCGCAGCGGGTGACCGTGGCTAGCTTGTTCGCCTGCGACGACGTGACCTCCTCGTCGATTATGAGGGTCTTCGAGCCGTTCTTGCTCACCATGTCGCGCAGCTCCTCGGCCTTGCCGACCCCGACGCCGTACTCGGACTTGACCACTCGCTTCTGCGTGATCATGCCCACCACCGTGTAGCCGGCGCGCATCGCCAGCTCCTTGATCTCCTCCTTGGAGAACTCGTCTGGGTAGGTCACTATCGTGGCCTTCTCGGTGGGCATCGAGATGTCGTCCCCGGCAGCCGCTATAAAGGGTGGTGGGGGGTCACAGAAGGGGGATGTTCGGAGGCGTCTCGGTGACCTGCTCCTTCCCCGCCACGATGGCGTTGTACCGCTTCATCACCCGCAGGTTTCTCCCGACCAGCAGCCCCGCACCGAGACAGAGCAACAGGTCGGTCACGATGCCGGCGTCTATCGCTGTCGAGCTCAGCGCGGTCGAGGTCTCGCCGAGGGAGAAGGTGAAGGCCTGGGGGCCGATGAATACCAGGTCGATCGCTATCCTCGTGATCAGCCCCACGATGTAGATCAGGTAGACGACAATCGCCCCCTTGTAGTAGATCGAGCCGTCGACCCCCTTCCAGAAGCCTATGCGCCTTTCCGAGAAGACGTAGGAGCCGTACGCGCCCATTGCCGCGACCAGGGCGTAGAGGACTAGGTCGACCGAAGAGATGCCGCCCGATACCACGGACACGGCTATGAGGAGGCCGGCGAACCCCAGGTAGTAGATCGAGAAGACTATCGTCCTGCCCATGCTCACCTTGGACCCGCGGATGACCCTGGAGAACCGTCGGATGACGAGGAGGATCAGGACGCCTAGGAAGATGTAGACCGAGCTGTCGTTGGCTCCCGACCCGGAGGAGGACACGGGAGGCCCTCCGGAGGTGACCGAGATGAATCTTTTCGTCGTCGGGGACCTAGGGGCCGAAGGCCGCGAGGAACCCCTTCATCTTCCAATACGTCTCCAGGAACTCGAGCCCCCGCGCTGTGACTGCGAAGTAGTAGACACCCGCCTCGTCGCCTTCCTCCTCCTCGACCGCGATCTTCCTCACCAGGCCGTTCGCGGAGAGCGCCTCGACCATCACCTTGAGCCGGTCCACCGGGACGCCCACCCCGTAGGATATCCTCGTGATCCGTCCGCCCTCGGGGTATCGCCGGATGACCTCGAGGATGGTCGCGTACAGGTCTACCTTCGACCTCTTGCCCTTGCCGATCACAGCGGGAGCCCTCCTTGGTTTCTTTCTATCCTCGGCGCTTCCGCCCGGCTACGGGTTCCCAGGACGAGCTGCTTCGTCGCCAGAGGGCGAGGGTGGCTCAAGGTCGTCGCACCTCAAAGCGGGAACGGCGGAAGACTGGCAACCTTCTCGGCGGGGTGCGTGAGGAAGGCGCGGCCAGACTTCCTTCGCAGCTCCTCCGTGTAGGTCACCTGGTCCACGACGCACCGGTCGCCTAGCTCCACCTTCTCGGCGAATATCCTTCCGCACTTCGTGTCGGACCCCAGGACGACCTCGGACCCATAGATGTCCTCAGCGACGGTCGTCCTTCCTATGGCGCGAACCGCTAGAGCCTGCCCGGCCCAGCGCGACCTCCAGTTGACGAACGCGAAGGAGCTCTTGCCAAGCTCGACCTTCCCTCCGACGAGGGCCCCCTTGCACCTCGTCCCGCTCCTGACTTCGATGGAGTTCGCCTTGAGGCCAAGCTCGGTCTCGACCTCTCCGGCCACGCTGGCTTCGTTGCTCAGCGTCGCCTTGCGGGCCTTCAGCCTTCCTCCCATGCGGAGGTCTGTCCCCCTGAGGTCCCCCTTCACCTCGCAGGAGCCGTAGGCCTCCAACGTCCCCTTCACCGAGAGAGAGCCGGAGACGTCTAGCTTGCCGTTGACCAGCACCTCCGACGCGCTCATGTCCCCGCGAACGTCAGTGACCCCTCCCACGTCCACCATCTCGCAGGCTATGCTCCCCTCGACCGAGAGCTTGCCGTAGGTGGAGATTTTCTTGCCCTTGCAGCCCGCGGGGAGCGCGCACCTGCCGTAGACCTGCAGCTCCCCGAACTCCAGCGGGGCGGTGCTCGAGAAGAACCCGCCGACCCGGGTGTTCCCATTGATGCTGCCTCCGCCGACGTCCGCCTTCCCGCCGACGCCGAGGTTGGTTATCGTCACCGCGCCTCCGACGGCGACCTTCCCTCCCACCTCCACCGACTCGGCCTCCAGGGTCTCCTCGATGTCCAAGAACCCGCCCACCCTTACCGCCCCCGCGCAGGAGATCGACTTCGCGATTATCTTGCCACCGACGTCCATGTCGTTGGCGCGGATGGCGCCGCGCGCCTCCACGGTGTGCGCGACGTCCAAGCCGTTCTGGACGGTCAGGTCGCCGGCCACCGTGAGCTTGCCCCTGTCCACCTTGAGGGAGTCGCACTGGAAGTCGCAGTCGACCTGGGCGTTGCCTTCGAAGTAGGCGCCCCCGGTCACGGTCACCACGCCGCCCTTCGCTGCGGCGATCCTGGCGTTGCTGGAGACCCTGAGGTCCCCCTCGACGCGGTCGAGCCTGGCGGTGCTCCCTCTCTCTACCCGGAGTTCGGACATGCCATCATCATCTTCGATTGGCGGGCCACGCCTACTCCGGCCTCATGGCCCTGGTCGCGGCCAGGTACCCGAGCAGTGTCATGACGATGGCGAACCCCACGAGGTAGAGCACGTCCCCCGTGAAGGTGCCGAGCTGGCCGCTCGCCGCGGGGTTCCCGTTGATGATGAGGATCCTCGCGGCCTCGACCGCCTTGGAGATGGGATTGACCCCGGAGATTGTCTTCAGCCAGCTCGGGAAGGAGGTCGACGGGAAGAGGGCGCTGCTCATGAATATCAGGGGTAGGTTGATGAAGTTCACGATGGCCACGAGCGAGTCGATGCTCCTCAGGATGAGGGCGAGCGCCGTGAAGACGCAGGAGAGCCCGAACCCCAGCATGGCGAAGACCGCGAACGCGCCCAGGAACTCGAGGGGTCCGAAGCTTGACGTCAGCTTAAGGCCGTCCGGCACCAGGAGGGCGACGATGAAGGTGAGGAGGGCGAGGAGCATCGCCTTCGCGAGGTTCTGGAGGACGCCCGAGAAGAAGATTGAGGCCCTCGGTATCGGCGACGTCAGCAGCGTGTTGAAGTAGCCGAGCTGCCTGTCGAGGACGATGTCGATTCCGCCGAAGGACATGTTGAAGACGACGATGAGGCAGATCACGCCCGCGGTGAGGTAGGTGATGTAGTTGGCGGCCCCTCCGAAGGTCGTCGCGAAGATTCCGGCCTTTATCTGGGCGAGCGTGGCAGCAGGTATCGCGACCCCGTTGGAAGACGTAGGGATGAAGTTCGTAGGGTTGACGGAGTTCCCGAACAGCGCGATGTAGAACGCGGCGGTGAAGAGGCCGGGGAGTACCGAGGCGGGGTTCCTGATCCACTTCTTCAGTGCCCGGTTGGTCAGCGCGAGGGTCTCGTCTATCATCTCTCGCTCACTTCATCCTCTCCGCCATGACGTTCTGGACCCACGACTCGCTCTCGCCGCTGTCCTCGTCGCGCATGGACTTGCCCGTCACGTCGAGGAAGACCTCGTCGAGGGTGGGCTTCGTGAATGACACCTCCTTGATCTCGAGCCCTTGCTTTGCCACGCCCTCGACTATGGCGGGGAGCGCCCTCTCTGCCCTCGGGAGCTTGATGCGGTAGACCTGGTCGTTCCTGGAGACGTCGGAGACGTCGGGGAGGCCCCTGAGGAAGCCTGTGATGTCGGGCCCGCTGGTGAGCTCCATTGTGAGGACGTCGCCTCCCACCCTCTGCTTCAGCTCGGCTGGGGAGCCGGAGACCTTGATGACGCCATGGTCGATGATTGCGACCCTGTTGCAGAGGCCGTCCGCCTCTTCGAGGTAGTGGGTCGTCATGAAGATCGTCAGCCCGTTGTCCTTGTTCAGCTTGCTCATGTACTCCCACATCTTCGTCCTGGTCTGGATGTCAAGGCCCAGGGTGGGCTCGTCGAGGAAGAGGATCTTCGGGGTGTGGATTAGGCCGATCGCGAGCTGGAGGCGCCGGCGCATCCCGCCGGAGTAGGTCTTTACCCGCCTCTCCGCGGAGTTCTCCAGATCGACGAGCTTGAGGAGGTCCTTGGCCCTCTTGACGGCCTCGCCGCGGGGGACGTGGTGGAGTCGGGCGGAGAGCAGGAGGTTCTCGATCCCCTTCAGCTCGTCGTCGGCGGTGAGCTCCTGCGGGACGACCCCGATTACGTCTCTGACAGCCGCAGGATGCTTGCTCACGTCCTTGCCGTCCACGATTGCCTTGCCCTCGGTGATGGAGGCGAGGGTGTTGAGCATCTTGATTGTCGTCGTCTTGCCGGCGCCGTTTGGCCCGAGGAACCCGTAGATCTCTCCCTCGTCGACGTAGAAGGAGATGTTGTCGACCGCCTTGACCTTGCCCTTGTAGACCTTCGTGAGGTTCTCGGCCTCGATGATCTTTGAAGCCATTTTTGGTTCACGCGTTGAAGCCGGTTCTTATCCTTACTCCGGACGCGAAGGCCGCCGCCATCGGGTCGACGCGGCTAAGCCTGACCGCGGAAAGATACATTTCATCGAGGTCGTGGCTGCTCGCGCATGCGCTTGCCCTCTCGGCGCTGGCTTGGTTGGGTTTCGGCTTGCCAAACATCTCTCTTTCACTGCAAAGCCAAGATGCGCGAGCCGGTATATACTCAGCTCACGGTTTGTAATCACAACTTGTTAGTGGGCCGCGGCGCGATGGAGTCTCTACGGCCGCTTGATGTTGGTCACGAGGAGCCTGAACTGGAGGGTCTTTCCCGCCATCTGGTGCCTGCCGGTCTTGCCGTAGGCCTTCTCCGGAGGGATGGTGACCTCTTTCGTCTCGTTGATCTTCATCCCGACGAGCGCCTCCTCGAAGCCCGGGATGACCTGGTGCGCCCCCAGGACGACCTGGAGGGGCTTGTAGTCGCGGGCCGGGCTGAAGATGCCGGCCTTCTCAGCCTCGGACCTCATGCTCGTGTCGAAGACCTTCCCTCCCGGGAACTTCCCGAGATAGTGGACCGAGATGGTGTCTCCGTTCTGGGCGGACAGGGAACTTGACATCGAAGGCGGACGACCCCGGCCCGAGCCTTTAACGATTATGGCGGCGGTTCTGGTGCGTCTTAGGGAGATGAGGCTTTCAGGCGTTCATGTGGTGCAACTTGGGAGATGACGCCTAATCGTAGGATAACTGAACAGGAAGGCCGTTCGGACAAAGGTATTTCCGGATGGACACGCTAAGAACCGACACGAAATGAGAACTCGAAGGTCTGCAATCGGAAAAGGGGTCATTGCCATGATTGCAGTCGCAGTCATAGTAGTCGGAGCGCTGGGGGTCATCTCGCTTTCGCCGCGGTCGAATGTCTCCACTTCTTCCAATACTCCTTCTCCTCCTTTCTCCGGTGGTATAGCGCCATCTATCGAGGGACTATCTGCACAGAATGTCTCATGTTCCCTCGCAAGTGGCGTTTGCGCCTTCACGATAGTGAACAACAGCACCGCGCCATTGGAACTGGAAGACTTTTGCCAAATGACGGTGGTCTCAGCCGTCAACGTGACCTCCACAACGACCTACTCGGCCGGCAGCGAATTTGCGACCACGACCTACATCACCTTTGGAAATGGGTCGACTTCGGCGTGGTCTCCACACCCAACAGCGCTGCTACCGCCTCTACGGCCATCGTGACCCTAACGGAATATCTCAACATAAACGGCACGATTAGCGGTCCCGCCGCAACTGGTATCCCCGCTGACTCTCAGGCCACCGCTAGTTGCACAATGCCCACCACCCAGCTCGGCCACGAGACGGAAGGGTCAATTGCCGATGGAGGCCTCGAGGTGAAAATCATCGATTCTGTTGACTCCTACCCGGCTGGAACGGAGATACACTTTAGCTTCGAAGGCACGTGGAGCCACTGAAACGGTCTTTCCATCTCCCGAGTTGCACCACCAAAAATCCTCACGGGCCTATCTCCCTAAGACGCACCAGAACCATGGCGGCCTTAGGCCTTCTTCTCGAACTTCATCGAGACGGAGTTTATGCAGTATCTGAGGTTTGTTGGAGCTGGTCCATCATCGAATAGATGACCCAGATGACTCCCGCAATTTCCACAGGTTACCTCCACCCGGTGCATGTCGTAGCTGTAGTCGTCCTCCTCCTTCACGTTCTCCTTCTTCGCGGGCTGCCAGAAGCTAGGCCACCCCGTGCCTGACTCGAACTTGTTGGCGGAGTCGAAGAGGTCCGCGCCGCAGACCGCGCAGCGGTAGACTCCCTGGTCGTGGTTCTCGAGGTATTCGCCGGTGAAGGGCATCTCCGTCCCCTTGTTCACGCAGACGTCGTATTGCTCTGGGGTGAGCTTCGACCTGAGCTTCGCGACCTCTTCCTTCTTGAGCACGAATTCCGATTCCGCGTCGGGCAAGTATAAGGATTGTCGCGGGAGCCGGCGGAGATGCGGCTAGGCCGTCAGATACTTGCGGAGCGTGTCCTCGTTGTTCTCGGCGTGGAAGAAGACCGGGATGTTCTGGGTCGCCGTCGCCTTGAAGCTGGTGATTAGCCAGTCCCCGTTCTGGAAGGCGAGCGTCCGGTCCACGAAGGCGTCCCCTATCGCGAAGGTGTCCGCGACGAGCTGCCTGTCGTAGGGCCTGGGCATTGTCGAGATGAAGTAGCTGTGGAGCTGCTGCAGCGCGTTGGTGTTCAGGTGGGCTATCCTCTGGGTGCTCACCCAGCAGAAGAGGTTGTACTTCCTGCCGTGCCTCAGGAGCCTCTCGACCGCCCTGCTGGACTCGTAGGCGTTGTCGCCCTTCCTCGCGTCCTGGGGGATGAACTCCTGCGCCTCGTCGATGATGAAGAGGACCTTCGGTGTGAGGCTGAAACTCTTCTTCCTCTTGCGGAAGACCCGGTTGATCACGTCGGCGGTCTGGGCCCTCGCGTCCTCCGCCTCGGGCAGGTTGATGACGAATATCCGGGGCGAGCCCTTGTCCGTGGAGGTTATCTCGTCTGGGAGCGTCTCCCAGGGGGACTTTGCCAGCTCTTCCTCCGGTGGCGCCTGCGCCAGGACCTTGGCCAGGCCGTCGAAGGTCTTCTTCAGAGAGCTGTTGGCGGGGAGGTCCTCGAGGAGGGTCTGGATCTGCGAGATGAGCTTCGTCGTCTTCGAGTTGAACCTTGTCTCGGCGGTGAACCCCTCCGCTGACATGAACTCCTTGATGCGGCTTATCACCTGGGGGACGTAGATCTTCTGCTGGACCGCGCCGTACTTGTCGTTGAGGGTGTTCGTCAGCACTTCGATGAGCCCTCCATAGGTGCTGAAGCGCTCCACCTCGTCGCTCCCCTCCATCGGGAGCTCCGCGAACACGACCTTCTCGTCGTCGAAGAGCTTGTCGATCTTCTCTTCGAACTCCGGCTGGAGGTCTGCGAGGGCCTCGGGACAGACGTGGCGCTTGAAGTACTCGGCGGCCTTCTGCTTGGACCCAGCGAACGAGTCCGTGAAGAGGACCTTGCTGGGATAGTCGTTGAGGACGTCGAGGATGTGGAGGCCGTACTCCGAGGAGACGTCCAGTATCACTATCTTCAGGTCGGGGATGACCTTGAGGGCCTTCCTGATGACCGTGGCGGTGAGGTTGCTCTTTCCCGAGCCGGTGAAGGCGAACACCCCCACGTGGAAGTGGATGAGCTTCTCGATGTCGACGGTGAAGGGTATCTTGTCGTCGATGACCCCGAGGAGGTTGCCGAACCGGTAGTCGGCCGGTTGCAGCCCCTTCGGCACCCTGTAGCAGATGAGCTTCTCGACCGAGTCGCGGCTGAGGAGCTTCACGGAGCTCCCGGCGAGGGGGGCGTAGGGCTTCCTCTCGAAGGAGATGGAGCCGTCCGCCGACGTCCTCATGACGTATCCGATGGGGGCGGCGACTATCTCTATCCAGGTGCTCTTGGAGCCCTTCTTCCACTCGCCCTCGATGAGCTCCATGAACTCCTTGCGTATCGCGGCGGGCTGGGACCTGTCTAGGTTGGGCTGGGAGTAGTGCATGGGGAAGACGTCGGCTATCTCGTAGACCGAGAAGACATCCTCGGCGCCGAGGGTCTGCACGTTGGGTATCGCGATGAGCTGCCCGGTGGCGAGCTTCTTGACGACGTTCGGGTTGTAGTCGCACTCTATCACGGCGGTGCTGAAGGTGACCGTGGAGCTCCCGTCGGCGGTCTGCCTGGTCGTCGAGACTATCTCCCTGAGCCTGCCGCGGAACTCCCCGCCGAGGTCGTCAAAGGTCGACGTCGGCTGCGTCATCTCACTTGCCTCCCTTCCTCTTGGCCTCTACCTGGCTCCTGTAGTCCCTGAACCTCTGCGAGAAGAGCACCTGCTGGTCCAGCTCGGACTTCGCCATCTCCACGTCCACGGCGCCGAGGTAGGCGTTCCTGCTCTGCCGGAGGACGAACTTGGCCTTCTTGTCGGCGAGGAAGAGCGGGTAGTTGTGACCGAGGGCCTCGGGGACCACCTCGCCGGACATCTGGAAGAGGATCGACATCGCGAGGTTGGTCATCGCGGACTCCTCCCGCAGGTTCAGTACCGGGGCGATCTTCTCGTCAATCTCGTTGTCCTTGTTATGGACTACGAGGTCGCCCCAGTGGTCGAACCCCGCGTAGGCCGGCCTGTCGAACGTGAAGACGTGGCTCCTCACGGAGGGGTCGTTCTTGCTGCTCCAGAGCTGGATGTAGGTCTTCACGAACACCCTCTCGGGGTAGATCACGTTGCGGTATGCCCCGCGCGCCCTGGCCTGCCCCCGCGGGAGGGAGTCGTCCTCCACGGGCACCATGGTCCTGAACGCGGCGTCGATGTCCACGGTGTGCCACGGGGTCGGGATGCTCGCGGCGTTCACTACGCTGTCGGTCTGGAGGAGCATCTTGTCGCTGTTGAAGTTGGGGAGGGCGTGAGCGAAATCCGCGATCTCGGAGTCCCGGAGCAGCGGCACGACGGCCTTCACGAGCTCCGCGGCGGCCGAGTCCTTGGTGAGGCCTATGGGCAGGATGCCCTCCGACCAGGCCCTCCGCGTGAGCTCGAGGACGAATATCAGGACGAGATAGTCGAGGTCGTCGGCGGTTATCCATCGCTCCGCGTGATTCGGGCCAGCTTTGATCCTCAAGGGGTGCCCGCTCTTGGGGTTGAAGACGTGGTCCGCCACCGCGAGGGCGGCGCTCACGACCCGCTCTCGGTAGTCTTTGACGCCAGCCCTGAGCTTGAACTTCCTCTCGTCGCCGTCGGCAGACCCTTCGAAGACGCTGTAAGCCGAGTCGAGCTCCCGCAGGTCCTCCCGCAGGATGGGGAGGTGTGACCGGTCGGAGCCAACGCTGTCGAGCATCTGAGGGATGGTCATCTCCGCGCCGCCAAAGAGCGAGAGTATGGCCGCGAACTTCAGGAGCTGGCTACGGGGTGATGGTATCTTGAGCTCGGGGTTGGTCACCAGCAGCCTCGCGAGCTCGAGGTCGAAGTTCGTCACCCTGCCATGGGAGGTCTCGATGCCCTCGAGCACCGAGAGGTGGTCTTGGACGAGGTCTCGGGTGCTCCAGACGAGATGTGCGACGTCCCCGGCGAGCGATCTGTCCAGGAGGACGACCCTGAACTTGTCGCCGGACATGACCGCCTTGAGCGCGATGTAGTACTCGGCCAGGTGCATCACCGCGTTGGGGAGGCGCTCCGATTCCAAGTCGACCTCTGTCCCCGACTCGGTCCTTTGCCCGAATACAGTGGCGGCGTCCTCCTCGGAGAGAGGGATCGACGCGGAGACCGCCGCCGATGACTGGTTCATCGGCGATGGGTCGCCAACCTTGATATCTTCATCCTCGAACCTTAGCGTCCCGGAATAGCCAAAAGCGCCAACGTAGAAGACGAGGAGGTCGAGATGCTGGTCCACGGAGCAGGTGCCGTCGACGGCGATGTATTGCACCTCGTCGCTGCCGAAGAACTCCCTGCCGGTCGAGCTGGCGGACTTTAGGTCTACGCCGAAGCGCATCAGCCTCCGGATGTCGGGTCCGGCCGAGGCCTTCAGCTCGTCTATCTTGCCCTTGAAGGAGTTGAGCAGGAACCGCGTGGAGCTCCTGACTTCCTGCATGGTCCTCGCCTCGAGCTCGGGGAGGTCGCTGGAGCCGGAGGACAAGGCGTCGATTGAGGGGAAACCAATCCGGTTTAAGCTTTGGTTCTCTTGGAAGGAGCCTTCTTCTTTGTCGCCGCCTTCTTCTTGGAGCGGAAGACGAACTTGAGCAGGGGCTCGCTCATGCCCATCACGTCCTTTGTCGAGATGATTCCCACGGGCGTCCCGTTCTTCTCGATCACCGGGAGGTGCCTCACATTCTCCTTCATCATCCTCTCGACCGCCGTGAGGACGCTCTCGTTGGGAATGGCCATGATAGACGTCTTCGACATGATCGAAGAAACCGGGACCTGTCGGCCGACCAGCGATTTCGTCACGGCGAAGATTATGTCGCTCGCCGTGATTATGCCGGCCATCTTGCCGTCCTTGTCGACCACTATGACGCTCCCGATTCTCTTCTCCCACATCGTCGAGGCCGCCTGGTCTATGGTCGTGTCTTCGCCGACGACGATAGGTGGCGCCTCCATGAAGTCCTTCACCTTTGCGCTGAGGTGCTCGGGGCTCTTAGACAAGGGGAGCGACGCGCTGATTTTGTCCCATATAACGGTTAGTCCTTGCGAGCTCGCCGCAGGCGTGATTTAATTAATCGGCCGAAGTCCTGGCGATGATCTTCTGGTCCCGGCGCCGCTGGTAGAGCTGCCTAGGTCACGCGCTTCGCGACGTCCATCCTGCGGAAGTAGGCGAGCGAGATGAGCACCGCGGAGAGGAAGTAGACCGCTATCAGGAGGGCCGAGACTGCCACCGAGGGCTCGACGGGCGTCGCCGCGAACCTGAAGATGGTCTGGACCGAGCTCGGGAAGTTCGGCTCGGCGAGGAGGAGCGGGAGAGCGTCCACAGGAGACGTCGGGAGGTAGTAGTTGGCCAACTTGTAGATTCCGGACCCCGTCAGGGTGTAGAGTATGTTGAGGAAGGTGCCCACCACCTCGCTGGTCAGGAAGACGGAGGCGGAGAGGATGTACGAGAGAGACGACCTCCTCATCAGTTCCCCGACCATGAACGCGAACGAGTAGAAGACCAGCGCCGCGAAGACCTGGGCCACGAGGATCATCGGCAGGATGCCCAGCTCCAGCTGCGGGCCGTAGACGAAGGTCGCGGAGGTTATGCTCAGGATGACGTCCAGCAGCACGATCCCGACTACGATGGTATAGCCTCCGAGGTACTTGCCGAAGAAGTACTCCTCCCTCGAGACGGGCTTCGAGAGGAGGACCTCGGCGGTCCCCTGCTCGTACTCCTCTGACATCGAGCCGGCGGCTATGAGGAGCGCGGTAAACTGTAGGAAGAATGCCTGTGGGAGGAAGACCCCGAGTATCCATAGGTAGGGCCGGAGGGGCGGCGTGACCAGGGAAGTGTGGGTCGCGTACAGGGCGTAGTAGGGAGCTATGGCGATGAGGACTGTGAGGGCTACGAGCGCGAGGACCTTCTTCCGCGCCACGGCGCGCCTCATCTCGTAGCGCGCGAAGGTCAGAACCCTGGAGGCCCTCATTGGGTCGGCGTCCCCCTGATGGCGCTGATGTAGGCCTCGTCAAGCTCGCTCCTCGAGTAGCCCAGGCCTACGAGCTTCGCCCCCGACTCCACCGTCAGCCTCGAGACGTCGGCCCTCGGGTCAGAGTCTGTGGCCACCTCGACGAGGAGCCCCTGAGGGACGGAGGTGACGCTCCTCACCCCGCTCAGGGCGGAGATTCGCCCAAGGAGCGCGCTGCCCGGGCCGGCGGTCGTCGAAGCGTCCGCGATCTCCACCAGGATCACCCTCGAGCTCAGGCGCTCGCGGATGAAGGCCTGGATGCCGCCTCGGAACAGGATCCTCCCGGAGTGGATCACGACGAGGCTGCTGCAGAGCGACTCCACCTCGGAGAGGATGTGGGAGGACATCACTATCGTCCCGCCGTCCTTGACGAACTCCCTGAAGATGGACCGGAACTGGACGACCCCGGCGGGGTCTATGCCTATCATGGGCTCGTCGAGGATGAGGACCTTCGGAGCCCCCATCATGGCCTGCGCGACGCTCAGCCTCTGGACCATGCCCTTGCTCAGCTTGGCGATCTTGTAGTCCTGGTACTGGATCAGGCCGACGTCCTCCAACAGCACAGGGAGCTGGGCGTCGGTCTCCTTCCTGTCGAGCCCGAGCTCCTTCGCGGTGAGCTGGAGCAGCTCCTTCGGCGTCAGGAACGACTGCAGGTTCGGCAGCTCGGGCGAGTACCCGACCTGCTCGAGGGCGCGGACGTGGTCGCGGAGCGGGTCCCTCTGCATCAGCCTCACCGTCCCAGAGGTCGGCCTGATCAGCCCGAGGAGCATCCTGATCGTCGTGGACTTGCCCGAGCCGTTTGGGCCGAGGAACCCGACGATCTCTCCTCGCGCGACCGAGAACGTGACCGGGCCGATCTCCTTGGGGCCGTAGTCCTTGACGGCCTGCTCGAAGCTGATGACGGCGTCTGAGGTCGTCGCCATCTCATCCACCGGAGGGTAGCCTTTCGGGGTCCTGGCTGCGAGACCGGCTCGTCCGTCAATCTACCCAGTGGTCTGGGTTCGAGGGCCCTGCAGGCGCCTGCTTTCTCTTCATCCTCACGCCCAGGGAGAGCGCCACCGCGCCCGCTGCCAAGGACAGCCCGATGCCCGCGGAGGCCGCCTGAAGCGCGGGAGCTGCAGCCACAGTGGTCAGGGGGAGCGAGGTCGCCGTCATGGTGACCGAGACGCTCGCGTTGGTCGTCTGGGCAGTCACGGAGTAGACAAGGTCAGAAGGAAACGCGGAGACGGTGCCGGTGATCGTCTGCGAGCCGTTGGCCGAGGAGACGTCAGCCGAGAACGCATAGTCGGTCAGGGTGTAGGCCTTGCCCTGGAAGGTCGCCTGCGAGGTGCCCTGCTGGGAGATCTTCGCCGCCACGGTGTAGGACGTGCCCGAGTAGGTGTAGTTCTCGTTCGAGATGGCAGGCAGGTAGGGGAAGAGCGTCAGCGAGGAGTTGACCGCGCGGGAGTAGGTGAAGTTGCTCGCGGTCCCCTCCACCGCCAGCGAGATGATCGACTCTCCCGGGCTCGAGCTCGGGGTGACGTTCTCGCTCACGGTGGCCGCCTTTGTGGTGCCGTTGGCGGTCACCTGGACGTTGTAAGCGACGTTGCCGGACGAAGCCGAGGAGGAGCTGGTCGCGCTGGCTGCCTGCACGAGCGGCACAAGGGCCATCAGGGAGACTAGCGCGAGCAGCAGGCCGAAACTGAGCTTCAAACTGAGGAAAGCACGTCTCGGTCCTTGATAAGGGTTGTTGATGAACGCAAGGCCCTGCCGCCGGTGGGGACCAAGCCGCCCTGCTAATCCGCTCAGACCGCTCGGCTTCGCCCGGTGCCGGAGACTGCGGGCAGCGTCGGCCTCAGGCGCGGCGCCACCAGGATCACGGCGGCGATGACCGCGAAGAGGATCACGGCCAGCCAGGCGGCGGGGAATTCTGGGGTGGTATGGGTGGACGTGGTGGTGCTGGCAGCCTCGACCACGACGGAGCCCGCCATCCAGGAGTGGTAGGAGCAGTAGTAATCGTACGTGCCCGGGACGGTGAAGGTGAAGGAGTACGACGCACTAGGGGCGATGTTGCCCGACCCTGCGGTAGGCCAGTTTCCGCCCGTGGGCTGGGTCTTGGGAGTCACCGTGTGGACCGTTCCCGCGCCGGCGGTATCGTCGTTGGTCCACGTCACGGTGTTGTTGACGCCTATCACGACCGTCACGTTCTCGGGCGTGAAGCCTGGGGCGTTGGCGGCGGCTGCGGCCGCGCTGCCTGCCCCGCTAGGAATCGTCACAGAGACAGTGGATTGGGCGCTTGCAGGCGGCAAGGCCATGACCAGTCCTGAGATGAGGACGAGCGCCAGCCCGCCCGCGACGACGAAGGCCTTTCGGGAAATCATCAGGTGGCGCTGGAAGTTCTTGGCCATTAACTTTTCTCGAAATCCGGCCCGTTCGAACCCAGATTGCCTTATATCGACAGCGCATCATTCCTATAGACGTTTGTCGCGCAGCCAACGCGGGGTACGCAAAGGCGGGGCGGTGACACGTAAGCGGCGGCCATTGAAGAAGAAAGGTCCGGCCGCGCGTCGGAAGGCGCAAAAGCCCAGCGAGCAGGAGCTCGTCAGGGAGACGGTCTCGAAGGCGACGGGGGTGCAGTTCGAGGTCGTGGCGCCCCATCCCGCATTCCCCCTCGCGGTCGACCGCCTCGACTGGTTCATGAGGTGCCGCAACCGCGAAGAGATCGCCAAGGCGCCCTACCTCAACGCCGTGTGGAAGGAGAGGGGCGTCGGAATCTGGCTGGAGTCCCTCGCCGTGGGCGACACGATCGACTGGATCGAGCTCGCGTATGGCGATGAGAAGGCGGGCGACTCCCTGGACATCGACTACTCGCGTTTCGACGACCCGTCGTTTCAGGAGGACTTCAGCCAGAGGTTCCCGATCGTGTTGCGGAGGATAAGGGAGTACGAGCAGGTCGCGGCGGAGGTCTCCAAGAAGAGGAAGGTGCATCTCCAGGTCCGACGCGCTGGCTCGAAGGGGATGCTCGTCTTCACGGTCGCGGCCCTGGTGCAGAGTCCGAAGGGCGCCGCGCCGGCGTCGCTCAGGTCTGCCATCAGGAAGAACGTCTCGGCCCTGAAGGAGACCTACCAGCAGATCGCGCAGCTCTACGCCCTATCCTTGCCTGGCGTCGCGACCGGCTGAGCCCGTCAGACCCTCTTCGCGACGATCCTGTTCCTCAGGGTCCCCCCGATCCTTCTGGACGAGACCTCGACCACGTCTCCGACCTTCAGGAACCTTTCCGGCAGGAGGTTCCCGTCCTTGTCCCTCTTGCTCGTGTCCGCCGCGGTCCCGGCGCACGTCCCCGAAGCTATGACGTCTCCGGGGTTCAGCTCGACGTCAGCCGAGAGGAACTCGACCCACTCGGCGAACCCCCTGATCATGTCCTTGGTGTTCCCCCTCTGCCTGACCTCCCCGTTGACGGAGGTTGAGAAGTCGATGTCCTGGGGGTCGGGCGCCTCGTCCTTCAGCGTCACGACCGGCCCCAGGGCCCCCGAGCCCTGGAAGTTCTTCACCCTGGCGAAGTTCAGCACGCCCTTGTCCATGTTGTCCCGCAGGGAGAAGTCGTCGAAGAGCGTGTATCCGAAGACGTGGTCGAGGAGGTCCGCGCGTCTGATGTCCTTGCCGCGCTTCCCGATTATCAGCGCGACCTCCCCCTCGTAGTCGAGCAGCCTCGTCCTGGAGGGATACTGGACGTCCCCCTCGGGGTCGCTGACGCTGCTCCCCATCTTGTAGAACCCCCATTGCGGGGTGCTCAGCGCTTGGGCCCTTGCGCCCTCGAGGGTGAGCACCTTCCTCTCCTCCCCCATCGAGGCGGGCATGTTGGAGGCCAGACCGACGAAGTGGTCCGCGAAGTTGGCGCCGATGCACATGATCTTGAACTTCGAGCTCTCTGTTACGGGAGCGGCCAGCTTCGCCTCGCCCATCAGGAATACTACCTGCTCGCCTCGCCGCCCCTTCAAGGCCTCGAGATCGTCGGTTGCGAAGCCCGCGACGTTCCGCGCCGTCCTCAGCGCAGCCTCGCCTCCCTCGACGAACGACCTGAGTGTGTGCCCCACGAGCGCCTCCGCGTCCTCCATGGGGCGGGAGGACCCTTCCTGCGAAGAGAGGTACGCCGCTGTGGCATGCTGCATGTCCACTATGCTTTCTCCCACGACCAAGCCCAGGCGCTGCGGCCCGTAGACGGCTAGCTTCAAGAAATCGGGTGCTGGCCTTGTTCTCGTCTAATGAGCTTTTCCGGATTCTCAGGCCAGGAGAGTAGCGGAATCCTCGCCCGAATTCGTGCGGTTCCTGGGTAGAACGATTCTAAATTAAGGCTTATATTGTCCTCGGCGAGCAATTTTAGATTCATGATGCAGATCCATCCAGAGAAGGTGGAGGCGAAGAAGCACGGAAACGAGAACGAGTTGATCGTGTACGGTCCGTTTCACAAGACGTTTTTCGATTTCCTCACGCAGTTCCGCCACAGATTCTATGGTCTCGACATAGACCTCACCTACTATGCCGCTCACCCGGTCGAGGTAGTCCAGAAAGTGAGGGACGAGGTGAAGTACGGCATCCCGACCGCCGACGTGGTGATGCTTCCGCACTACACCACCCTGATGCTGAAGGAGTCGGGGCATCTTCGGGACTACCGCTCGCCCGAGCTGAACGCCTACGAGCCGATGTTCAAGGACAAGGCCGGGATGTGGTCCGCCATCGCCGTCGAGCCCACGAACTTCATCTACAACCGCCAGTTCCTCGACCAGAAGCTCGTCCCGAACAAGTTGATGGACCTGACGAACCCCGGACTAAAGGGGCTGGTCTCGATGCAGTCCACCCAGGACTGGTCTGACGGGATGTACTCCTTCTTCTACTTCGCGACCCTGCTCAGCATGATCGGGGAGAAGAAGTGGGACGAGTTCGTGAAGGCGTTCCTCAAGAACACGCAGCCTGCGGTGTTCGCTTGCTACCACAACATGCAGAAGTACGTCTCGAGGGGAGACTATGCGATCGGGCTGCCCCTCCCACTAATCAAGGTCGGCTGGGAGGTCGAGACGCTCAACCTGTCCGACGTCCCCAAGACGGCGAGCATGAGGAGCATCGGGATCGTCAAGGAAGCGGCGCACCAGAAGAACGCCGAGCGGTTCGTCGACCACCTCCTGTCCGCCGAGTGGCAGAACACCATGGGCAAGAGCTACGAAGGGCTGGTCCCGACGAGGCCTGGAGCGACGATGAAGTACAACGCCCCGTTCAAGAACCCGACGAGCGCGTTCAGGTACTTCCCTGACGAAAACGGCGTGAAGGACGCCTTCTCGCCCCATTCGCTGCTCGAGAAGTTCAAGTCCGTCGGGCTCCCCTAGTCTAGCGGCAAGTCAGCAGCGCTCCGGATTTAGCCCCGAAGACACCGGAGACTCTACTTCGCGAAGAGCCTCGCGAGGGTGGAGATCGAGTCCGCGGAGGTGGCCAACACTTTCTCGTTGGGAAATGGGGTGAACTTCTCCTTCCCCACCATCTTCTCGAATGAGTAGGGGGCCCCTGTACCCGTCCTCGCGGGTATCCGCAGGTATGTGCTCCCGACCATCTTCTGGCCCTCTTTTGAGAGGAGGAAGTCGACCAGGAGCTCCGCCGCAGCGGGATGCCTGCCGGCGCAGGTCCTCGCGATGGCGTTGAATGTCATCAGCATCGGCACGTCCTTCAGCTTCACGCGTTCGATGTCCCGCTTCGCCCGTTTTGCCTTTATGAAGTCGTGCAGGAGCACCGTCAGGCCGAGCCTCGTCTCGCCGCTGGTGACGGAGTCGACGACGCTGTCGTAGAGGGGGTACGCCTTCGGCCGGTTCTTCGCGAGCCCCTCGGTGAATTTCTGCCATTTCTTCTCGCCGAAGATCGGCTTGAGCGACGCCAGCCAGTACGCCCCGAGAGTCCCCACCGTCAGGTCGTGCGTCACTATGCCGTCCTTCCACTTGGGGTCGGTCAGGTCCAAGGCCGTCTTGGGCAGCTCGCTCTTCTCCACCAGCTTCGGGTTGTAGATCTGGATCATGCCTATCGAGACTATCGGGAACCAGTAGCCCTGCGGCTCGCGGACTGCCTTCGGGTATGCAGCCGACTCCTTCTGGGTCGCCTTGGAGAGCAGGTTCAGGCCCCGGAACTGCAGCAGTGGCGGCACCGCCACGATGACGGCGTCGGCGGTCTCCTTCCCCGCCGCGGTCTCCTCCATTATCTCCTTGGCCATCGGCGGCGGGGTCCCGGGCACGTATTTTCTCTTGTACTCCACTTTTACGGCCGGGTACTTCTTCTCGAACGAGTCTTTCCAGCCGGAGAATTCGTCCAACTCGACCGTGCCGTAGACCAACGCCCTGCCTTCCTTGTTGGCCCTCTCGACGACGGAGTTCTTCGCGCTCGTCTTATCGCGCCTCGATTTCGTTGAGGTTGTTCAGCCAGATGTGTCTTGTCGCGGAATCAGTTGGCGGCTGGGTCTCGAACAATCTCTGCAGGAGGGGAGGCGTTCAAATTATATACTTTCTAACTCCGTGATTCCTGCGTGTCCCTGAATGGGGCCGCCAAGATAGAAGTCCGAGGCGTGGTCAAGCGCTTCGGGAGAGTGCCGGCGGTGAGCGGAGTCTCCTTTGCGGCGGTAGAAGGGGAAATCTTGGGTCTTCTTGGACCAAGTGGATGCGGAAAGACCACCCTCCTCCGGTGCATCGCGGGCCTGGAGGAGATAGACGAGGGCAAGATTCTCCTCGATGGCAAGGTCGTCACATCGCCGGCGGAGAAGATTTTCGTCCCTCCCGAGAAGCGCCGCCTCGGGTTCGTCTTCCAAAGCTACGCCCTGTGGCCCCACATGACGGTCAACCAAAACATCGCGTATGTGTTGAAAGGGCTCTCGAAAGAGGAGAAGGGCAAGAGGATAGCGGGCTCCCTTGGGCTCGTGGGGCTGCCTGACATAGGCCAGCGTTATCCCGCGCAGCTCAGCGGAGGACAGCAGCAGAGGGTCGCACTCGCAAGGAGCGTCTCGTATGAGCCAAAGGTCCTGTTGCTCGATGAGCCGCTGAGCAACCTGGACCAGAAAGAACGCGAGCGAGTTCGGGGAGAGCTCAGGTCGCTCCTGAAGCGGATCGGGATAACGACGGTCTTCGTCACTCACGACCAGGAGGAGTCCTTCGTCATCTGCGACAGGGTGATCTTGATGAACCAGGGGAGAATCGAGCAAGAGGGCACGCCGGACAGCCTGTACACCTCCCCCGCGAACCTGTTCGTCGCCGAGTTCATCGGGAGGGGGAACATTTTGAGGGCCGAGCTCACGGCCATCGACAGGATGGCGCACATCGCCACTTTGAGGATTCCGGAGATGCAGGTCGATCTTACGTGTGAGTATGATGGAGAATTCCCCGACAAGGTCTCTTCCGTCGTCATAAGGCGCAACGAGATAAGCGTCAGCCAAGGTAGGCCGGACTTCAAGGAGAACGTGCTAAGAGGGCAAGTCATTGCAAGGGAATATAGAGGCGCCGTCACAGACAACAGAGTCAAGATAGGAGATGCCGAGATTATCGCTACGACGCACAAATTCGGCGATAGCTCTGAGATGGAGGAGGAAGGTACAATCTACCTGCATGTGCCGCCGCGGGCGATCAAACCAATAGCGGGCGAAGCCTCAGTTTCATGAGGGGAACGAGGCTCTGCGCTCGTGCCAAGGCCTTCGCATCATCCACGTTCTTGAGTAGCGAGGGGCTTCTGAAACAGTCGAGGGTGAGTGCAGCTCAAAAGGGCGCGGGATCATGCCCGTGCTTCAGATTCATAAAAAGTAGATATGTCTTTTGCGGCGCCTTTCAATTCGGTCCATGGAGAGCGCTCCTGGCGGGAAAATTAAGTGGTCAGGCGCCCTGCGGCTTGCGCCTGACTCTGGGGGGCCCCTAGTTCTGCTTTGGAATCACAGCGAAGGCGACGGCCTTCTCGTCGACCGCCTTTGAGCCGATGTCCAAGACCTCGTCCACTGAAGAGACGAATATCTTGCCGTCTCCGATCGATTGCGTTGACGCGTTGGTCATGATGGCGTCGATGACGCCCTGTGCGTTGCTGTCCTGGACGAGGATCTCCAGCTTCAGGTGCTTGATGTACTCCTCCTCGTAATTCCATCTGCCCTTCGCTAGGACCGTCGTCGTGTGCCTTGCGCGTCCCCTGCCTGCGACTTCCTCGACAGTTAACCCGGCGACGCCCAACCTCTTCAGGGCGGCGTCGACTTCGGGGAACTTTTCCCTTCTGATTATGGCTTCAATCTTCTTCAAGATTGTTTTCGCCTAGAGAGTCAATTGCCACGGTTTTACTTAAACGTTGCTGCTCCACCTTACAGTCGGATTTTCGCTATATATAGTATCCAAACGTTTGGATTCGTGCTATAAAGGGTGCAGGTGCAATCGTGCCGACCGCATTTATAGCACGCGCACATATGTCCATGCCGAGCTCAATCGCACATTCATACCGGCGGCTCGTCGACTGGCTCGCCCTTCTCCGGGGTCACCGGACCTGGTGACGGTCCCCTCAGCACCGAGGGGATGATCCCGATTAGGAGGAACACGGTGGACAGGTAGTAGACGGTGTGGATGGAGTCGATGAAGTTCCCGACCCAAGGCGCGGAGCTGAGGGCGGTGCCGCCGACAAAGATGTTCTGGAGGTCGGCTATGGGCACGCCTCGTGTGAGCACGAAGAAAGCGATGCCCAGGCTGAAGCTTGCCCCCGCGATGAACACGGTCGTCGTGGTCCCTGTCGCGATCCCCCTCACCCGAGCCGGGACCGAGTTCATCACCGATGCCCTGTTGGGCGACTGGAAGAGCCCTATACCGGCGCCGACCAGCGAGAGCGGGAGGGCGAGCTGCCAGAAGGTGATGGTCCTGCCGATCGTCGAGAGCAGGAGGAAGCCCATGCTGGACACGATGAGCCCCGACGTGGCGAAGAACCTCGGCCCGTACTTGTCCGAGAGATAGCCGCTCAAGGGTCCGAGGAGCGCGATGGAGACGGAGATGGGGATTAGGAAGATGCCCGCGGAAAGGGCGGACAGGCCCATCGAAGGGCCTTGGAGATAGAAGGCGAGCACCAGGGTCACCGCTCCCCTCGCCAGCGAGTTGAAGAGGCTGGCGACCGTCCCCGCGGTGAAGAGCCTTATCCTGAAGAGCGCGAGGTCCAGCATCGGCTCCTTGACCCTCTGCTCGGTGAAGACGAACGCCGCGAGCAGGGCGATGCCCCCGCCGAGGAGGAGGACGAACTGGTCGAGACTCACCAGGGAGACGGCGTCGAGGGTGATCGCGGCGAGGACCGTGGCGAGACCCCCGGCGAAGGTCACGTTTCCGATGATGTCTATCTTCTGGCCCTTCTTTATCTCAGCGAGCTCCTTCAGCTTGTAGTGGGACCAGAACGTCGCGAAGATCCCGATGGGGATGTTCACGTAGAAGATCGACTGCCAGCCGCCGATGCTCGTCAGCACTCCGCCGAGGACCAGCCCCATCAGCGTGCCGATGACGATGGAGACCTGGTTGATACCGAGCGCCTTCCCCCGCTCATTCTGTGGGAACGCGTCCGTGATTATGGCGCCGCTGTTGGAGAAGAGGAAGGCCGAGCCCACCCCCTGCAGGAGCCTGAAGGCGATGAGCTGCTCGCCCGTCTGGGCGAGGCTGGATAGCGCCGAGGCGACCGTGAAGAGCGCGAACCCGAAGGTGTAGAGCCTGACCCGCCCGAACATGTCCGAGAGGCGCCCGAAGTTCACGAGCAGCGAGCCGTTGACGAGCTGGTATCCGAGGAGTATCCACAGGAGGTCGAAGAAGGACGTGGCCTTGAGCTCCCTCGAGATTGTCGGGAGGGCGATAAGGACGATGTTGGTGTCGAGCGACGCCATCAGGGTCCCGAGCGTGGTGTTGGAAAGGACGATCCACTTGTATTGCAATCGCTTCTACACCCGGCGCCTCGACGTCTCACTTCTCGTCCCCGGAGATGCGGTAATAACGGTAGTGCATGACGGGTTTAATATCCCGGGCTTCGGCTCGGGGAGTCGGTCTCTATGGTCGTGCTCGCATTCATAATGATGAACGTGAAGGTGGGGACCGACCGGGACACAGTCAACAAGCTCAGGCTCCTGAGGGGCGTGAAGGAGGTGGACGAGGTCTATGCGGTCTACGACATCGTGGCGATAGTCGAGGCGGAGACGATGGCCGAGCTCAACGAACTCGTGAACTCGGAGATCCGAAAGATAGACACCATCACGAGCACCAACACGATAATCGCCGAGAAGTATCAGTAGCAGCTCGGGGAACTCCCTCGGGCGACCTTATTAGTGACCGGAGGCCTCCGCGGTTTCTGGGCGAGGAAAGTTGAGAAAGATCGGACTCGGCGTGGGCCTAATTGCGACGGTGCTCATCCCGCTCGCACTTCTGCTCTTCGGCCTGCTGAAGCCCCGCGAGACACTCTCCGCGGTCCTCTTGCTCAGCGGGCTGTGGACGCTCGCGTTCGGCCTTTTCATGGAGAACAAGGCGGAGAGGCTCTACTATTCGGGCTTCGGAGTCGTGGTCGCCCTCCTCTCCACGTTCCTCTTCATCCAACTCCGATACACCCTCGGCCTGGTTCTTGTCGCCCTTGTAGTGCTGGCTTTGATCCAGGCCGTGTTCAGGCCCGGAGCCCCTCCTCGCCCGCCGAAGGCGTAGCGCAAGCGAGGGTCAGGTCTGCGGGAAGGCCCATTCGCTCTTTCTACTGCGCCGGCTGCGAGCCGACAGGGAGACCGCGAGGACTATGATTGCTACCGTCGCCGCGCCGCCCAAGATCACGGGATAGTTGTAAGACGAAGTTCCCGTCACCGTGCTGGGAGAGTCGACGACGAGCGCCAGCGAGGGCTTCGTCGCATTCGTGAGCCCCGTCCCCTGCCACGAGGCGAAGGAGTAGATGAAGACCGACGGGGTCGCGCGCAAGGTCACGTTTGACGAGGGAGGGACGTAGAGGGTCTTGGTGGTCCCGGCCAGGACGGTCCCGGTCTGAGACCCATACGAGAAGTCGACGTTCGTCCCCCCGCCTGCCGAGACGGTGAGCTCGGGGTAGAATGTGGCGTTCTCGCTGAAGGGTCCGGCCACCGTGATGTTGATGGTTGGGCTGAAATTACAGCCGACAGCGCCGCCCGCGCACACGGCGTTCCAGCCCTCGAATCGCCAGTTCGCGTTCGCCGAGGCGGTCGCGCTCAAGCTGTTTCCTGCGTCGAACCAGCCCGAGGCTTGAGAGATGGCCCCTCCTGTCGCTTCGTTGGAGGCGAGGTCGCCGTAGTATTGGTGGGCATACGAGGCCGTCAGCTGCTCGTTCGGAGAGCCGATGACGGGGTTGGCAGCGAGGCTACTGGTCCATCTTTCATCTGTCGTGCCGTTGAGGACGCTGGTGAAGGAATAGCTGCTTCCGACGTCGAGCCAGCCCAGCGTGGTCGTCCCCACGCTCGACAGCTGGACCGCCACCGGGCTCCCAAAGGCGGTGGAGAGGAACTCCGGCGTCTGGGGCGGAGTCCCGCCCCCGACGATTGTGTAGCCGACGCCGACCTCATACTGCTGGTAGAGGAGGAGCGGGTCGGCGATGGAGTTGGGCGTGGAGACGGTCCAATTCTGGGTGCTGGCCGCCCAGCGCTCTCCGGTCGCTCTGGGGATGGTCCCGACGCTGGCGACCGATCCCACCACCGCGTAGATCGCGGCTGGGGCCGTGCCCAGAAGCTGCGTGGCGGCGACCGGAGCTGGCGTTGCCGAGGCGACGGACGGAGGCTCCTCGTAGCTCAGCTGGGGCGCCGACGATGCTGGCAGGGCCTGCCCCCCGCCTGCGACCTGATACGAGACGGTCTCCTGCACCAGCTGGTAGTAGACGTATGTCGCGTTCGTGCCGGCGGCGAAGGTGACCTCGGTGCCGGAGGTGCCGCTGAAGACCCACGTGCCCGCCGCGCTCGAGCCCAACGGGTTGACCGCGACCGTGATGGAGGTCCCTGGGTCGGCCTCGACGGTGCTTGTCCCGGCCGCGATGGTAGCGCTCTGCGGAGAGCCGGCGAGGGTGTAGGACGCCACGAAGCTCGGGACGGCCGCTGCCGCGGTGGCGGGCGTGAGCGCCACCCGGGACGTCGCCGCGTTCAGAAGCCCCGTGATGAACTGGTGGGCAGACCCGTAGATCGTGGCGCCGTTGGAGGTGAACGGGTAGATCTGCAGCGGGTTAGCGAAGGCTACGGGCGCCTGGGTCTGGTTTTCAAAGACGGGCGGCCCCGAGCTCCCGGACTCGAACTCGTCGATCCAAAGCCATGCCGAGGACAGGGCGACGGCCTGGTCCGAGTAGGTCACCTTCCCCTCGTTGCCGGAATAGGGGAGGACGTGATACCACTCGGTCATGATGCCGGTGAAGAACCCTTCAGAGTTGGCTCCGGTCGACGTGCTCCCGACGAAGCTCGACGACCCTTCGCTGCTGAAGCTCGTCTGCGCGGTGGCGCCCGTGCTCCAGTCCTGCGCGAACATCAGGACGGTCGAGCCGTTGAAGGTGAGGCTGAGGAGGATGCTGTCGCCCGAGTCAACGGCCTTGGAGAACGTCCCCAGCCCGGCCCCGCCGTTGAATGGGTACACCGTCTTCCCGTTCGCGCCGAAGACCTGGTAGCTGAACCCGAACCCCGGGTCGTAGCCCCCGCTCGAGCTGGGCCAGTGGTAGGAGACGCCCACCTGATACCAATAGCCTGAGGTGGTCAGGCCGTTCAGGAGGTAGCCGGGACCGTAGCCGTTCGCGTCGGTCTGGGCCAGGGCGGTGACGTTGTAGGCGAGGGAGTTGAGGTCCTGGGTAAACGTGGCGCCTATCTGCTCGTCGTAGTTTGGCACGGACGAGCTTTGGACCGCCGCCCCGGCCGAGCCGGCAGACAACCCCATCGAAGCCGGGCGGAACGCGGTCCCTACGGGGGAGAGGGAGAGGCTGCCCGTCGGACGGGGTGCCTGGCCTGGGAGGGCGACGTGCGAAGCCGGGGCCGACGCAAGCAGGATGAGCGCCGCGACCGCGACGGCGAGCGAGGTCGCGTCCCTCCTCTTTGCGCTCCGCCAGGCCCGCGAGGTCCGTCTTGGGAGGGCAGCGGAGCGCTCGGCTCGGTCGTCGAGGGACGCCAAAGGGGGTCGGAGTTTCATAGAGGTCCACTCACTTAAGCATCGCCTTGTCGAGGCAGGACGCACCGAATGATCGTTGTCTTCCCGGCTCAGTAGAAGCTGTCCATCATCTGCTTCTCTTCGTCAGAGACGTGCTTCGCGCCCACGGACTTTGGAGTAATCTCCCGAAGTATCTTCCCGTCCCTGATTGAGTACACCCTGTCGCACCTCGTCACCACGAACGGGTCGTGGGTCACGAGGATGAAGGTCACCTTCTTCTCCTTCCTCAGTGTCCATATCAAGTCCATCAGCGCCCGGGCGGACTTTGAGTCGAGGTCTCCCGTAGGCTCGTCGCCAAGGATCACCGACGGGTTGTTGGAGAGGGCGCGCGCCACAGCGACCCTCTGCTGCTCGCCGCCGCTCAGCTCATCCGGCATGTGATGGACCCTCAGGGAGAGGCCCACCGTCTCGAGCAGCTCCCTCGCGCGCGCGTCGCGTTCCTCCGTCGGGACGCTCGCGAAGGTCATCGGCAGCTCCACATTCTCGATGGCGTTGAGCGTCGATATCAGGTTGTAGAACTGGAAGATGAACCCGATGGTCTTCAGCCTGTAGTCCGCGAGCTTCCCGTCGTCTAGGCTCCCGAGGTCAACCCCGTCCACCATGACCTTGCCGTGGGTGGGCCTGTCCAGCCCCCCGATCATGTTGAGGAGGGTCGTCTTCCCTGACCCTGATGGCCCGATTATCCCTATTATCTCGCCCTTCGCGATGGTCATGTCGACCCCGTCCAGGGCAGCGACCGATATCCTTCCTCGCTTGTAGCGCTTCGCGAGGTCGACCGTCTGGACCACGATGGGCCTGCCTTCCGGGGTCGTAGCGGCCTTGACCGCGGGCTTCTCCGCGCCGATGGTCGAGCTGCCCTCCTTGCTGCTAGATATGCCTGAGCGCCTCCACCGGGTCCATCCTCGAAGCTCGCCACGCGGGGTATACTCCAGAGAGGACGCCCACCACTATGCCGAGACCGAGGCTCAGCAGGACGATGTCCGGCGTGACGACCGGCGAGAGGGCGCCCCTGAAGAGGCCCCCCACTCCCGCTCCGCCGACCCCGGCCGACGTAGCGGCCCCAGTTGCGAACGGGAGGACAAGGGAGACGGCGACCCCGATTACTACGCCGACCAGCCCCCCGATCACGCCGATGAGCAAGGCCTCGCTCATGAAGATCCTCATTATCTGCCCCTTCTTGGCGCCTATCGCCTTCAGCGCGCCGATCTCACGAGTCCTTTCGCTTATCGACATCATCATGGTGTTGACGACCCCGAAGCCCCCTGCGAGGAGAGCCGCCAGCCCTATGACCGTGAAGAACGATGTAAGTGTGCCTGAGAGGGTTGCGGCGGGCGCCGTGAACGTCGACGGTGCGATTGCCGAGACGCCTGGGATGGAGGTGGTTATCTCGGTTGTGACAGAGGACACGTCGGCCGGGTTGTCGGTCTTCACGTAGATCTCGGAGATCTCCCCGGTCTTGTTGGCGATCGTCTGGGCGTTCGTCAGCGGGATGTAGGCGAACCTCTCCGTGAACGAGTTGCCGGTGGAATATATCCCGACCACGGTGTAAAGCGAGCCGCCAGTGCTGTTGGCCCCCACCGTCACGGCCGACCCGACCGACAGCCCCGAGCTTGCGGCGAGGCTTTGGCCGATGACTATCTGGTCGCCCGAGGTGGAGTTCGAGAGGGTCGTCCCGTTTACGATGTTGAGCCCTCCCGTCGCCTCCTTGTAAGTTGCAGGATTGATGCCCGTGAGGAACGCGGCCGTCCCGTTGACGTATCCCGTGGACGACAGAGTGGGAGAAGCCACCGAGACGCCGGTCAGGTTGCCGACAGCGTCGACGACCGACTGCTGCAGAGTGCTAGAGGTCCCGAAGAGCGAGCCGAAGCTCACGGCCGCGCCGCCACCGGCAGCTCCACCGCCGAATCCGCCGAACCCCCCTCCGCCCGCTGCGCCGCTGCGAAATGAAAACGAGCCGCCGCCGCCGAACCCTGTGGTCCTGCCGGTCGCGTTGACCACCGTGATCTGGGCAGGGGAGAGCGAGTTGATGAGGGTACTCGCTCGGGTAGATGTGCCGCCGGTCAGGGACAGAAGGATGAGTATCAGAGCAACTCCCACAACGATTCCGGAAACCGTGAAAACAGTTCGAAGCTTGCGCCTTCTCAGGCTCTTGAATGCCATTTCCATTGAGGACAATTTTTTGGGCGCCTTTTTCCGGGTTCGAAATATTCTGGTCTGCGCCCCAATCTCAGGGGCTCTATGGCTTCGGGCTCGTCAGTATATATAATGAGTTTGGTGCATTAGCCTATGAGCGACGCCTCCTTCGCAAAGAGCCGGACCCGGGACGCGACGCGTTGAGCAGTTTATTATCGCGGGACATCCTCAATCCAAGAAGGGAGGGAATGCCGAGTGGCTAGCGAGGCCAAGGGGGCGCGACTTGCGCTGGAGATCAGGAGGGCGAGAGGCCGCGACCTCGAGCAATTCGCCAAGAACATGCAGTCAGTCGCGGATGAAGGGAGGTACCTCCTCACAGAAGAGGTGACGGACGAGAGGAAGAAGTCGATGGGCAAGCTCTTCAAGGATAGGAGTTGTCTGGTCATAGTCGCCGAGGTCGGGGCAGGAGCGACCCGGAGGGATAGTGGGAAGCCTTACCCTCGACAGGTACGGGAACGTGAAGAAGACGAGGCACGTCCGCGTCCTCGGGATGCTGGTGATCAAGGGGTATCGCGGGCAGGGCATCGGGACGAAGCTGGTCGCCCATGCGCTCGAGTGGGCGAAGGCACAGCCGGCCGTCGAGAAGGTCGTGCTGGGCGTCTTCTCAGACAACCGGAGGGCGGTCCGCCTCTACGAGAAGTTCGGGTTCAAGGTCGAGGGGGTAAAGAGGAAGCACTACTACATCGCGGGCAGGCATGCAGACGAAATCGACATGGCGTTCTTCTTGAGGTGACCGCATCGCCGAGAAGGGATGCTTCGGCCCTAGCTCACGCCGAGGCAGACGAGCTTGTTCGGCGCTCCGCCCCTCCCGCTGACCGGGATGAAGGCCCTCACCCCGCCGCTCCGGGTCGAGCCCAGCGACGCTCCTGCGCGGCCGTAGCCGCTCAGGTCGAACTCCTTCTCCTGATTGCCGGTCTCCGCATTGAGAACGTGGAGCACCCCTCCCCTTTCGATGGCGAACACGAGCCCTCCGCTCACCGTTATCGCCGCGCTCTGGAATGTGGTCTTCATGAAGTGCGTCCACTTTACCTCTCCTCTGCCCGCGTCGATGGCGTAGAGGGTTGAGTATTCTGGCGTGTCCTCGTGCTTGAGGTGCACCCCCTTGACTTTCTTGCCGTCGTAGATTGCGTCGTAATACCTCGCTATCTGATCGAGCCGCTGAGAAGCCACGTAGATCGTGTTGTAGGCGAAGGCCAGCGGCGCGTTGATTCCCCCTAGATGCCCGGGAGAGTAGAAGCCCGGCTTGAGCACGCTATTCATGTCCGCGAGGTTCTCCTTGTCGGAGTTCAGCGGGGTGATGTTGTATCCTATCCTGATGGGGGTGTAGAGGGGCTTCCCAGTATTGGCGTCCAGCACGTACACGTGGTTGTTCTTCGAGCCAGCTATGACTGCCCTTTGCTTCGTCCCCCGGACGTCGATGTCAGCAATCATCGTATTCCAGCCGAAGTCCCAGCCGATGAGGTCGTGGGGCGTCGCCTGGTAATACCACCGCATCTTCCCGGTCATTGCGTCAAGGCAGACCAAGCAGTCCGTGAATAGGTTGGGCCCCGGCACGTCCAGATCGGCGTAGACGAAAAGGTCGGAGTTGCCCGTTCCGAGGTAGACCCTTTGTGCCGATTCGTCGACCGCAGCGGTCCCCCACAGCCCGCCCCCTCCGATGCGGTCGGACTTGCCCCAGTCTTCCGGATAAGGGAGGATGTTCCCCTTGCGCGCCTGGGTGTGCCATTTCTTCGGCCCCGTCTTCGCGGGCGGCACGGAGAACCACATCCAGTTGAGCCTCCCCTTCTCGAGGTCGAGCGACCCCACGAACCCCCTCGCCGAGGCCTGGTAGTAGTTCTCACTCACACCCCTCCCAGAAAACTTCGGGGTCGTGATCCCCTGCGTCGAGGCTCCGAATATCGCGGACCCCCTGAAGAACGAGGGTGCCGCCTCCCCGGAGTATCCAGCGTCTGCGGCGACGCCGGGCACCCGGCCTGCGAGCTCTGGGAACTTCTTCACGACTCTTCCGCTCTTCGGGTCGAGCCCATAGAGCGTCATCTCGGCGGAAATGAAGTAGAGGAGCCCGTCCTTGAAGTTCAGCGTGAGGAGGGCCGTCTGATGCCGCTCCACTTTGGACATCGAGTCGAAGGACCAGAGCTTCTCGCCGCTGTCCGCGTCGAAGGCGTGGACGATGTGATACCCATCTCCCAGGTAGACGGTCCCGTCAATCACCAGGGGGGTGGTCTGGACGCCGACCTGCTTCTGGTTCCACATCCTCTCTCGCTCCGGGACCGAGGGGCTGATCTCGGCGGTCCAGACAACCTTGAGGTCTGCTGCGGTCCTTTGAGTGATCTCATCTTGCACGCTGAAGTTGCTGTTGAAGGTATCAGAGTATGGGTGAAGCCACTCTCGTTCCAAGCGTGCTGCTGCCCAGAGAGCCCGTTCGTTATTTATCCCTTCAATGGTGGAAGGGAATGTTTAAACTCGCTGACGCGCCAAACGGACGACGAATGGGTGGCGTAAGGGTCAGCAATCTCCTCAAGAAGTACGGCGACATCGTCGCGGTCGACGACCTCACCATGGACTTCGGGAAGGGGACGCTGACGACGCTCCTGGGGCCCAGCGGGTGCGGGAAGACCACGACGCTCCGGTGCATCGCCGGCCTTGAGAAGCCCGACAAGGGAGTGGTATCGATAGACGACGCCACCGTCTTCTCGCAGGAAGTCAATGTCCCGCCCGAGAAGCGGAAGGTCGGGATAGTCTTCCAGTCCTATGCGATCTGGCCCCATATGACGGTCTTTGACAACATCGCCTTCCCGCTCAAGATTAGGCACGCGTCGAAGCAGGAGATAGACCAGAGGGTGAAGAAGGTGATGGACCTGGTCAGGCTGACGGGGCTGAGCGACAGGCCCGCGACTCAGGTGAGCGGTGGGCAGCAGCAGCGCATCGCGCTCGCAAGGGCCCTCGTCTTCAACCCGGAAGTCCTGCTGCTCGACGAGCCCCTGAGCAACCTGGACACTAGCCTCAGGGACATCGTCCGCGTCGAGGTCAGGGAGATTCAGAGGTCGCTCGGGATTACGACCATCTACGTCACCCACGACCAGATCGAAGCGCTCTCGATCTCGGACAAGGTAGTGGTCCTTCGGGCCGGGAAGATCATGGCGGTCGGCACCCCCAAGGAGGTCTACACGAGACCCCCTAACGAGTTCATCGCGTCCTTCGTCGGCAAGGCGAACGTGCTGGCGGGGACGATCACCTCGATGCCCGGGATGCCCACCGCGAGACCTGGGGAGAGCCTTGCGATCGTCGAGACCGGGTTTGGGAAGGTGAGGTGCCACCTTCACGGTGTGGCTCGAGCAAAGGTGGGCGACAAGGTGCTGGTCACGATAAAGCCGGAGAACGTCGTCGTTTCAGCCGAGGGTCGGCAAAACCCGGAGACGAACACCTTCTCAGGGACCGTGGATTTCGTTTCATACCTGGGCGCCTTCTCAGAGGTCATCGTCGAGATAGGAGGCGCGATGATTAGAATCATAAAGAACTCGGAGGACACCTCCTTCGAAGGCGGACAGGCTGTCTTCGTCTCGTTCCCGGAGCACTACTGCTCCTTGCTTCGCGCCGATGGGCAGGCCTGAGGCCCGGGATGCCGGGGAATAACGGTTAGAATAAACCTAACTGAACCGTTATATAGAATCCGAGCCCCGACGAATAACATGCGTACCAGGCGTGGGGTCTCTACCCCTCTAGTAATTGGTGCCGTCGTCATAATTGTGATTATCGCCATCGGTGGTTTTGTGGTCCTTTCGTCCTCGAGCAAGTCTAGCAGCACGAGCAGCAGCACGGCGAGCTCAACGACCCCGTCCTCCTCGACCACGACGAGCAGCACCTCGAGTTCGACCGCGCCTTCCACGACGACGTCCACCTCGACTCTGACGGTCACCACGGACGCCGCCCTCTACCAGGCCGCTTTGAAAGAGGGTAGCGTCACAATTTACGGGAGCCCCACGGCGCAGCAGTTCGCCAACATCACCGCGGCGTTCAACGCGGTGTACCCTGGCATCACAGTCACCTATACCTCATACCAGCCGCCTCAGGCCGTCCCTCTGATCACGAGCCAGCTCGCGACGCAGGGTTACAGCGCTGACATCGCGTTCCAGGCGGCCACGACGGTCTATCCGCTCGAGCAGCAGGGCGACGCGATGCCCTACGTCTCGGCTTACGCGAGCGGCTTCCCGGCTGCGGTCCTCGACCCTCTCAGCGAGAGCACGCCGATCATTCAGCTTGCGCTGGGCTGGGTCTACAACACCGCGATGATCAAGCCGGCCAACATCCCGACGACAATGGCCCAGGTAGCCAACGCGCAGTTCAACGGCCTGGTGGTCATGAACGACCCCACCACAGGGACCGCCTTCACGCAGTACTGGGCGTCTTTGGAGGGATACCTCGGCAACGCCACGGTCGTTAGCTTCCTCCAAGCCTTGAAGACCACGACGAACCCGACCATCCTGCCGACTACCGAGAGCTGCGCGACCGACGTGGCGAGCGGAGCGCACGCCATCTGCCTGGGCGGGTACATGCAAGAGGCGGCCCCCAACATTCAGCTCTGCGCATGCGAGAAGTTCCTCAACATCACCGGGCTGCCAATCATGATCACGCCGTCGAATTCCATGATAATCAAGAACGCGCAGCACCCCAACGCCGCGAAGCTGCTCACCGACTTCATGGCGTCTCCGGCGGGTCAGATCGCCTGGGGGAACATCAACGTGAGGACGCCGGTCACCCCGAACGTGGCGGCGAAGTGGAGCTTCTCGTCGGAGCTCAATACCTTCGACCCGGGCGCCGGGCCTCAAGTCTACTTCCCGACTCCCGCGGTGGCGTCGTCGGCGAGCGCTTGGGCGAAGACGTTCACAGCTTTGGGGTACTAAGACTCCTAGGCTGAAATAAGGGATGAGCCTGCAGGACCGGCGGAAGCCGCGTTGACCGAGCCGACGAGGAGGCAGGCGTTCCACGTCAGCGTCCCCACCATCATCCTCGCGGCCGGGGTCGGCGCCCTAGGGCTCTTCATCCTCTATCCAATCGTCTTCACGCTGTTCAGCAGCTTCTGGAGCGGGGAGCCGGGCTACCCGGGGCACTACACGCTGTCCAACTACGACGCCCTGCTAGGCGACAAGGAGACCTACGTCACGGTGGTCAACACTTTCTTCCAGGCCGGGAGCTCGGCCCTGATCGGGATCGGGCTGGGGACGCTCTTGAGCATAATCACGGTGAGGACGGACACCCCGTTCAGGAGGGCCCTCTTCTACCTCCCGTACCTCCCGCTGGCCTTCCCCGTCCTGATAGCGAACCAGGCCTGGATCTACCTCTTCGAGATGAGGGTGGGGCTCATGAACATCGTGGTCGGGAACATCGGGCTCTCCAGGTCCACGTTCAACATCTACAGCTGGCCCGGGATGATCTTCGCCAGCGGGATGGCGCTGGCCCCCATCTGCTACCTCATCATCTCTGCAGCGATGCGCAACATGGACACGTCCCTCGAGGAGGTGAGCAGGGCGTCAGGCTCGGGAGTGCGGGGCACTCTCCTCAGGGTGTCGCTGCCGCTCATGGCGCCGAGCATCTTCTCCGCCTTTCTCCTCGCGTTCACCCTCTCCGCGGGCTCCTTCGAGACGCCCACGATGATCGGCATCCCCGCCGGGATCACAGTGATGATGTCGTCGGTCTACAAGAACGTGGACGCCATCTCGCCGCCCAACTACGCGGCCGCGAGCGCAGAGTCTGTCTTGCTGCTGGCCATCGTCATGGTGATGGTCTACCTATACAGCCGCTCCCTGCGCAGGGCGAGGAGGTTCGAGGTCGTGTCCGGGAGGGGGTACTCAGGCAGCAGGGTGCTCGCGCTGGGGCGATGGAGGTATGTCGCGCTCGCAATCATACTTGCCTACCTCGTCCTCGCTATCGGGCTCCCCCTGTTCACGATAACGCTCCTGTCCCTGGTGCCCATCTGGCTCCCCAACGCCCTGTTCGCAAGGCTGAGCCTCGCGAATTACCAGTTCCTCCTCTCGAGCTCCTCCGGGGCGTACCCGGCGCTGCTCAACAGCCTCATCGCCGCGGTCGCAGCGGCGACCATCATCACGGCCGTCGCCCTCGTGGTCCTCTTTGTTTCGAGGAGGACGACCATGCGGGGGAGGGGCCTCCTCGAGGGGTTCGCGATGTTCCCCATATCCATGCCCGCCCTGGTCATCGGCTTCGGGCTGCTCTGGGCGTTCCTCACCATCAAGACGGGCCTTTACGGGACGCTCGGCGTCATGGTGATCGCGCTCTCCGTGTCCCTTCTCCCGCAGGGCGTCAGGACCATGAGCGGCGGCGTGGTCCAGATACACACCGACCTGCAGGAGGCGGCGCGGGCCTCCGGAGCAGGAGCCGCGACGACGATCCGGCGCATCTTCCTCCCGCTGGTCAGGTCCAGCCTGGTCGCTGCGTGGCTCTACGTCTTCATAGGGAGCTTCACCGCGCTCGGCGCCGTCCTCTTCCTCCAGTCCGAGAACAACCAGCTCTTCTCCACCTTGCTGTGGAGCTTCTGGTCAAGCGGGAACCTGGGCTCGAGCGAGTCCTTCGCGGCGGGGTGCGTCCTCATGCTCATCATCCTGATGGTGGCGATCACGGCGATGATCCTGATCCAGCGCAGGCTGGAGAGGAGCCCGCGTTCCGCCGTCGCGGAGCGCTCGCGCAGCTAACCCTACGGCGAGGCCCTCGCGCCGACCCTCTTCAGCGAGGACCTCATCCTGGCGACGACGGGGCCGTCGACCTCCACGCCTGCCCTTCGCAGCAGCAGGGCGACCGCGCCGCAAGCAGGCGGAAGCTTGGGCTCGACAATCTCGGCGAGTGGCGCCGCCGCGCGGATGGTCTCCTTCAACGGCGCAAGGACCGGGGGACCGGCCTGGAAGACGCCCCCGTTCAAGGACACCCCGAAGCGCGTGTCCAGCATCTCGAGCCTCGAGGCGGCTGAGGCCACCAGCTCCCCCAGAATCCTGCCCTTCTCGTTGAGTATCTCCAGGGCGACCGCGTCCCCGCCCTCAGCGGCACGGCTGACCAAGGCGGAGAGCGAGGCTATCTCCGAGACGGTCATGTGCCCCGCGTACACCCGCGCGATTATCCCCTGCGGCTCGCTCGCCTTGAGCTTCTGCATAATCAGCCGAAGCAGCGTCGTCTTCGGGCCGCGCCCGTCGTAGTCTCTCATCGCCGCATGCAGGGCGTCCCTCCCTATGTCGTAGGCGCTCCCCCTGTCGTCCACGATGTGCCCCCAGCCTCCAACCCTGACCACCTTGCGGCCCCGGTCGCTCTGGGCCGCGGCGACGCACCCGGTCCCGGCGATCAGGGCGACACCGGGGTCGTCGATGAAGGCCCCGGCCACGGCAGTCCGCCAGTCGTTCACGAGGAGGTCGGTACGCCTCCCGCGCATGCCGAGCGCCATAGACTTGATCCCGCGTCTCACGATCGCCATGTCGGCCGGGGAGTCGAGCCCCGCGAGCCCGAAGCACGCCTCCAGGCTCGGCCCGCCCTTCGTCCTCCCGGACTGTGCGAGCGCGCCCTCGAAGGACCGCTTCAGGGAGGCGAGAGCCCTGGGCAGCCCGGTGTTGTGGTAGTTGGAGCGGCCCCCGGAGCCCACCCCGAGGACCGTGCCCCCGGGGTCGCAGAGCACGCAGGTGGTCCGCGTGCCGCCGCCGTCGAAGCCCGCGTAGAGGCGGGCCGGCGACTCCATGCTCGCTACGCGGCCTCCACATACTTCCCGGGGTTCATTATGCCCTCGGGGTCGAAGAGCTTCTTGATCTCCTTCATCAGCCTCAGCGCCTCCTTCCCCTCGTGGGCCTCGAGCTGCTCCCTGAGGAGCTTCGCCTTCTGCGCCCCGACGCCGTGCTCCCCCGTGACCGAACCGCCGATGCTTATCCCGTAGCGGCATATCTCCTCGAAGGCGCGGAGGGCGGCGGCGCGGCTCTTCTTGTCGTCCGCGTCGTAGAGGATGACGGGGTGGACGTTCCCGTCCCCGGCGTGACCGTTGACGAGGATCCTCAGGCCGTGCTTGGAGGCCGTCTCCTTCACCTTCATCAGGTACTCGCCGAGCCTGTCGATGGGGACCGCGATGTCCTCGACCTGGACCGCCTTCCCGAGGCCGCGTATGGCGAGGTATGACATGGACCGGATCTGGTAGAAGGTCTCGGCCTCCTCCGCGTCCTTGGCGATCACGATCTTGCTCGGAGAGTAGCGCTTGAAGATCTCTATCGCCGCGGCGAGCGAGGGCTCCTCGATGTCCACGATCAGCGTGGCCTCGGCCTCCTCCTGGTTCATGTCGAGGTTCTTGTTGACCGCCTGTATCGTCTCCTTGTCGAGGAACTCGAACATGTGGGGCATGATCCTGGACGCCCTCAGCTGGCAGATGGCGTCGCTCGCGGAGCGCCAGTCGCCGTACGTCAGGAGAAGGCGCTTCGGGTTCGCCTTCGGGATTGGGATGATCTTCAGCCAGGCCTCCGTGACGACCCCGAGCGTCCCCTCGCTCCCCACCATGAGGTGGACGAGGTCGAAGCCTGCCCGGTTCTTCGCGAGCGGCTCGCCGAAGTTGGCGACCTTGCCGTTGGGGAGGACGACCCGCAGGGCGACGACCCAGTCCTTCACGGTCCCGTACTTGACGCAGCGCATTCCCCCGGAGCCCTCAGCGACGGCGCCGCCGACGGTGCAGAGCGAGCTGCTCGCGGGGTCGGGCGGGAAGAAGAAGCCGTCCTTCTCGAGGCGCCTGTTGAGGTCCTCGAGGGTGACCCCCGCCTGCGCGCGCGCGTACCAGTTCACCGTGTCGACCTTGAGCACCGCGTCCATCCTCCGCATGTCGAGGATTATCGCGTCCTTCGTGACGGAGGCGCCGGTCAGGCTGCTGCCCGCCCCTCTGGGGACGACGGGGAGCCTCCTCCCGCCCGCGAGCGCGACTATCTTCCTCACCTCGTCCTCCGCCCCCGGCCTCACGACGACCGCGGGCGTGGCGCGGAAGCCCGCCATGTCCTCGGAGTACTCCTCCAGCCGGGAGGCCTCGGTCAAGACGTTCTGCGCGCCGACTATCCTGGCCAGGGCGTCCGAGAGCCCCCGGCCGCTCTTCCTCACTCGCTTGGGCAAGCCAAAGACCGCCGGCCTACGCGAAAATCCCGAGGACGGCGTCGTCCGCGAGCGCGACCGCGTACCCCGCGATCCCCCTGATGTCCCTGAGTATCAGCGAGAGGCGGTAGGCGTTCTTCTCCTCGTACGCCGCGGGGAGCTTGTACCCGCTCTCGTAGAGCTGCCTCACCTGGGGCATCTTCTGGAAGACGGAGTTTGCCGAGACGATGTCCTTCGAGAGGAGGGCCTTTAGCGCGAGCGCCTGCATGTCGGCGGTGGTCTTCGACATCCTCTGGACTATCGAGACGAAGTTCCGGTCGGGCGCCTGGGTGAGCGCGGCTACGTGCTGCCCCACCCACATGGCGTAGTAGGCTATCCTCCCGAGCTCCCTGGTGGCGATGGTCATGACTATCACCTGCGATATGTCTGCGATATTCATCTCGTCCCTCAGCTTCCTGCTCTTCGCGGCCTGGAAGGCGAGCCGCATCATCAGCCTGTAGACCTTGGTGCTCTGCGCGCCCCTCGAGTACGCGTCCTGGGCCAGGCTCGCGTCGCCCCGGTCGAGGGCCGTGACCGCGTCGGCGAGCACCGCGGTGGAGGTCGCGGAGAACCGCTCGATGGTGTCGGTGAGGTTGAACTTCGCCGGGTCGATCAGGTTGATGAGGTCGACGTGGTCGGCGTAGTCCTCCGAGACCTCCACCCCCATGATGCCCTCGAGGGTCTGCCGGATCATCTGCTTGTGGTGGGGCTGCATCTTGTTGCTCGAGGAGAAGATCCTCGTCACGTCGTTGCCCTGGATGTATGACGCGGTGATGCCCAGGTCGAGGAACCTCTGGTCCTTCAGCTGGTCGATGTCGATGGTCCTCGAGTGCCCCGCGTACTTGGGGGCGGTCGGCGTGATGACGAGGCTCCCCTCGTCCAGCTCGGTCGAGACGAGGTCCCCCTTCTTCAGCTGGAGCTGCTCGACCCACTCTTTGGGCACGGTTATCATGAAGGTGCCCCCCGCTGTCGCCTGAATCTTGCGGACTTGCACGTTACCGCCGTTCTCCCCGCCGATTATAAAATTTCTGGAAAAATACCGTTTGTACATGTTTTTCGAAGTAATCGGTATCTACGAACAAAATGTATGGGCTGTATGATAATGCTTAAAGCGGGCCGGTGGACTGTTTTCCCTATGAATCAGGAGCTCGACGGCAAGCGAAACGCTCGCCAGCCGCTCAACGAAGAGGAAAAGGCAGACCTTCGAGCCAAGGCTGTGTCCTACGCCCTCCTCAACAGGCCATCGCCGCCCTTCTGAAGCAAGTAACTCGACCGACTGAAGTAGCTAGTAGGCGCAGAAACGTATCGGTCACGATGCCGAATTTTCGAAGTGGCGCTTTCCCCTTTTAGGCCCACGGGTCGTCTCAATCTAGTTGGACTTGCATGTAGCCCACTTGGTTTGCGTTGAGGTACGCCTTGAGCGGACCAGAGAACCCTATTCCTCCCGCGAAATTCGGCACACTAATCCAGTAGCAAGCGGTCAGGAACCCGTTCTTGATGAGGGCAGATTGTCGGGCTATTTCGTTCGTGCTCGCTAAACAAAGGGTTCTGTAGCCGACTTTCGATTCGTATACGACGTTCGTCTTCTGGGCGTAAAGGTCCAACTGGACAAAGTTCTCCGAGTCTTGCGGAGTCTTGGTCAGCGCGCCAGTGTTCGGATCCATGAAGTACCCTCTCTCGGTTTGAATCCCCTGTTTCGCAAGGTACTCCTTGACAGTTAGTTCGCCCGCATCTCCAACTGCTCGTGGCGAAGCCGGTGAAGATGCGTGGAAGCTTGGATCTTCGGCAAACATTGGCAATGGTTTTGGGGCGAATCCTTCGATGGGACTCTTAGAAAGAGAACCCACCATCAACCCACGACCTGAGACGATATCCTGACCAACATAGAGAGCGTGAGACCAAGATTTGTAGGTGGAATCCTGAACATACTGAATGGCGAGATGTTCTCGCGCTCATACGCTTGAAGGTCGTTCTAGTATTTAGCCACCCATGTGTGAGTCATTCTGAGGTTCTTCCGTCATGAGACGCAGCTACTCAGCTAAGAACACGTGAAAGCCGATCGAGGCGCGGTCGCTTCTTCCTTCGTCTTTGTGGAATCAGAATATTGGCGACAAGGTCTATCCAGAAAGCCCAACGCAGAAATCGTTCAAAACCCACCTACCCCCGTCGAATGAATCGGGCCCGTAAGCTATACCGGTATGAAACAGGGCACAGCTTGCCGATTCATATCGTGGGAAGAAACCCGCAAGCTGGAGCGGATTGCTACTTGTGGGGACGATGGGAACAACGAAAAAGACGACGACAATGAGGGCAACTACGACACCGATGATGACCAATCTGCGACTCGACAATCTGCGATGGAAATGGAAAATCATTCCAATAAGTGTTTGTCCGAACCGACCACGTAAGCGAACGTCGGCGAAATCATCCATCAGATGCACAAAAAGAGACGGAGGACGAAGGGGTGAAAGCTTCACTTTCACGTTGAGACCTGATGAAGGCGTTGGGAATCACTTCGCTAGGACCCCTTTGGGGAGCACCGCCATTATGTCGGGGTGCTTCTGCCGGATGGACTGCTCGGAGAGCGGGAAGAGGCCGCTCCTCATCGCCCTCCTCACGTTGTAGCGGATGAACTGCTTGTAGCGCGCGTCGCCGATGTATGAGAGGACGGCTTCCGTGGCCGACGCCTCGTCCATCCCCCTCACGGTCGTGAAGTAGGGGGCGAGGATCAGCCAGATGACTCGGTGCCTCCCGTCGGTTATCGGATGGTCGAGGAGGCGCTTGATGTAGTCGAACTGCGTCCGCGCGCGGGGCGGAGGGCGGGGGATGAGCGGCCTGAACTCTTCGACGAGGGACTGGACAAAGTCGGGCACCGGTGCGGACCTAAGCGACCTCATGCCCGAGATCATCAGGCCCTGCACCAGTGCCGCGAAGAGGTCCTTGATGTTGTTCACGGAGAAATAGACAAAGCCGTCGCGCAGCGCCAGATTGACGAGCTGCCACCTAGGCTCCCTCGTGAGCTCGTACTCTGTCGCGACCTCGAGATAGTTCTCGAACGGGCACGTTATCACGATACGGACCTCACCGCCGCGAAGGGTCTCGAACCCGACCTTGAACTGGAGCCCGGCGGCCTCGTTGAACAGGGTGATCATCTGCTGCGGCGGCTTCTCCTTGACAAAGAGGGCGTGCGCCCGGGCGGCCTCGGTCCTAGCCAGGGCCTGCGTGAGGAAGGGCTCGTTCTTCGACGCGAGCACCGCCACGAAGTAGCTGTAGAACTCGATGACGTCCTCGGGATCGTTCGAGTTCTTGTACCGCCTCTCGTATGATTGATAGCCCAGCTTGCGCACGTTTTGGATGTCGAAGCTGGGGTTGTCCTTTGCGAGCGTGAGGCGGTAGCGCGCCTGGTCGAGGATCGGCCTGTAGACGGATTTCACTACCTCGTCGAGCGGGTACGAGAGGAGGAAGTCTCTCGCGGACCTGAGGAAGGGGTACTTCACCAGCTTCGGGTCGACGTTCAAGACGAGCTTCCGTTCCTCTCGCAGAACTGCCTCAGATAATGATATGTTTTCTTCCTGGCTCCGCCCGCTCGCTTCCGCGACCACGCCTCTTACGGGGCTATACGGCCCTGCGGCCTATAATCCCCAATGGACGGGGCGCCTTGTCGGAAGTTTACACGACGCCGTCCCCGCCTGTCGTCTCGGGTCACGGTCGATGGCCAAGGTGGTAATCCGCTGCGCAGAGTGCAACTGCCATCCTGCGATATGCCTGGCCGCGGAGACGGCGAGGGACTGCAAGGGCTGCTGGCAGGCGGCCAACTCCTTCGCGGCCGAGTGCTGCTGCTGGCAGGCGCACGCGTTCGCGTGAGCGCCAGCGTTTATATGCGAAGCTGGGAAGAATGAAGGGAGGTGGCGGCGCTCTCCCAGGCCAAGATGCTCGGCGGCATCGGGGCGATCCTCATCTTCATTCCGTTCGTCAGCGTGGTCGGCTACATCCTCATAATCGTCGCTGTGAGGGACATCTCGAACGACCTGCAGGACAAGACCATCTTCAGCAACATCGTGATCGCGGCTGCGACGGGGATAGTAGGCGCCTTCGCTGGGGCCATAGTCATCGTCGCCGGAGTGATTGGGTCGGGCGCCACTTTCGGCATCTCAGGGATCATCGGGGTGGGGGTAGGGCTCCTCATAGCTTGGATAGCCCTAGTAGTCTCGGCCGTGTTCCTCAGGCGGGCATACAAGACCATGGCCCAGCGGCTCGGGGTCGGCACCTTCGGGACGGCCGCGACGCTCTACTTCGTCGGCGCGATCCTTACGATAGTGCTAGTCGGGTTCATCCTTCTCTTCATCGCCGAGATCGTGCAGGCGGTCGCGTACTTCTCGATACCGGACCAGCCTCCGATGCAGGGGGCGGGCGTCTCTCCCGGAGCTGCGGCTGCTCCTCCTCCCTCGATGCCGCCCCAGGGCGACGCCACGAAGTTCTGCACGAACTGCGGCACCAGGATATCCCCCTCGGCGACCTTCTGCTACAGCTGCGGCGCGAAGCAGTCATAGGCGCTGCGAGCCTATTCGTTGGAGACGGGCACGCTGACGCTTGCGGTCGTGGACGTCTGCGACTGCGCGTTTACCAGGGCGCAGTTCTGCAGGATCAAGAGATTCCCCGCCCCCGGCGAGAACTGCTCGCCGTCGACCGAGCACTTCGCTAGCACGGTGGACCCCGCCGAGAGCTGGTTAAGCTGGGACTGGCTGCTCCAGAACAGGATCACGTTCCCCGAGTCGACGGAAGAGTAGAATTGGCCCGTGCTGAAGTCCATGCTTACCCCGAAGTCGAGGCTGTCCTGGATGTATACCGTCTTGTTCGCGTATGAGCCCTGGTCGGCGGCGTACGCCGCGTAGAGCTGGCCGCCCGTGAACGGGTTGCTCGCGGAGTTGACAGCTGGGGCGGCCCCCGAGCCGAGCATCCCCGACTCGAAGGTCGTGCCCACGAGGAGGACGGCCAAGATGGCGATGATCGCAAGCACGAGCCCTCTCCTTCCGCTGAAGGAGGACCGCCTCTTCTCCTCGGGAGACGGCGAAGGCGGAAGGGCGAACCCGGCCTCCTGCGCAGAGGCGGTCGGCTCGGTGATCTGCGGTTGGGAGGTCGCGGTCATCCCGGAGTTGAAGTGTGACGGAGAAATGCTCGACTGCGCGACGCTAAAGTCCACGGCGCTCGCCCCGCAGCCGGGGCAGAAGAGAGCCCCCTCGGGCAGGTCGCGGCCGCAGTTGGAGCAGGCTGTCAAGCATCTCGTCGCGGAGGCGTCCTAATATAAATCGCACGGCCGCTCTGTGGCCTGCCTACTTGGTGTGAGCGGGTTTGAACACGAAGCCGTCGAGGATCTGGCGCAGGTCCTTCTTTTCCTTCTTCGACTGCTTGAATAGCTCGTCCCTCCTTTGCGGAGGCAGCTTGTTCCAGTACTTTGCGACCTCGTCCTTCACCTCAAAGACGTAGAAATTCCCCTGCTTGAACGGCGTCTCCCTCCCCTTCTCCACGGTGGGAGCGATGCCCGTCCCGTCGTCGTTGACCCTTATCGAAGTCATGCCCCAGTCCCCGCAGGAGTCCTCTTTAAGTAAATAACTCGCGGCAGAAGAGGGGCCGGTCGCCGGGGCCTCCGGGCTTGGAACCTGGAAATTCTTAAAAGCACAGCCAAAACGCACTCGGGCGAAATGTCAGCCGAAGACGGCGAAACCGACGACGACTTCGAAGACGACTTTGAAGACAACGACGACTCTGACGACGACGAATGACGGGCTAGTCGCGAGCGCCTGCTGACCCGACAGGGCTCCGGCCCGAACCTAAGTGGAGAGCTGCTGGCTTTGCGACGCTGGTCGCACCCTCACGACATACGCGCCGTCAGCCAGTTCTGCGCATCAGGTTGAACATGTAGCGGTTGATGCAGTCCACGTCGCTGTCGATCCTGGCGATGGACATCCTCTGGAACCTGGCGTAGATGTCCTTCAGCGCCTCCTCGTCGAGCTGGCTGACCATCGACGGGTTGGAGAGGAACTGCACCCAGCCTGCGTTGCTCTGCCTCATGTATTCTATGCACTGGATTATCCTGCTCACGGCGTCTAGTCTGTCCTTCGCCTGCGCGGTCTCCAGCTCCTTCTTCAGGAGGATTATGGAGTCCCTTACTTCCTGGATGTTGGTGTCCCAGTTGCTCATTAGGTTCAAGCGCTCGGGCTCCGCGCCCGGCTTTAACGGTTTGCACCGGTGCCGGAGGGGCCAGCGAGCCCAAAATCATAAGGCTTATCTAGCGGATTACCACATATGTAATATTGAGGCATGCTTGTCGCGCAAACGGCAAAAGCAGGGCCGGAATTGTCGAGAAACTTCCCAAGTCTTGGTGATGTGAGCATGGCTGAGTTTCAAGTTCTTTCGGCTGACACGGGCTTCTCTGCGATCCTTCGCGACTCGATATCTGAGGGGATGAAGCGGGTGCTGGGAGCCGGGGGGACGCAGGCGATCTTCTACCATCTCAATCTCCCCAGCTTTGACAATCCCAAGAAGTTCCACGAGAAGCTCTCCGCCATATTCGGCGTCGGGACGGCCTCGCTGGAGCGCGTCATACTGCAGCAGCTTCACCAGACCATGGGCGTCCGCCCCGCCTCGACGAAGGACGACGACTTTGTGAACCAGGTCGAGCTCGCCAGGCGGCGCTACGACTCGATGGCAAAGCTGGAAAGACGGCACTAGGGGGACCGCGACTTGCCGCGTCAAAGGTCCGAGACATCGCAGTCCTTGGCCGTCCCTGACGTCGACTTTGAGTCCAACCTCCGCTACCTCGACGGGCTAGCGAAGTTCCTTAGCCTGAAGGGAAACACCCTCCTGATCAAAGGCTACGCGGGAGCCGGCAAGACCACCCTCTCCCTCCAACTCCTGCAGCAGCTCGCAAAGGACGGAAGCGGCATCTACATCTCCTCGAGGGTCTCGCAAGACAAAGTGGGCGAGCACCTCCCCTGGGTGAAGGACGGCAAGATCTCGGGGCAGAAGTACAGGTTCCTCGACATCAGGCTAGGGACAGCCTCCTCGGTCCTCGAGGAGCTGACGAATGCTATTAACATCAGGGGCAGGGGAAAGAAGCCGAGCGTCATCGTCCTAGACACGTGGGACGCGCTTGCCAAGGAGATGGAGGAGAAGGAGAGGCTGAAGGCAGAGAAGATGCTGATAGCGCTGGCCGACTCCTCGAAGGCCCGGGTAATCTTCGTCAGCGAAGAGCCGGGCAGGACCACGATGGACTACCTAGTGGACGGGATAATCGAGCTCGTCAGGAGTGAGGAGCACGAGCGGATATTCCGCGAGGTGGAGGTCCAGAAGCTGAGGGGGACTCTCGTGGACCAGCACAAGTACCTCTACACGCTCCTCGGCGGGGTCTTCAGGCACCTCCAGCCTTACGCACCTCCGAAGATCTCGGACGCAAAGAGGTTCGAGCCGATCGCAGACCTCGACTTCGCCTTCTCCTTCGGGAGCGAGTCGATGGACAAGGTCTTCGGAGGGCTGAGGAAGGGCAGCACCTTCGCGCTGGAGTACAACGAGAAGATCCCGTACACCGCGATCCGCACAATCGAGGTCACCATGGCGATAAACGCGCTCAACGCCGGGCACGGCGTCTTCTTCATACCTCTTCCCGGTGCCTCGACCGAGGGCGTGACCTCGCTCATAGAGCCGTTCGTGAGCAGTGAGGCGTTCTACGAAGGCCTCGCGATAGCGGCCATGGGCGGGCAGGAGGATGTCAAGCGTCCGTTTCACGCGCTCGGGGTAGAGAGCCCCAAGGAGGCTGCGAGAAATGCCACCGACATCATCGCCCGCGTGAGGAAGAGCTCAAAGCTGGGCGACGTGGTGGTCATCGAGAGCGTCGGACAGCTGGAGAGCACCTTCGCCTCGAACATGAACGGACTCCTCGAGGGCATCGCCGGGAGGGTCTCCAGCATCTCGCAAGAGTCGGCCGACGGCATGCTGCTCACCCTCCAGAGCGATTCCCAGATCAAGTCGAGGGTCCTCGCAATGTGCCGGGGCTATGCAAGGCTCTTCATCAAGGACAGGTCGGTGGTGCTGCTCGGCGAGAAGCCCGCGACGGAAGCCTTCGTCCTGGAGCACATGGAGGGCAACTCCCTCATCCCGAAGCTGACGAGGATAGTCTGAGGGGTTCAGATGGCCTCCAGCCCTCGGGGCTCCAGGACCGAGGTCGGCGCCGACCCCATCCAGGTGGCCCTTGCGCGAAGGCTGGCGAAGGACGTGGTCGACTGCGACCCGTCGATACTGAGCCTCATCGTCGTGGACTCTCTTGGGCGGGTCTTGCACGTGAGCAGGTCTGCGCGCTTGCCGGAGTCAGAGCGTGTAGACCCCGCGCTCGTCCAGGTCTTCGGCACGATAGCCAAGACGATAGTCGGCGCGGCGAACAAAGCCGCTCAGGTCATGGGAGCCACCGAGGCGATAGTCGGGATCTTCAAGAACCAGAAGGTCCTTCTCGTCAACCTGCAGGAGTACAACCTCCTGCTGGCCTTGCGCGTCTCCCGGTCAGCGAACGCGGAGTATGTGTGCGACAAGATAGGGGACCTGCTGGCCGCACGGGGCGAACCGTAGCCGCCTTTGCTATGTCCGCAAGTCCCAATTTGAGAGCGCCAGGCGCTCGGACTTGCAATTAAGTATCGGAAAATCATTAAGACTTTATACATCTTTCAACGGTCCGTAGTCAAATTGAGCCTCGCCATCCCCGTAAGCGAAGAGAGCGCCTTCAAGGACCGGCGCAGGCTCATGCGAGGGGGAAAGAGGCTCCTCGTCTCGGCCGGGCTCATCGCCCTCGCGTTCTGCTTCGCCCTCATCCTCATCGTTTCGTTTGGGACCCCGCACGACCAGAGCGTCGCGCTGATAATAGGGGACTACGTAGTCACGCTCGGGATCGCCGTCCCGGGGCTGACGCTCTACCTGCTCCGCCTCTACACCGACCGGTCGATAAGGAAGGGCAACGCGAAGGCCTTCACCACGAGAGCCAAGCTGGGGCTGGTCTCGATCAGCTGGGTCGTCCTGGCGGTAGCCGTCGCCCTGGTGCTGGTATAGTCCCGCGTCTGAAAGGCGGGTTTAGAGCATCACCCCTGCCGGCGGGCATATTCCAGAAGAGGGTGCGGCGCGGCTTCGGGAAATGGCGAAATCGGACTTTAGGCGCCGTGGTCATCGGTAGGCCATGAGCGAGTACCAAATCAAGCTCGAGGCGGTAGGCGAGTACCAAGACGCGCTACGCTACAAGAAGATGAACGAGGAGCTCTGCAACTCGCTCCTGGGCTTGCTTGGCCAGCTGTCCAGGTACTACGAGAGGAACTCGATGGAGCTCCCAGGAGAGGTCACGAGGATCATGGAGAAGACGTCAGAGGTCCTCGACGCAAGGCTCGACTCGTCCAAGCTCCCGTCCTCGGAAGAATAGACCCCCGCCCAGGTGCCCCCTTCGGCAGTCGTCCAAGGAACCAGAAGACAGATTCCGGTTCCATAACGCTGTTATCCAAAACGCCGCCTTTTCAAGCTCGGTGAGAGGAGGTGTCTTCATCGACCAAGGCAGGGATGGCCGAGCAGCCGGTCAAGATAGCCGACCTCTTCTCGAAGGCCTCGGAGCTCGCGGCCCAGGAGGAGAAGGAGATGGACAGGATCGTGGGCACCATGCTCCCCGTCCTGGCGTGGCTCAACGAGCCGGTGGTCCTCCGGCCCAAGTCCCTCGGCGCGCCCTTCCAGGAGTTCAGGAGCGTCACCCTCGAGACCGGCGCGATAGTCGTGATGACCGACCTCGAAGGCAAGGTGTCGTCGAGGCAGCTCTCGAAGTTCCGGACCGGGGAGTGCCTGGCGATCCTCCACGACTCGTATCCGGAGCTTCAGAGGATGGCCGCGAACAAGAAGCGGGCGGGGCAGGTCAAGCCTGTGCTCTCCCTGAAGATTGTCCTCGGCGGGTCGCGCTTCTTCGTGGACAGGCGGAGCTACCGCCTCGTGGTCTCGAACATGGGGGGCGACTGCCAGGGCATGCACGTCTCGACCCAGCTCCCCGGAGGGAAGGCCAAGGCCTCCAGGCCCTGCGATGTGGGGCGCGGCATGAAGGTGGAGGTCGAGCTTGGGGTCCCCAAGGAGGTCGGCGGTTCGGAGCTTCTCGAGCTCCAGATCGAGTGCAAGGACGTGGACGGTCGCGAGCTCGTAGGGAACGAGTCGGTGCGCCTCGACGGCGCTTCCTGGCAGGAAGCGACCCTGCGAAGGAAGAACTAGGCCCCCGGCTTGCGCCCGCTTCCCGCTAGATTATCACGAGCTGCAGCCCGGCCTCCTTCATGAGGCGCACGCCGAGCTGGTCGGGGTAGGCCGTCGACGCGACGACCTTCTTGATGCCCGCGTTGATGATCATCTTCGAGCAGAAGGTGCACGGGGAGTGCGTCGAGTAGAGCGTGCATCCCGATGTGGGGATCCCGTTCTTCGCCGCCTGGACTATGGCGTTTTCTTCGGCGTGGCAGCAGCTGCAGTTCTCCAATTGCTGGCCGGACTTTAGCCTGCCCTCCTTGACGGCGAGGCACCTGGCGCACCCTCCCTCGTCGCAGTGCCTCGTCCCCGCGGGAGTCCCGTTGTATCCCGTCGAGATTATCTGCCTGCCGCTGACCAGGACCGCACCCTTGGCGGAGGAGAGGCACGTGGAGCGCGACTTCACCACGTTTGCGACCTGCATGAAGTACTCGTCCCACGACGGCCGCTGCGGCTTGCTCTTCTTCTCCAAGGTCCGGACCTGCGAGACGCCGGATGCGTCATAAGAAAAGCCTTTGGTGACGGCGGCCTAGTTTGGCTTGAGGCGGAACTCGATGAGCCACAGCTCCTTGTCCAGCCCGAACCCCTGCTTCTTCCAGTACGCCTGGACGTCCTCTATCGTGGCGCCGTCCCTCTTTGCGAGGGCCTCGTCTATCTCACCGAGCCTTATCCTCCTCAGGCGCGTGACCTCGACCCTCGCGAACTTCGTGGGAGGATACCCCATCGTGGCGACGTCGTAGAGGCCGCCGACCTTGACACGGGCCGTGGGCCACTTGCGGAAGGTGACGTCCTTCTTTCCCTCGAGTATCGGCTCTGTCCACTTCGCGCTGAATGTGAGCATTCTTAGAGACGGCTTTGCGTGCGCGGCAGCTCGTAATTAGTCTGCCTGCGCCGACTCATCTTTATCTGTGGGATAATCCCCGGACATGCCGAAGCCCAAGTGAGCGCGACAGCAAGCCGCGGCCCCAAGCTCCCGGTAAGGGTGAACCGGAAGACGCCGCCACCTGCCCTCCAGCCCTTCACCGACTACTTCAAGGGGTTCGAGAAGGTCGGGGCCGTGAAGAAGGTCTTCGGGGACGAGACCGAGGCGGTCCTCGCGAGGCTGAAGATCGGCTTCATCTCCAACAGGCGGATGTATATGGGGATAAGGGACGATGACGGGAACATCGCGGTCGGGACCTACCACCTGAGGCACAGCACGACCCGCGTCCTGTATCTCGACATCGTCCACGAGCTCTTTCACATCAAGCAGTGGATGGGCGACAGGGAGTGGTTCACCAGGGAGCACGAGAAGTTCATGGGGAACTTCTCGCTCTATTACGCCAGCCCGCTCGAGGTCCCCGCGTACAAGCACACCGTGAGGGAGGCGGAGCGGCTAGGGATGACCCGGAGGGAGATTGCCAAGTACCTCGAGATGATGCCCGTCCCCGCGAAGGTCTGGAACCGCTTCCTCAAGGAGATGGAGATCAACCCCCGCCCGCGCTCGAGCGGAGGACCGAAGGCCCGGAAGGCGGAGAGGCTCCCCGTCAAGATCAACCGCGACCCGAAGCTCGTCCTCGTCCCCTTCACCAGGTACTTCCTGGGGTTCGAGGACGCGCCGCCGGTCCGGGCCCTCTTCGGGGATGGCGCGAAGGAGGTCTTGCGGTCCCTCAAGGTCGAGTTCCTGGAGAGCCCCTTCGGCTCGATCTTCCCCAGCGAGGAGGACGGTCACCTGGTCGTCAACTCGAGCTTCGTCAAGGAGGCGGACCTGGAGTCGATCTACCTCGACGTGATACTCTGCCTGAACTTCATCCGGTGGGCGGCCGAGGCAGGCCCGGAGTCGCTCGGCTCCGCAGGGGCGGAGTTCGGCGAGAACCCGCTCGTGCTCGAGTCCTATAAGGCCATGGTGAAGGAGGCCCGCAGAATCGGGACCGCCGACGACAAGGTCATGGAGCGCCTGCAGCTCCCGCAGTTCATGATGGGCGACGCGGCGTTCCGGAGGTTCGTCCTGGCGCTCGGGCTGAAGCCCAAGTCGCCGCCTTCCGCGTAGATCATGGATTTCTGCTCGATATCTGGGGTGCGTAACCGCTTATTACGCGCACGAGCCTTCACTGTGTGTGAGTCAAGTCTGCGGCAAGGCGCTGGTCGGCCAGTCTTGGCACGTCCACCACTGCGTCCAGGAGAGAGATGAGCTCCACGGCCAGAGCCACTCCTGCCCGTGCGGACACGAGTGGACCAACGAGGAGCAGCTCACCCTGGCGCCATACCTGAAGGTCTTCGTCGAAGCGGGGTAGAGCCCGGGTCGCGAAGGGAAAGGTTGTAAAGTGCGGTCTCCAGAATCTCGTTGGAGGCTCTGCCTGTCTTGTTCTACAAGGGAGGGAAGATGGTCGCCGCCTCCCCCAACACAGACCTGCACGGATACGGGGAGGCGATCAGGCTTGAGCTGGGGCGGCGCATCCCCCGCGGCAAGAAGCTGAAGGTCCTCGACGTGGGGACGGGGTTCGGGATAAACCTCGAGTTCCTGGCAAGCTGGCTTTCGAAGGGAAGCGCGATCTGGACGGTCGACCCCTCGAAGGAAGTCCTGACCAACGTGGCGGCCACTCTTGCCAAGGACGCCGCGGGTCGGGTGAACTTTGTCGAGGCCAGTGCGGACGACCTCGACTTCGCGGACGGCTTCTTCGACGTCGTGGTCTCGGTGATGGTGCTCCACCACATCGAGAGGCTCCAGCCCGCCCTGAAAGAGATTGCGAGGGTGCTGAGGCCCGGCGGCACGCTGGTCATCGTGGACTACAAGCCGGCGGCGTCCCACGAGCTGGAGTTCCAGACGCGGCACGAGGAGGCGGACTTCTTCGAGCCCGCGGCCGTGGTCAAGGGGCTGGGGAGACTCGGACTGGCAGGCCGGCCGAGCGACTTTGGGGTGTGGTACCTGGTGGAAGCGAGGAAGGAGAGACCTACCGCGCCTCGGCCTGCGGCGCGGCACGGCCGCGCGAAAGCACTATCGGGAAGATGAAGACCACGGTGTAGAGGCCGCCGGTCAGCCACGCCAGCTGGTACCCGTAGCCGACCACGACGAACGAGAAGAGGTAGGGCGCCCAGAAGCTGAAGAGCAGCTGGATTGAGTTGACCCAGCTCAGGGCTATCGCCCTTTCGGCCCGCTGCGTGTACGAGTGCCAGGCCGTCCCGAAGGCGAACGTGTATCCCACGCCGCTCGCTAGGCCAACTGTGACCGCAGAGGCCGCGACCGCGGCCGGGGTGGCGAGGGAGGCCAGGGAGACGCCGACGGCGATCGCGAGGCCGGAGAGCGCGAGGACGGGCTTGACCCTCGTCACCCTGTCGTGGAAGTGCCCCGCCAGGGGCGCGGTGAAGAGGCCGCAGAAGATGACGAGGCTCCCGATCCCGCCGGACAGCGTCGCCGACAGCCCGAGGCTGTCGTGGAGGTATACCTCGACGAAGGTCGCGTCGAGCGTGTTGCCGACGTTGTACGCCAGCAGGACGCAGCCGACCAGCAGGAGCCACCTGTCGGAGAGGATGCGCCTCAGGTCAGGAAGGCGGAGCTTGTAGTCTCGCTCCGGCGCGTCGCGGGGGACGTTGAGGAAGAGGAAGACCGTCGAGACGAGCCCCAGGCCGCCTATGAGGACGAGGCTGAGCCGCCAGCCGATCGAGTCGCCGACTATCGCCCAGGCGAAGAGCCCTATCCCGCCTCCGAGCGACGCGACGGCGTTGTTGAGCCCAAGGACGAACCCCGCCCTCCCTGCGCGCGAGAGCTTGGTCATCAGCGAGATGCTCGGGGGGAAGAAGAGCGCCATGCCCATCCCGCTGAAGAACCTCAGGACGGCGATCAGGTCGATGCTGGACGCGAGCGCGCAAAGGAGCGCCGACGCGGAGAGGAGGACCATCCCGAGTATGCAGATGCTCCTCGCGCCGAACTTCGAGGAGAGGATCGCCCCCGGGACCTGGAAGAGGCCGATGCCCACGAGGAAGGCGGAGGAGATCAGCCCGAGGCCGGAGACAGGCGCGCGGAGGTCGAGCGCAATCAGGTAGAAGATCGGCGGGATCGAGAACCAGTTGATGGAGTAGAAGAGCCTGTTCGCCAGCACGGTTGCGACTGCAAGTCGGTCCTGCGTCTCTTCGACCAAATCGGTGGCCTGGGTGCGGCTCCTCCTGAAGATGCCTCTTTAGGTATTAGGCGAGCAGGCTGGCTAGAAGCGGTGACCAGGGCGGATGTTGCGCTCCGCCCCGGGCGCTTCGAGTACGGTGGGGTTCTACTGGGCCTAGTTTCCTACTATCATGGCGCGCATCGCGCGGATCGCTTCGCTGTCCTGGTCAATCGCCGACTGGAACGACTGGAGGGGGGAGACGGTCCACCTCATGGCTCCCCAGAAAGGAAGGCTCCTGAGAAGCCTCCCGACCTCGGCGTTCGAGTCGACGTCGATGAGGAAGGCGGCCTCCCTCACTCCGGCGGTGACGCCTCCTACCACCTTCTTCTCCTCGGCTAGCTTCCACAGCGCCTCGAGGCTCGGCTTGACGACCTGCTGGACATACATGGCCGACTCCTCGGGCGTCTTGCCCGCGAGTATCTCTTCGATGAATTCTCCCTTCACCAGGTAATGCATTTGAGACAGAGTTCCCCCGCTTTGCATTTACGCCTTGGCGATGTCGCCCTCGTCGCGGGAGGGCGACGACGGCGAGCTATTGGAAGTGCCGGGCGCGACGGATAACCAGTCGGGTCAGACCTCCATCCACTTGATGCTGCAGCCGAAGGGCCTCGTGTCGGCGACCTTCACGCTCCTCCCGGCGAGCATGTCGTCGAGGGCGTTCCTCAGGTCGTTGCTCTTGACCGCCGACGGGTCCCTGGAGTCGTCTATCCTGCCCCTGTAGCGGAGCCGCCTGTCGTTGTCGAACGCGAAGACGTGGGGCGTGCAGACCGCGCCGTAGGCCTCTGCGGCCTTCTGGTCAGGGTCCCTGATGTAGGGGAAGTTGAAGCCCTTCTGCTTGGCCCTCTTGACCATCTCGGGGTAGGCGTCCTCGGGATAGGCCTTGTCGTCGTTGGAGTTTATCGCGACGAGCTGGGCGCCCTTGGCGGCGTAGTCCCGCTGTATCGACACCATCCGGTCCTCGTAGGCCTGGACATAAGGGCAATGATTGCAGCTGAAAACGACCACGAGGACGGGCTTGTCGGCGAAGGAGCGGAGCGAATAGCGCTTGCCGTCCGCCCCCTGAAGATCGCCGAAGTCAGGCGCCTTCGCCCCCAGTTCGAGCATGGGGTTGCGGCCCCTACCCAGGACTTAACCCTTACCATATTTGTTGTCCGCCGGCACAACTGGACCCCGATTTCATATAGAGATTCTATATTCCATATGCGTGCACATGGATGTATAGAGAAGTCTTCGGCTCGGTTCATTACCCGCAAGGCGTTCGTGCGGGCTATGCCACGCGTCAGGGATTTGATGACAGTAGACGTCCCCTTGACCACCCTCAACACGCCGGTGAGCGACGCAGCCAGGCTGATGAGGGCGGCAGACAGGGACAGCCTCATAGTATTCGACCTCGGGAGGGCCATCGGGATAGTCACCGAGAGGGACATCATCAGGAAGATTACGGCCGAAGGGCTGGACGCGATGCACGTGCACGTGGCACAGATCGTGTCGTCTCCGCTCATCACCATCCACCCCGACAAGTCCGCCAGGCAGGCCGCAGCGCTGATGCTGGAGAAGAAGATCAGGCACCTGCCCGTCGTGAAGGAGAATAGGCTGCTCGGGATAATCACGCTTCAGGACTTCGCCAAGTTCATGAGCAAGAAGAGCGTCAGGGACGAGATCATAGAGTCGATGGGCAAGGACGCGGACCAGCCGCTCGCCGTGATGCAAGGGTAGCCGCCTTCAGCGTGCTTGGGCGTCTCGCAGCGCCCTTGCCAAGTTCAAATATATCGCGTTTTCTTGGGTGCGACAGAAGCTCGGCATGAATCCCTCCAAGAACGGCCTCAGCAGCTCGGCCAAGACCGGGATCGTCGTCGTCGTGGTCGTCCTCGTGCTGGGGGCGGCCTACCTGGTCCCATCGCTGTCAAAGGGCGGAGGGGCCCAAGCGACGACAGCTCAGACTGAGGGGCCGAACGCGCCTGCGCCCTTCAGCACGCTCTCTCTCTTCGGGTACTTCCCGCAGATGAGCCTCACTGTGGACGCCAACGACGTGCCGAACGCGGTCACCCAGAACTCGAGCTACTCGTACTCCGTCCAGGGGAAGACCACGCTTAACTCCACCCAGTACCTCACCGTCGAGTTCAGCACCAGCGGGGCGATCAACGCCAACAGCGTCATCGCCTTCTTCAACTCGACCGGAGGGATCCCCCGGGTCGACGTCGTCGGAGTGAGGAACTACACAGGGCCAGGCGCTTACGTCCTGGCGCAGGCCTACACCACGGCCTACGGGCTCATCCCGGCCATCACGAACAACGCAACCATCCTTTCGATCCTCAGCAAGACGTCCTCTACCACGATGAGCCTAGGGCCCACGAAGATGAACGTGACGACCTATTCGCTCGGCCTGCCGACCGACGGGTTCACCAAGCTCACGGTGAAATACGCGACGATACCCGGGACGGACATACAGATGGCGGTCTATCTGTCCGAGGAGGAGAGCGACGGCTCGACGACCCTCATCCAGGTCACGAGCCTCACCACGTGATGAACGGCTCGGCTTTGCACTCGCTAATCTTCGCCGCAGTCTCACGGTGAGGATGCATAGTCTCGAGCTTCGTGAACTGGACATCCTGTGAGAGCGAGCGCCAGGTCAGTAATAGTTATTGTGCATTAGTGATAAAGTCTTATATAGCGTTATACCTGTGACATCCTTGAACTACATGACTACTCAAATCACATCCCAGACTTATCCGACTACCATCCTCGCATCAATCCAACCATCGATGCTTAGCCAAATTACTAAGCAGCTGAAGAACGTTGAGGGAATCACATTCTACGCACCAACGACCGGCAGGTTCGACCTGGCAATTGAGCTGAAGGCCATGTCACCCCAGAAGGTCCAAGACGTGGTGAACAAGATCAGATCCTTCAACGGAGTGACAGCGACACGGACCTATACCCCTATCGAGGGCACTGCAACCGCCAAGACCGTTCAGGCATCTGACTCTCTTGCGCTAGTCCTGTTGCAGGTCAACGAGCAGGCGCAGAAGGTTCTCCAATCGCTGAAGCAGAATTCGCACGTCCGCAACTCGTTTGCGGTATCAGGCGAATTCGACGTCCTCGCAACTGTGTACGGGAAGAACCTCGACGAAGTCTTCTCGACAGTGACGAAGATCGGCGAAATCGATGGCGTTCGGACATCCGAGACGCTTGTTGCCTACAGGCCCATCTGGGCCTAGGCGACTGTTTTTCTCAAAGACTGACCCCGTCAATATACCGCTGCTGAGCAGAGGGCCAAACCCTTTCTCCAGTCCTCTGCTCGAGCAGGTTCTCCTCCAAAGCAATCCTCCAATGGGTCCCCCTTGCTCGGAAAGATTCTGCGTGAAGGCGAAGGATCGGCGCCCCAGACCGTGAGAGGCCGCGCACATCCGTTCATGCTTGGGTAAAATCGGATTGACTCGGTGCAATATCAGCCTGGTGTGCTGTTACGATGCGATTACTGGATATGAGCAAAGAAGAGACCCAGATAGACGACGCGAAGAAGCTTGCGCTGAGGTGCAAGACCCTCGAGATGCAGCTGCGGCAGTCGGTGTCGAAGAAGGAGCACAACGAGGTCACCTCCAAGCTCGAAAGGCAGATCGACGTCCTGGAAAGGGATCTGGACCGGGCAAAGGCCGAGAACCAGAAGACGATTGCGCTAAACAAACAGATCGCCGGCGTGGAGGGACTGATCTCGTCCCTCATCAAGACTGCAAACGCCCAGAGCAAGACGCTCGATTTCATAGAGGAGGAGGCCTCGGTTCGGGGCAAGGCGCTGAGCGCCCAGGGCAAGGTCCTAGACAAGCTCGCACAGGGCTCGGTCCCCTCAAACGTCCACTTCCAGGCCCTCTCCAAGATCCGGGACCTCGAGGAGGACAAGCGCGGGATGGTCAGGAGGTTCGAGTACAACTCCCTTGAGGCGCGGTGCGCGGAGCTCTCGCGCCAGCTGGGCACGATGGTCCCGTCTGCAGAATACTCTGCTCTCAAGGAGAGGTTCGACGACGTCACGAACCAGATGGCGAAGCATGGTCCCCGCATCAGACTACTCCGCCCTGAAACAGAAGGTAGAGGAGCTGGAGGGCATGGTTTCGTCGATGGTGCCGAGAGAGCAGCTGGCCTCGAGCGACGCTAGGGTCGCGGAGCTGGAGGCGAGGCTCGCGGAGCACGTGCCCCAGAGCATCTACGACGAGCTGGTCTCCAAGGTCATCTCCCTCGCTGAGGCGGTGACGGGAGGGGCAATCCCGGCCGAAGAGACAAAGGCCGAGCCGCAGGTCGAAGCGACCGCTCCAGAACCCGCCGCACAGGTAATCGCAGAACCCCGGCCCGAGGTCGTCGCGGCCGCCGAGGCGGAGGCCGCGGCACAGCCCGAGGTCGTGGCGCCCGCTGGCGTCGCAATCGACGCGCAACCAGTCGCAGAGACGCAGGAGCCCGCACCCGAGGTCGAAGCAGTGGCCGACGGCGAGGTCGGCGTCGAGATTACTGAGCCGAGTCCCCAGGTGGACTTTCCCGCGCCTGCCGAACCGGCCGCGCCCGACAACCCCGTCCCGGAGATCCGGGAGGTCCAGTCCCAGCTAGCGGAGATCCACTCACAGGCGCAGGAGGCGCAGGGCGACGACGTCATCACGGTCAGCCAACCGGCGGAGCCTGAGGCGCCGGCCGTTGCGGCGACAGACGCGGTCGTGACAACCGGGACGGAGACCGTCCAGGTGCTGGAGAGCGCCCCAGGGGCCTCCCCGGAGTCCTCAGCCAAGCCCATCTCCACCCCCGCCGCTGAAGAAGCGGCAGCGCCCGAAGAAACCACGGCGTAGGCACGCGGCCTCATCGTGTCCGTTCGGCCTAAGGAATTTCAGACGGGCCGAGCTGCCCGTCTTCACGCATAGCCCTTCTCTCTGAAGAACCTCTTCGCAGCAGCCGCCTCCGCCTTTTGAAAGCCCCTCATGTCCCCCCGGACCATCGCGTCCATGTGCTCCAGCATCAGCCTCCTCGACACCGTCCGGTAGAACTCCTTGCAGACGGAGATGGCCCTGACGACCTCCGCATCAGTCGCGTATACGCCCCGCTCCTCGATGTGGTATCCCTCCGCCTTCAGCCCCTCGATGAAGGTCGAGAAGGCGCTCTTCGGGTCTCGGATGGCCCTGACCTTGGCCTCGGAGATGGTGATCGTCTCAGGCTTTGACTTCCGGATGAACTCTACCACGTGGGACATAGACTGCAGGACTCCCGGTGCCGGGTTGATTATCCGCGTGTAGCATTCCTTCTGCATCTCCTGCATGTAGTCGACGTCAACGTCGAGCAGCCACGACCTGGTCCTCTCCATGCGGCGGACGAGGGGCTGCAGGGATCTGGGGGGGCTGGCGTAGACCTCGATCCCCATCGTCTCCGCCAAGAAGTCGACGGCGGAAGCGATGGACTCCTTCTGGTCGGAGACCCTGAGCGAACGCGGAAGCTTCGATTCGACGTCCATGGCGTGCCTCGCCAGCATCGCCTCCGGGACGACGGCGATGACCGCCGGGGCGCCCCCTTCGGGCTGAGGCTCTCCGAGCGCAGACAGGCCGCCGGTGATGTGGCGAAGGGCCGAATGGGCGCCCGTCCTGGCCGCGATGATCCGCAGGTCTCTGGGATAGATGCTGTCGTCTCCCCCGAGGGAGACGTCCAGGTGGGAGTCCATGCTGACGATGGCGTCGAATCTCTGGCCTAATTCGGAGACGGTAACCGGGACTTGCGAGTGGATGCTGTGGATTATTGCTCGCATCTTTGGCTGCAGAACGTGTTTCCTAGCTCCCTCCGGTTCATTAAGACTTCCTGCACGAACGCACGGAGGAGGCGACCGGCGGTTTCATGTCAACGCTGCGTGAGATAGCGAAGACAAGGGATGCCGCAGCAACTCACGAACTTGGTCAAGCCTGCGAACGCCTTCCAGTCAACGCGCCTAGACCCCGCGGTATAGAACCTGCGCGCTCCATACCTTCCAGTGATGCAGCGCAGCTCGCGGTTGGTGCCCAACAGAATCTCTACCGGCATGAGAAAATCCTTTCTCGAGCTGGAGCAAAAGAGCCGTTGGCTGCCTCGACGAGAGACGTCCCCTCCCCGGCCGATTCGCAAATCGCGAAAGAGCGAGAGCGGCTCCGCTCGAGGACCAAGACCGATCTCGGTAATCGTGAAGGACTACAAGGAGGCCCTTGACAAGCTCGACGAAATCGAGGCGGAATTGGCGGGCTGGCTGGATGATCCTTGGGCAATTACTTCGGCTCCGGACCGCACGTCGTCTCTAGATGCGAGTGCATTGGGGACCTCCGCCCCTGCCTCATCTGAACGGAAGTCCGCCGACCTACGAATGCCTTGAAGATCTCGCGGAGGCTCGGCGAACCCTATGCATGGCAATCCCTTCGCGGGTAAGATTTCTTCCAGTGCTCGGTGAATTTCTTTTTCACTGCGGCTAAATATTATCCGTAGCAGTTCGAAGCGTCCATTGAGCGTCACCTACGGCCAGGTTGAGTACGGGAGGCCTGGCAAGGCCCTTCGAGGAGAGGATGCCAGCAGCGAACGTGAGAGCAGGATCACTCGCTATTTCGCCGAAAACGGGATTCGGTACGAGCACGAAGCTGTCGCGCAGAGGAACAGGCGAGTCTTTGAGCGGATCTTCGCAAAGCCTGACTTCTATCTGCCTGACTTTGACATCTACGTGGAATACTGGGGATTGGCCCATGCAGGCCGCGAGTACGCGCAGAAGATGAGGCGGAGGATGACCGTGTATAATCGCCACGGCATCAGATTCATCAGTCTCTTTCCAGAGGACTTGGGCAAGCTCGGCTTGGTCTTTCGGGCGAGGTTCAGAGAGATAGCGGGGTTCGAGCTTCCGCATGCCGTCCCAAGAGCCGACATCGGCTTCTGCAGCAGCTGTGGAGCGCCACCGGAGGCTGACGCGAAGCACTGCGCAAGATGCGGCAGGAGACTGGTCTGACGAGATTGACGGCCTGCAGACATTCCGACATATGAGACCGTTGTTCTAGAGATTAGCACTAAATACGATCCTGGCAGACCTGACACCGATTTGGGTTGCAATCGAAGAGTCCGGCATCGACAAGTCGGTCTTCCCTATACGTAGCGGCTGCGGTTCTTCTGGTTGCGGCCGTTGCCGTCGCGGTTGGGTTGCTCTACGGGACGGGCAGGCTGAATAGCGGCGGCACGAGCTCGACCAGTATGCCGACCGTTGCCTCCAGCACGTCATCTCTCATCTCCTCGACAAGCACACCTCCGTCAAGCTCGACCGTCTCCACCAACACGAGGCGCTCGACCGGCAATGTGATTATCGCGAACGGCACCACGTACCAGGTCAGTTCGAGCTTTGACTGCGTGGCCGGGCACTCGGTGCAACCGTTCAACGTCACCGCCGCCTCCGTCCTGGAGGGCAGGATCAGCGCAGGAAACCCGGGCGTCACCCTCTACGTATCGACGGCGCAGCAGGCGCAGACTACCAGCCAGGGCCATCCTGCCGCCTGGGTCTACTCCTCTGGCCTGACCAACTCCACGAGCCTCAGCGTCGCCCTCACGCCGGGGTCCTACGTGCTGTGGACCGAGGGAGCGGACATGGGATGCGGGGCGACCATCGTCGAGCCGCTCGAAGAGCTGACCACGGTCACCGTTACGCAGGCGGTCACCCTCACGCCAGAGTAGCCGGACGACAGCTACCCACTTTCGCTAGCATACAGGTTGGTGAGCGCCCGGAACCCGTTCTTGTGGTAGAATGCCACGGCGAAATGGTTCTGGGCGGGGAACTCGGCCGTCATCAGCTTCGCCCCCTTTGATGCGAGCCTCTTCTTCGCCTCCTCGAGCATCCTTTTTCCGAGCGCCTTCCTCCTCGCCTCGGGGAGGATGTAGAGGTCGGTGATGTGCCCCTCCTTCGACGGCTCGTAGAACCGCCTCTCCCTGAGCTCCGCCCTCAAGACCCCGACGACCCTCCTGCCGCTGGTCGCGACCAGGACGAGCGTGCCCTTCGCGCCCACGGATTCGGCGATGTACCTCGAGGCCTGCTGCCCCACGTCCTCGGCGACGTTCAGCAAGGGGTCGAACTCTGCGTTGAACCGCTTCGTCCTCACGAGAAGCTCGGCGGCCTGGTCGACGTCCTCCCCCTTGGCCTGACGTATCTTGGGCTTCTCCACCTGCAGCCAGCTCCTATCCCGCTGAGGGAGGGCTCGGTATTATGCCCTGCGATATCAGCGCCTGCACCGTCTCCTTCGACCGGTCGATTATCGTCGTCGCCCTGTGGATGAGCTCGCCCCGGCCGATGCTCCTGCCCGCTAGGCCCTCCTTCTGGGCGCTCATCCCGATCGCCGCCGCGACGCGCGGGAAGACGTCCGAGTCCAGCATCGTCGGGACGATGTTCGTCTCGCTCAGCCCCTTCTCCTTCGCGAACTGCGCCAGCTCCCTCGCCGCAGCTATGGCCATCGAGTCGGAGATCGTCCTCGCCCTTACGTCGAGGACGCCGCGGAACACCCCGGGGAAGAAGATGCTGTTGTTCACCTGGTTGGGAAAGTCGGACCGCCCGGTCGCTACCACCGCCGCCCCGGCCTCCTTGGCGTCACGCGGCCACATCTCGGGGGTCGGGTTCGCGAGGAGGAAGACTATCGGCCTCTTCGCCATCGCCCGGATGTCGTCCTTCTTCACCACGCCAGGCCCTGGAGTCGAGGCGGCCACCAGGACGTCCGCCCCCTTCAGTGCCTCCCTGAGCCCTCCTTTCACCTTCCCGGGGTTCGTCTTGAGGGCCAGCTCGTATTTCCACCTGTTCCTGAGGAGAAGTCTGTCCATGTCTTCCCGCTCGGAGTGCAGCGCCCCCTTGCTGTCGACGATGATGATGTCCTCAGGAAGGGCGCCGGCCTCGATCAGGAGGCGGCAGCAGGCGGTGTTCGCGGCTCCCGCTCCGCAGAAGACAATCCGGGCTTCTCGCAGGTCACGCCGGGTCAGCTCGAGCGAGTTGTAGAGCGCCGCGAGTATGATCCCCGCGGTCCCCTGCTGGTCGTCGTGCCACACGGGTATCTTCATCTCTGCCCTCAGCCGCTCAAGGATCTCGAAGCACTTGGGGGAGGAGATGTCCTCGAGGTTTATCCCGCCGAAGCTCGGCTCCATCGCTTGGGCTATCCTGATGAACTCCTCCTCGGAGGAGGCCCGGACTGGGAGCGGGAACGCGTCAACTCCCCCGAGGTACTTGTAGATGAGCGCCTTCCCCTCCATCACGGGGAGTGCTGCCTCAGGCCCGACGTCCCCGAGGCCGAGCACCCGCGTCCCGTCGGTGAGAATCGCCAACGAGTTCCACCTGTTGGTGTACTCGAACGCCAGGTCGTGGTCTCCCTGGATCTTCTTGGAGACCGCCGCGACGCCCGGGGTGTACCAGATGCCAAAGTCCGCGAGGGACCTTATCGGGACCTTCGGGATGGTCCCGATCTTTCCGCCGTAGAATGAGGAGTATTCCAAGGCCAGTCTGGATGCTTCATCCTGCTTGCCTTCGGATGCCATGTGCGATCCGGGCTGATTAATCTATTAAGTGTGAGCCCTTCCCGAGCGGAGGCTTCCATCTTAATAGGAAGCGGCCCCTAGCACTTCACATGATGCGCTCGGCCGAACCGCAGGAGGCCCCTCACTCGATGCACGATAGACGCCGCCCCCCGTTCGGGCTCGTCATCGCCTCCATGCTGGGAATCGTCGCTTGGCTCGTCTTCATCCTCATCTACGCGCTCCTCTGGTCAAAAAGCTACGACCTCTTCCAGAACGTGGTGGTCGCCTTCGTCTCACTGGCCATCGTTGGGATGCTGATCGGCGTGATGTGGATGGCCTGGGGATTCAGGCACTTTGGCAGGTTCGGCGACTGGTGGGAGTCGGACCGTCCGGCCTAAAGCTCCTTTGCCATCTCGACCGCGTCGTCTCCGTTCGGGTAATACCTCTTGACGATCTTGCCCGTCTCCGCAAAAGAGAGCTTGCGGTAGAGGCGAATCGCCTCCTCGTTGTTGACGTCCACGAGCAGGTGCACCCGGTCGGATTTCCCGGCAAGATGGTTGATCGCTGATTCCATCAGCATCCTTCCGATGCCCTTGCCTCTAGAGTCTGGCAGCACGGCTATCGACTGGATCGACCCTTCTCGCCCTCGGCGCAGCGCTATCACGTATCCCACCACCGAGCCCTCCTTTGAAGCGACCACGAAGAAGCCCTCCCGCGCGATCAGCAGGTAGGAGACGAAATCCAATCTGCTGTATGGATGGTCTGGAAACGAGTCCTTCTCTATCCTGTCGACCTGCCCCAAATCCCTGAATTCGCAGGCCCGAAGCACGTAACCACTCGGTGGCATGCGGCCCTTACCGATGGCTGCGATTCAATCGTGCAATGTAACGGTTTCTTCGATGTCGCGGCGGAGGCGCGATGAGCCCATGTCTTCACATATTCTTGCCAAATCAGATTCCAAATTCACAATGGTTATCCCTTGTAGAGAAACGAATGCTACCTGATCGCGGAGATTTTGCTTTGCTAAATGGAATACGCCTAGAACCGAGTATGTTTCATAGGGTGGTAGCTGGTGGAATAACAGTCGCCGCCTTCACGACGTCAAGAAGTGGCGAAATCCCTTGGGACGCCCTCTTCATAGTTCCCAGGCTGGGCAAAAGCGCCAATCTACTTCTTGACGCAACCGGAAGGGTGATCAAGATTCAGCAATCTTTGGAGGCTGCTAGGGAGCCTGCTTCAGCCCGTGCCGTCACTGTGGCCCAAAGTGTGGATTAGACGCCTCGGTTTCTTGGCACCGAGCTTGTCCTGGTGATGCGCCGGCGGAGGCGCGATACCCCTTGGTCTCCGTTTTCATCAATTGGACTGGGAATTGTTGTGCATATGACTTTATATAATCTCCCGCCATGGATTGCCTATTGCCAGCCGCCTCTTCAGTGGGTTTTGAGGGAATCCCAGACGAACTCATTCCCTATAGATTCAAACTGGCCAACATTGAGAACAGTAAGGTAATCATCGGGCTTGTTGTGACTTACGCAGTGTTAGGGTGCATTCTCCTATTGTCCTCTTACTTCATCGGTCAAAGCATAACTCCGATAAGCGCCCTGCAGATCTTGGCCATCGGCGGTGACGGCATTTCTGTCGGAATTCTGGTATTCTCGATGAGCGTCAAGCAATACTCCCAAGAGAAGTACGTGTCAAGTTACAAAGCGAAGTCGAAGTCTATCCCTGATTATGAAAAAGATTCCCAAGATGAACTTACAGGAATGCTCGAACAATTTCACGGGCAGCTTCAGGACGCCACAACTAACATCTTGAAGAATGAGCTTGGGGCAACCCTCCTTGGTATTTCCACTACCGTGGGCTTCATCGCCGCGGCATTGAAGGGATGAATTCGATGGCAAATGTGACTTTCGGGGGAATAGCGCCGATTCCTTCAGGCACGCGGGTAAGGCTCCTCGTTGACAATCCAGCTAACCCCACTAAAGCCATCTCAGTTGAAGACACCGACCACAAAGTCTTCTACAGCAGCGCAACGCCATCAAGAGCTACAAAAGCCACAATATTGGACGCTAATTATGTGACGGCTACTGTCGATAGCACGATAGTTAACGTAAAAACGAGTCAAACTACGTTGAGCCTTTCAAACCTCAGCGCGGTCTAAGATTCGTCGCGAGCCGCGAGACTCGTCACCCGGCGGGGATTCTGGACGCCATCAGGTCCAGCGTCTTGGCCAGCCTCGCCCGCCTTTCCTCCATGCCGCCCGTCTCCGCCTCCAATGCCGCGACCCTCGCCTCCATGACCGAAATTTCCCCCTGGGCCCTGCACCTTTCTATCTCTGCGCCGAGGGTCTGGGCCCTCCGCGCCAGCGCGTCGAGCAGGCCCTGCATCTCCGAGTTGAGCCGGTGGGCCTCCTCGAGTTCGGCGAGGAGAGCGGAAAGCTTCTGGTCGCTGACGAGCGTGTAGCGGCGCCTCCCCCTGACGGCAGGAATGTCGACCCCACAGCGCTCGCAGCTCATGATGTCGACGACGACGTTGGTCGAGGCGGCGCCCAAGACGGGCTCGCTGGTCGTCTTGAAGGAGCTCCGCTCGGCAAAGCTGTCCCCGTTGCAGCTGGGGCACAGCAGTCCGCCGGGGCCCTGGCTGCGCTCAGGTCGCTTGGACGGCGTAGTGTTGGGCAAGCGCAGAACCGAAGTCCCTGGGTTGAATCCTAGTTCGTCGGGATGGAAGCGGCTTCGTCGTGCTCGAGCGCGGGCTTGCCTTCCACCAGCGTCCGGAGCATGTCCCTGACCAGGCTGAGAGAGTTGTTCCCCGACTCCAAGAGCGCCGCATACCTCGACATCTCCAGGATTGGGATCTGGTCTACCAGCACCGAGATCTCGCTCTCCAGCGAGGACCTCTTCTGCTCCAGGTCTCCCAGCCGCGCCTCTAGCTCCTCCTTCCTTCCCTGCAATTCGTTCGCAGTTTCCATACGCTTCCCCGGGCGGGACGGATATGTGTGGCACCCCGGCCAAATGAGTTGAGCCGCAGGTGAATTTTGGTGGAGCGAGCTCTCGGCTCCGGCCGGCCTACGCTACCTTGTGGATCCTGCGGCCGACCCAGAATATCCAGATGGAGGAGACGCCGACGAAGACGGCCGTGACGGAGGTGTAGCCGACGATGACCGGAAGCGCCCTGACGATGTTCAGCGCCCCCACTAACAGGCCCAGGTAGGGGAGCCCCTTCCCGAACGCGCCCCTCATCATCGCCAGGGACACGAAGATGACCCCCACGCCGATGAAGCACGCTGCCACCAGCGGGTTGTTGGTCGAGGTCACAGCCTCTGCCGCGATCGCCAGGGCCTGCTGGTTCACCACGTCCCCGGCGGCAGAGTATGCGGCGCTGAGAGTGAGGAGGGCGGGCGCGGTGCTCGAGAGGAGCGTCGCCGTGAAGCCGACGACCAGCGTCACCGCGCCGAGGATGGCGTAGCTCCTGTCCGCGACCCTCGTCGCCACGTAGATCCCCAGGGCGCCGACTATCGACAGCGAGTTGGCGGCGGTGAAGAGGGCGTAGGAGATGACGAAGAACGACCTGTACGTGGCGATGTACTGGAGCAGGGTCTCGGTCGTCTCCGGGCCGGGGGCGGGCAGGATGAACTCCGCCACGAAGGCCCAGACGTAGAGGACCCCGGCCAGCATGAGCGAGGCGCCCGCTATCCTGCAGAGGTCCCTCAGAGACAGGCCCGGGCTCGTGGCAGCTCCATACTGCGGCTGCTGCTGCACGTGGCTACGCGAGGGCCTTCGCTATTTAAGCGGGGAAGCGCACTGAAACAGCATAGGCAAGCGCGCGTTCGGATCTTCCTCGAATGGCTTCCGACCCCCGGGGGCGCGCCGACACAGCCGCTCATCCGCCAATGTAGATGGAATCAACCGTTGCTGTGGTGGTGCCAGCGCTGTTGAGCGGCCCCAAGCCCACCCATATGGCAATCGGCGTGCTCGCATTGATTCCTGCACAAGCCCCGCCTGCGAGCTGGGTCACCGTGTAACTCCCCGAGCACGCTCCTGTGAAGCTCGAGAACGTTGTCGCCCCGTTGATCGTCTGGGTTCCCGTAGCGGAGCCTAGCCCGTAGGCGCCGTTGCCTCCCATGCCGACGTACTGCTCTCCTGCACTGATCGGGGCCCAAGCCCATGAGTCTGGGTTCAGCCAGAGGTTTGCGGTGAAGCCCGTGCCCGTTATGGTCAGCCCGTTTCCGGCAGTCAAGGTGCCCAGCGTGCCGACCTCGTAGTAGAACCCAAGGTCGTATCCGTTGCTCGTCGTCTGGGTGAGAGCCATGTCGAGGCTCGTCCCGGTGTACGACTCTGACAACGTCGCGTCGCTGTAGGTCGCGGAGACGGTGGACGTCGACCTGAAGAAGTGGCCGGCGCCATATCCGCCGCTCGTGTAGCCGGTGTAATACATCGCGAAGGGCGTCAGGAGCGTGCTAGCAGCGGTGATCGTTGTCGTGACCGTCGTCGTCGGCGTGGTCGTGACTGTCGAATAGATCGTGGATATGGTCGTTGAACCTATGGTGGTCAGCGTGATTACCGGCTGATTGAATTGCGTGTTGGTCTCTGTGGCGTTCGGCGCTGTAGCCAGCACCACCGACGTCGTCGACGCGTAGACGGTCGTCGTCAGCGTATTGGTTCCGGCTACAAAGGGAGTTGAAATCACGCCCCCGTAGACTGCCAGCTCGAACGCCAGGAGCACGACGAGCACTCCTGCAATGAGCACGACCCACCGGTTGCGGGGTTTCGTCCCAGGGACCTTGTCCGTTTCTATCTTCCCGTCCTTGTTTTCAACCGTTTTCGGCTTCATAAGGCTTAGGAATTCTCACTTCTGGCGACCACCAGTAGGCGCCCTAAACCAGGGGCAGACGCCTCGTTCTGACGCCCTCTGAGCAATATTAAATAATCGTGGGTTCGGATTTTTTGTCTCCAGACCATGGCAAAGAACATCTTCTCCGAGGTGGAGAAGCAGGCCGACGCGGCAGGGACGGCGAGGGCCTCCTGGCGGGGGGTCCTGAGCCTCAACATCCCCACGCTGGGCCTCGGCGCGGTGGAGTACCACCTGCGGGCGGCGAAGGCCCACGGAGACCTGAAGCCGGTCAACTTCGTGAAGCTGGACAAGAAGACCGGGAAGGAGGTGGTCAGCAGGGAGGTCCCGAGGATGTATCGCTACAAGGAGGGCCCCGACGGGGAGCGCATCGACGTAGAGGAGATCACCCCAGAGGACGCCAAGAAGAAGGTGAGATACGACGGCAAGTACATGGTCTCCGTCCGGACGGAGAAGAGATACTTCTTGAAGCACGAGCTCGAGATGTCGGGCCACTGGGTCGAGGTGCCCGTGGACCGCCTCGTCGACAAGCAGGACGGCGAGGAGATAGAGCCCTTCGACCGGACGACGCGCGTCGAGGTCGACAAGGACGGCTTCGTGCCCATCGAGAGGTTGGAGGAATACAAGTTCAAGGAGGTCTACCAGCTCTCGCCCGACACAGACAAGAGGGTGAAGGAGACCGTGGCGAGGGTCAAGCAGCTCGCGCGATACCTGCTGGAGAAGCACACCGCGCTCGTGGCGTTCTTCTCGTGGGGGAGGGGCTACCAGTTCTACACCGCGGTCATCTACCCATACGAGCGCAAGGACGGGAAGCTCTGGCTGCTGATGGGGATGAGCGAGGGGATACTCAAGCTCGACACCGCCTGGGCCCTCGAGAGCGAGCAGGAGGGAGAGGGCCTCCCGCCGGTGCCTCAGGCGAGGAAGAAGCCCAAGGTCACGATATCGAAGTAGCGTTTGTCAGGGTTCCCCGATGAGTGACCTGCCTGACTATGTCGCCGAGCACTTCCAACACGCGGTCAAGCAGGACCTCGCGACCTGGCTCCTCCGCAACCCCCTCCCGACTATCGTTGAGCCGAAAATCGATGGCATCAGGGTCTTCCTTTTCAAGAGCGGCGACAAGCTCGTCATCTCCAGCAAGCACGGGGCCATCTACACGCCGCAGTCGAGCCCCAAGGTCTTTGCCACCCTGCCCGAGTTCCTCCACGCCCCGCACAGGATGATACTCGACGGGGAGTACGTGGCCAAGAAGGCTCAGCTCTTCTTCTTCGACGTCCTTCAAGTCGACGACAGGGAGCTCCGCCCTCTTCCTCTGACTGAGAGGAAGAAGGTGCTCCGGGAGATCCTCAAGGGGACAGGCCTCGAGGTCCCGTTCAAAATCGCAAAGTCGAGGGAGGAAATCCTCGCGCTCAAGGACCGCTACATCAAGGAGGGATACGAGGGGCTCGTCGCGAAGAACCCGCAGTCCGCCCACGGGCAGCCGGGCTCGTGGCTGAAGATGAAGAAGTACGACACCGTGGACGTCTTCGTCATCGACTACGAGAAGACCCAGGACATGGAGAGGACGGGAGTCCCCAGGTCGTGGTTCGTGGGCGTCTACGACGAGAGCGGGCGGCGGGTCAACCTTGGCAAGGTCGGGGCGTTCGTCGAGAAGGTCGACCCCCGCCAGGTGAAGAAGGGCGCGGTCGTCGAGGTGAGGATCCAGGAGCTGACCGAGGACAGGAAGCTCCGCGGGGCGTTCATACTCAGGGTCAGGCACGACAAGGTCCCCCGCGAGTGCCTGCTCTCCCAGCTGAAGTGAGGCGAGACGTTGCCCTCGATGAAGAAGGACCTCGACCCGAAGTTCGCGCGGGGGGTCGCGGCGGACTTTTTGAAGAAGACGGGCGACCTCTACGAGAGGTGCGAGCTCGGGGGCAGCCTCCGGAGGAAGGAGCCGGTCGTCCACGACATCGACTTCGCGGTCATCCCAAAGGGCGGCGACTTCGCGAGATGGAAAGACCTCGTCACGAAGCGCGTCGCCAAGATAGGCGGCTCGGTGATATCCTTCGGCGAGGTCATCTCCGACTTTTTGTACAGGGGCGTCCAGGTCAACCTCTTCCTCTGCCCCGGGCCGGACTCGTGGGGCGTCACCCTGATGTGGGCGACAGGGCCGAAGGGTCACACCATCGGGATGACGATAAAGGCCAGAGGCAAGGGGCTCCTCATCAACTCGAGGGGCATCTGGACCCGGGACGAGCCCCCGAGCCTCGTGCCGGCGCGGACCGAGCAGGAGGTCGGAAAGATCCTAGGCTGGAGGTACAAGCCCCCCGAGACTCGCGGGAAGGACACCAAGGATAAGCCGGTCTTCTACTAGGCCGGGAGTTACCGCATGGACCGAGGCAAGAGATTCCCGGTGGTCACCAGACGGTCATCACCATGCGGCTCACCCCTTTGCTGGCCCTCTCCCAATACTTGTAGTAGCATTCCGCGCACAGCGTTGGGTGGATTCCTGAACCGGGTTGTCCGCACAAGTCGCAGACCTTCGTGGCCAAGCTGCTCCCGACCCCCCTCTGTGAAGGGAGCGCCCGATATTATCTCTTTGGGATGCAGTCCTGAAGGCGCGCTTCAGCGATTCGACCGGCGTTTTTCGGACGAGATCGAGGCCAGCGTGATGAACAAGGAGAAGGGGGCCTCGACGCCGTGGTCCTTGTGCTTCTCCTCGACGACCAGCTTCTTCAGCTGTTTGGACGCGCCGTTGCAGATCTTGCATCCGCCGGGGGCGCTCCCGTAGATCATGTGCTCCGCGATGTGGTGGTGGACGGTCGACGTCGGGCAGGACAGAAGCTTGGCGAGGTCGTAGAAGTTCAGGTGCTGCAGGTCGGAGGAGACGCCCTTGTGCATCATGACGGCGAAATAGTGCTCGTCGAGCGGGGTCTTCACCGATTTGCGGACGATCTCCCGGAGCACCTGTCTCGTGATGAGAGCGCCCGCGACGCTGTTCACTACCTCGGGAGGCATCATTATCTTGATTCCCAAGATCCTCCTTGGTCAAGTCGGGTCCGCGATAGTTCACCTTTTGCGGCTTTCGGGAAGCCCGGGGGCCGGTTTTTTCTGGAATCGGGAGAATCGGGCTTCAGCTTGGCGGGAGGAGCGTCATTCAGAGACCTCCGCGAGCAGGTAGTCCGCCAGGCCGTCGGGGTCTATCAGGTCGACCTCCCTCACCGCCTCCTCTAGGTTGTCCAGACGGATGGAGATCTCCTTGGTCAGAGTCTTGCCTGAAGCGTCTTTGTATGTGAGCAGCGACTTTTCCCGATTCTTAGGCGACTCCTCGATGGAGACGTACTCCATGCCCTTGGTCTTGAAAGAGTCCCTGATGTCCCTCATGAGCGACGACGTTCTCCACCCTCACCTGCAGCCGAGCCGCGGGTGAATCGCTCTTATTTCTTTCGTCTTCTAGATGGCTATGGACGCGATGACCTTGCCGTTGGTGTCGTCCGTGATGTTGATCTGCTGCGGGTGCTTCGCGAAGACGACGCGCCTTAGGGTCACGATCAGGTCAGAACCTTCCTTGCTGTCCAGCTTCACTTTGCTGCCTGAGCCCACCATGTCCCTGAACTCCCCGGTGCGCTTCGGTATCCCGACCGTCTTGATGTATCTGACTACCGCGTCGCTGCCATAGAACTTGAGCCGCGCGTCCTGTCCCTTTTTCTCGTCTTCCATGAAGTATTCGGTTGAATGACGGATTGGCGGTATAAAAGGAGGACAAACCAGCATCTCTTGACTGCGCGTCGCCTCACAGGCCCTGGTTGGCTATGGACGCAGACTACCATAGTCTTAATAGGCGCCGGAACCGCTTGACACTGAAGGTCTTATCGCGTAGTCAATAACGGATATCTCTGGAAGGCTGACGAGCATCTGAACCACATCGCAAAAATCAGGTATGCGCATGGCAACGAGCTGACCGACCTGCCGGGAGTGACCGGGATTGGGATGGGGAAGGACCACATCATCGTTTACGTGTCGGCCGACGAGGTGGAGGTCCCGGGTATGCTGGAAGACGTCCAGGTAATCAAGATTCGCAGGCGCTGATTCGGGAGGAGCTTCACCGGGAAGCTTCGGCCGCCCGACCGCGCGATTTGAAATACTGACAGTATAAATATCGCCGAAATCACAACATTTTTCTTGTTTCCTACCAAAGCCAGGTATCTCCCGCGGAATCTTGGCCTCTCCTCCACCCCCGGCGACAACGCCTGTGAGTTCCTCGTGGTGTGGAAGCACGAACTCGGTTACCTAGAGAGGATACTCGAGGTCTTCACCAGGCACAAGGCGAAGGTCGTCCTGACCCACTCTCAGCTGATGGAGAATGCGAGCATGGTGCTCGGCACATACTACTGCGACATGTCGCGAGCCGACCAACCCGCCGATAGCATCCTAAAGGAGATCGAGAGCCTGGCCTTCGTGCGGAGCGTGGACCTCGCGAACACCCAGAAGTCGGGGTTCGACAAGTTCCTCTTCCCGGTCACCGTGTGGGGCCGCAACAGGGTACTGATAATGAGGCTCGACCCGCTGCTCAACATCGAGAAGAGGCTGGGGCAGGAGCTCGGGTCCGCAGGAAGCGCCATCATGTTCAGGGAGGGGGAGAGCTACGCGACCGAGACGTGGAACCAGTACAAGAGCGCCCTGGGAGATGCGACGCTGGAGACGCACTTTGAGAACGTGATCGACGGCCTTCGGGCGACAGGTTGGGGGATTTTCGAGTTCAGGAATTCGAACGGCGGCTACGAGGTGACAGTCCAAGATCCCCCTACGCTAGACGGCACGGCCGAGCCGAGCAGGTTTCTGTGCGGGGTCATCGCCGGGATATTGGAATCAGCCCACTCGACAAAGGTGAAGGTCGTCGAGTCGGCGGTCGACCGGAAGAACGGCAAGCTGACCGTAAAGCTGTCGAAGGTCTCAGGCTAGGCCCACGAGTCTCAGCGGGTGGATTCGGTCACAGGGGACGGGCGTAGTCCTTGGTCGCGACGTCGTAGGTCTTCCCATATGTCCTCGTCTCTCCCTTCGCGAGGACGGTGACCGTGATCCTTCCCTCCAGGAGGCTGACGAGCTCGTAGACCGCGCCGCACTTCGGGCACGGGAACTTCCTGCCTACCTCCTTCTCGAAGTCGTTGAGAGCTATCTTGGTCATGAAGTTGCCGGAGCACTCCGCGCACACCAGCTTGGCGTCCTGTCCGGACCCTGTTGCCTTCGCAGGCTTTGCTGCCTTTGCCTTATGTTTCGCGGCCGGCTTCGCCTTGGACTTTTTGCTGGGCAATCTTGACGCTCGGCGCTAGCTCCGTGGCTTATTTATTTCATGCGCCGCAAAGATGGGCGTCGCGTTCAGTATTTGTTGGCCGTCTTGTCCGGGCGGTGAGGCTTGCAGACCTTGCAGGGAGCGGCCCCGAACTCCAGGGCCCCGCTCGCGACGGTGTCGACCCAAACGTATTTTCCTGTCCGCTTCTCATTCAGCAGGACCTTGACCTTGAAGTTCTCAGCGGAGACGCAGGGTGCGTTCAGCCTGTGGACTATCGCGTCGCGGGCCGTGTCTACGATGACTATGAAACCAGTGTCATCGAGCCTCGCTTGCCGAAACTAGTCGAAGCTCGTGAGTTCCTTGCTCGCCAACGCCGTGTTGAGCTTCGCCCGAATCGGGCGCTGTAAATAGCCTTCCCCGATGGGGCCGACACGCTCTACTCGGCTAGGCCAAGAGGGCGGCCAGCTCGCTGGCCTGGGTCAGGACGCCCTGCCCCTGGGTTATCAGTGACTGTGCCTGGGCGCCGTCCATGTGGTGGCCGTTCCCAAGGGCATCGGCCTGCAGGATGGCGTTCATCTGGGACGCGATGGCGTTGCGCTGCGTCCCCATCGAGGAGAGCTGCGCCTCAAGGCTGGTGTACGTCGCGTCACCTGGGGTGTTGCTCGCGAGCGCGTGTGTAGAGATGGTGAGGGTGCTCATGGCGAACTGCCCGGTCGGCGCGTTGATCTGGTCATACATCTGGGCCAGGCTGTTGAACTCGCTCAACTCGTTGGGGTCGTGGAGCGCGTTCGGGAGGGCGTTGTTGGCGAACGCCTGGGTGATGATGTGCCCGTCGTAGGCATAGTCGTCCGTGAGACCCAGGAGCGCCATCATCGTCGGCCTGATATCGGTGTGGTCGGTCCAGGTGACGGAGTCGAGGCCGCTGTTGGCGACTCCCGGACCAACCATCCCCAGCCAGGTCGTGGTTATCACTGGCTGGACGTCGCCGTGGTTCCAGGCGTACCCGGTGTCGAGGCAGACGTAATCAGTCGGAGTGCTGCAGTAAGACGAGCCGGTGTAGAGGTAGTAGTCCGGGTTTGCAAAGTCGATGAAGGTCGGAGTTCGCGCCGGGTCCGCGGTGACCATGTGAAGGATGTTCAACTCGGTTGGGTTGGCCATGTCTTGCGTGATCCGGTCTGTGGCGCCGCTGATCGGGTTGACCGCGGTGAGGGCGCTCATGCCCTGCTCAAAGATCCTTGTCACCGACGCGCCCGCGGCCGGGTTTCCCTTGATGTAGATGGCGGGTGCCGAGTCGAAGTGGGCGCTGAAGGGCGTCGTTATCCCTTCCTCGCTCGCGAGGAGACCCGTCGACGAAGTCGCCGCCAGGTCCGCGTCCACCTCGCCTATCTCCAGTCCGTTATTCCCCGCGCTATTCCCCGTGCCTGTCGGGTAGATGCAAGGGATAGTGACCCCGTCGCAGTTCGGGTTTGTTGGGAGCGCGCCCACGAAGTGGTCGTTCTCGTCGGCCGTGATGACGAAGAGGGTGTTCCTCGCGGTGATCCCGTCGTGCTGCAGCCGGGCGAAGAAGGTCGCGAAGGCCTGGTTGTAAGCGGCGAGCTGGGCCACGTATCCGGCCTGGCCTGGGCCCCAAGCCGTGCCCGTGGCCGGGTCGTCGTGGGCGTCGGAGATGTACGCGTATGTCACAGGGATGCCGTGCTCCTGCATCGCGGCCACGTAGGAGAGGGTCACCGCAGCCGACATGCCGTCGAAGCCTGGGAAGCCGACGTGGCCGTCCCCGTCGGAGATCACGTTCCCGGATAGGTCGGTCATCGGCTGGCCGTTGTTGATCACCGGCGCGACGTACTTGTTGCCGAAGAGCGCGTTGTATCCCGCGTATGCTCCCGGCTCGTTGGGGAGCACGTCAGAGACCCCGCCGTTCGCCGTCGAGCAGACGCTGGAGCCGGCCGCGCAGTGGACGGCGATTCCTTCAAAGTCTGCCACCGCCTGGTAGTAGTTCGAGCTTGCCTCTGCCTGAGCGGATGTCAACTGTGTCCCGCTAAACACCGTTGAGAGGTCTGAGCCGACGTTCTCTAGCTCCAGGTCGGCAGTCGCGACCGCCCCGACGTTGCATCCGGCGCGGGTGAATGGCACCCAGGGGGCCGGCGCGTTCTGACCGGTCGCCGTCAGCAGGTTGTAGTTCGAGTCAGTCCCGCCGACCTTGTCTGTCCAGTAAGTGAACGAGGAGGCGAAGCTCACCGTCCCGGTGGGGTTGAAGTAACCATAGCTGTTCGAGACCGCCTCTCCCAGGTTGTTGGGGTAGACGCCCGTGAGAGAGGTCAGAATGTCGTCCGCCGTGTGGGAGATGAGCGGGGTCTGTTGGTCGCTAAACAGGATGCCGTTCTGCTCCATGAAGTTCAGGAGGGCGGGCATCTGCTCGAGGTCGGAGGGGACGTTGGGGTTGTCGCGCGTCAAGTGGAGGTTGTCGAACTGGATGTAGATCACGTGCTGGATGTTTCCCTGGGCCGCGTCAAGCTGGCAGCCGCCGCCATATGGGCCGCCACCGTTCCCATACCCGTTCCCGTCTGCGTTTCCGTAATTTGCGTAAACCGAAGGTAGCGTCAAGGTCCCGTTTATGAAGGAGAAAGCCAACATTGCCCCGATCACAAGGGCGCCAAACCCAATCCTAGTCCTACCCGGCGAATTCATGCTCTCAGATTATTCTCAAATCGAATTTAGCCCTAATCGAAATCGCCTCCATCGCCGCCTTTTCACGACGTGAAGAGCGGGGCTCCTATAGGGCGAAGGTGAATTATTGAGATGGGCCGCGCGATAAGAAGGTCAGCAGGCGTTGCGATAGGCGACTCTCTCATACCTACTTAGTAGCGCTTTACTACTGCCTTTATTAGGCTCGAAGATGCTACACAAGGTATGACAGACATCTCAGGTCTGGTCAAGGGCCTGCATCACATTAGTTTGGTTACATCCGACCAGGAGCTCAACAGGCGCTTCTACACGGAGGTCCTCGGGCTCAGGCGAGTGAAGCTGACGGTCAACCAGGACGACCCGTATCACCGGCACCTCTTCTACGCAGATGAGAAGGGGACGACGGGGACGGCGATAACCTTCTTCGAGTGGCCCGAGCTCCCGCGCGGCTACGTGGGACTGGGCTCTCCCCACCACCTCTCCTACTCGGTCAAGAGCATCGACTCGCTCCCGAAATGGGCCACCTGGCTCCGGTCCAGGGGCGTAAGCGTGGCAGGCCCGTTCCAGAGGGACGACAAGATTTCGATATATCTGAAGGACCCGGACGGAGTGCTCGTCGAGATCACCGCGAAGAACACCGAGGGAGTTTCGCTCGACTATCTGCGCCAGCTCCAGGTCGCAGATGTGACCGGAGTGACGTCGGACATGAAGCTCATCAAGTTCGACCACGCCTCTCCGCTTTCGAGCGACTCTAACGTGACCCACAAGTTCCTCGAGAACCTCGTCGGCCTCGAGAGCTTCTCCGAGCGCGCCAACCCGGACCAAGGAGGGAGTTCGCTGGCCGAGGTGGGCAGCAGCGGCAACCCAGGCTTCCTGAAGTACCTGACCGCGCCCAACGCCAAGACGGGCATGGTCGGAAAGGGGAACATCCACCACATCGCTGTGGCCGTCGAGGAGGACGAGGACCAGCTGAAGATCAAGCGCAGTCTCGACGACGCGGGCATAAGGAACTCCGGCGTGATAGACCGCTTCTGGTTCAAGTCGCTCTATTTCAGGGACCCGGACTACAACCTCCTAGAGATCGCCACGAAGAAGCCCGGGTACGGGGTCGACGAGCCGCCCGAGAAGCTCGGGACTTCGCTGGTGCTCCCGCAATGGCTGGAAGGCTCTCGCCCACAGATAGAGGCAGCGCTGAGACGGACCGACCTCCAGGGCTCCCGGGTTTGGCCTCCGAAGTACGAGCCAGTCCCGTCCCCGCCCGAGAGCCTTCAAGTGGAGCGCAGGCAGATTGCGTGACCTGGACTTCGTCCACAGGTTCGTCCCTGCCACTGGCGGGTCGCAGCTCACCCTGCTGCTTCTCCACGGCACGGGGGGCAACGAGAGCGACCTCATCCAGCTCGGGCACGAGCTCTCGCCCGGCGCGGCGCTGCTGAGCCCGCGCGGCAGGGTCCTGGAGAACGGGATGCTCCGCTTCTTTCGGAGGCTGGGCGAGGGCATCTTCGATATCAACGACCTCACCGACCAGACCCACAACCTGGCGCTCTTCGCCAAGGAGGCCTCAAGGGCCTACGGCTTCCCTCTGGGCAAGGTGATCGCGGTGGGATACTCCAACGGCGCGAACATCGCAGGGAGCACTCTCATCCTGCACCCCGAGACGCTGGCGGGGGCGGTCCTCTTTCGCCCGATGGTCCCCTTCGTGCCTGAGACGATGCCCCAGCTCTCGCGCAAACCCATCCTCATCCTGGCCGGCTCACGGGACAGCGTCGTCTCGAAGGACGAGACCGAGCGGCTGGCTGCTCTTCTCAGACGGGCGGGCGCAGACGTCACCCTGAACTGGGCCGATGCGACGCACGCAATCAGCGGAGAAGAGGTGCGGGTTGCGGCCGGGTGGCTGGCCGCAAAGTTCCCGGACTGAAGGTGGCGCGTTTGCTCTTAAATAACAGGCCGACGTGATTCCAGTAGCATGCCGAAGATGGCCGAGAAGATTCCCGGTTGGGTAGAGAGACTGCTCATCCCGACACTCGAGTCTAAGATTCGCAATATTGTGAGCGAAGAGGTCGGCCATCTCGAGAAGGTCTTGGACGCACGTTTCTCAGGCATTCAATCGGAAATAAGGCGCGCCGACGAGAAGATAGACTCTCTGGAGAAGCGCTTTCCTACGGTTCAGGAACTCGCGGAGATCAAGGCGCGGCTCAGCCAAGTCGAAAGCAAGGTCTCTTCGAGATAGCCTAGAAGTCGTCGCGCAGATAGGCAATTCCCTGGGCGCAACCCTCGCGAGCTTAAATCCGCAGCGCGCTTGACCGAGCACTTCCAGCAAATGAAGTTCTGCCCCAAGTGCGGCGCTCGCCTGAAACTCCTCACCGGCAGGAGGGCGCGCGGCCTGTCGATAGCGGTCTGCCCCAGTTGCGGCACCCGCCTTGGCGAAGCCGGGGCAGACGAAGCGCGAGTCGCGCCCGTGAAGACCACGCTCGTGCGGTCGTTCCCCTACGACACGATGCGGCCGTTCCAGAAGGAGGTCCTGGAGCAGATAGAGTCGGCCCTAGGCTCCGGGAAGAAGTTCATCATCCTCGAGGCGCCGGTCGGGTTCGGCAAGTCGGCGGTCGCGGCCGCGCTCTGCCGCCACCTCAGGTCGGCCTACGTCCTCACCTCGACCAAGCAGCTCCAGGAGCAGTACTCAGCCGACTTCGGCTTCACCACCGTGATGGGCAAGTCGAACTTCACCTGCCAAGTCCCCACAAGCTCCGGGCGGCTCGTCGCCTGCAGCAAGGGGAGGTGCGAGGCCGACTGGACGCTCTCCGAGTGCCCTTACTACCTCACCTTCGACCAGTACGAGGACCACCTCAAGAGGCTGTGCGACAGGGACTCCAAGTGCGAGAAGCTCTTCAGGGGCAACGGGAAGCTCTGCACCTACTACAAGCAAAAGTGGGACTCGTTCAGGCAGGACGTCACGGTCGGGAACTACGCCTTCTTCTTCAGCGAGCTGAGGTTCACGGAGGACGTAAGGAAGAGGAGGCTGCTGGTCTGCGACGAGGCCCACGACCTCGAGAGGCAGCTCGTCGGCTCCGCCTCGTTCACGCTGAAGGCGTCCTCCGTGCGCCAGTATCACGCCGGCGCGGGAAAGCAGTTCGACATCCCATACGAGGAGGGGATGGACGGCAACGCCGCGGCGTGGCTCGAGACCCTGGGCGCAGCGAAGGAGACGCTGCGGGGCTTCTTCGAGGCCCACGAAGGCGACCTGACGATGCAGGACCGGCTCACCTCGTGCAGGGCCCTGCGCGAGGCGCTCGAGGGCTTCACCGAGGAGCTGAAGGCCGCTCCGGAGAACTGGGTCGTCAGCGGCGTGAGGAAGAGCGTCACGATGGACGCCTACGGAGGAGGCGCGGCCTCGGTCGACGAGGTCGTGTTCCAGCCGCTGGACGTCGCGGCCTACACCTCGCAGCTCTTCGACACCGCCGAGACGGTGCTGCTCATGTCGGCGACGGTCTTCTCCGAGGCGCTCCTCTGCAAGACGCTCGGGATCCCTGAGGAGAGCGCGTGCTTCGTCAAGGTCGCGGAGTCCACCTTCCCCGTCGAGAACAGGAGGATCTACGCGATGGACATCGTCCAGCTCAACCGGGCGACCATGGAAGCCTCGCTGGAGAGCATCGCCAAGGCGGTGGACGCGATAATGGACAGGCACGCGGGCGAGAGGGGCGTCGTCCACACCACGTCCTACCACCAGGCCCGCTACATCATCGAGCACGTCTCGGAGCGGAACAGGGCGCGGCTGGTCACCACGGAGGGGAGCACGGCGAGGTCGGAGCTGCTGCACACTCACGGGATGACGGGCGCCTCGGTGCTCATCTCCCCGAGCCTATACCAGGGGGTGGACCTGAAGGACGACCTTGCGAGGTTCCAGGTCATCGTGAAGGTCCCCTACTCTGACCTCTCGGACAGGAGGACTCAGGTCAAGATGCAGAGGGACAAGGGGTGGTATGACTGGCAGACCGCGCTCAGGCTGGTGCAGACCTACGGAAGAGCGTCAGGAGCGAAACCGACACGCGGTGACCTACGTTTGTGCTCGACTCGAACTTCCCGAGCTTCGTCAGGGCGCACCGGGACCTCTTTCCCGCATACTTCCTAGAGGCGCTTTCTGAGCGGGCGCTTCCTTCTAGCCGACTCTTGATAGGCCATCATTCTTCGGAGTCAGGACTCGATCATCGGGACTTGCATCGGCGCTCTCACGTCGTTCAGCACGACCGATATGGACGTGGCCTTGACCCCTTCGATGCTCCTGATTTTGTCCCTGAGGATCTCCCTGAATTCCGCGCTGTCAGCAGCCGAAATCAGCGCCACTATGTCGAACTCTCCCGTGACTTCGAACAGCGCCTCTAGGTTGTCGAGCTTGCTGAGCGCACGCTCGACGGCATCGAGGCCCGTTGACTCCGCGAAGATTTGCACGAGTGCGGTGAAGCGAGCCAATCCAATCTCTCTCCGACAGCTCTCAACGCCATGAGATTGGGTATTACACCTGGCTATCGAAATTGTTTCTCCAGCGAGTCAGGAGCATTACATCTGTTGGGGAGGCGCGCCCGGAATGCCATGTTGAACCCGGGTTCAACACCATGTGGTACTTCCTGGAGGCGCTGTCGGAGCCAGGACGTAGTTCATGCCGCGGTGATGGCAAACACGGTGAAACCCCATGTTTCAGCGGCTGCCGGCCTACGCGATGCCGGTATCAATCGAGACGTTGATGCTCGTGGACTGGCCCGCGACCACCACGAAGCTCTTCGGGAGCGCCGAGCTGCAGCCCATGAACGTGCAGCTGGACAGGTTCGAGCGAGTACGTGCCCGGCGCGAGGGACGGCCTGGAGCACTCCCGACACCTGCACCCGTTGGAGAGCCAGCCGATCGGCAGCGTCGTGGTCTGGCCCGACGGCTGCAGTGTGACGACCGCCTCTATGGAGGAGTACTGCGAGGGCGCGGGCCCGACCGTCGAGTTGGCCATGCAGACGGCGCTGGGTGGGCCCGATGGTAGAAGCTGGCGTCGAGCGTTCCCATGGAGCGGTGTCGCGCATTGCTGGTCGATGAGGCTCCTCCGGTGCCTATGGTGAAGTGGACGACCACGACCGAGCCCCACTCGTCTCCCGCGGCCGCGGTATAGGTCCCGGGCCCAAGGGCGTGGACGAAAGGGACGCGCCGCTCGCGTACTCGGCCGTTGCCGTCACGTTCGCCGACATCGGGGTAGCGGTGGCGTTCGGGCCGCCTGGGAGGATCACTGCCAAGTCGCTCGTGGGCTGGAAGAGGTATCCCGTGACGAGCCTGATGAGCATCGGGCACGCGATGATCGGGTAGATTTGGAGCGGCGTGGCCGCGGAGACGTTCCCGGCCGTGTACGACCCTCTGTAGAGCGCCACCCCGAACGGGTAGGCGTCCGTCCCGCAAGACCCCAGCGAGAGGCCGTTCAGCCCCCACTGCGCCGCCGCCGAGACGTTGTTCGCGGTCGCCAGCGTGTTGTACTCGTCCGCGGCGATCTGGACCGTCACCCTGCCGTTCGAGCCCCCCGCTGGAGGACGCGTTCGCCGCAAGCCGAAGCTGCAGGTCTCTGCGGGGCGTTGACGTAGCTGCCGCCCGTCCCGATCGAGGTCGTGATTGGGTCGTCGACGTGCTGGTCGAGCACTCGATCCGTCGCTGCTGCTGGTGGCGCCCTGCTGCATGTTGACCAGGAACGCCGCCGCCAGCAGGACTATGACGACGACGGACAGGGCGACCACGAGCCTTGCGTTCAAGAGGCTTCAGCTCACCTAGGATTCGCCGCATAGTTAATCCTAGACACCAGAACGGCCGGTTCCCTCGCCGAAACGACCGCGAAGCTCTCGAAGTCCTCCAGGAAGGCGACTAAAATATCGACCGGTTCGCACCGCCACCGGGCATCATGGCAGTCAAAGTGGTGACGAGGAGCTTCGAGGTCAAGAGCGGAGGCGAGAACGAGGTGCTCGACATGACGGGCGACGTCCGGGAGGCGGTCTGCCGCTTCCGGGCTCTCCAACGGGGTGGCGACGGTCTTCGTGGTGGGCTCGACCGCGGCGATCACGACCATGGAGTACGAGCCCGGCCTCGTCAAGGACTTCCCGGCCATGCTCGAGCGGGTCGGCCCCGAAGAAGGGCGTCGAGTACGAGCACCAGAGGAGGTGGCACGACGGGAACGGCCACTCCCACGTGAAGGCCTCGCTCGTCGGGCCGAGCCTGTCCGTCCCGCTCGTCGGAGGGCGACCTTGCGCTGGGCGAGTGGCAGCAGATAGTCCTCGTCGAGTTCGACGTCAGGCCGCGGACGAGGAAGGTCGTCGTCCAGCTCATGGGAGAGTAGGCCGAGGCGCGGCGGGATACTCCACCCAGAGCATCCTGAGGAAGAGGACGAACGCCATGTCCGGTAGCAGGGCCAGCGCAAACGGGAGTTCCGATATCACGCCGATAGCCGCAATGGGCACGACCAGGCCGAGGGAGAAGGCGATGAGGTTCCTCTCGTTCCCTCGCGAGCCGATGACGCGCAGGACGCCGACCAGGAAGAGCCCCTGCAGCGCCACGACCAGGACGAAGTCGACTGCCGCGGGCAGGCCGGCGCCCATGCCAAGGCCCTCTGCGAGGAGGACGGAGGTGTAGAAGAGGGCGCCTATCACGCCCGATGCCCTCGGACCGAGCCTCGGCAGGCTCGCCGGTGGCGTGGATGGATCGTCTGCCGGGACCCGCCGCGCGGCGAAGGACGAGGAGCGCCATGGCGACGAGGCTCGACGCGAAGACCGGCCACCCCATCCAGAAGTTCGACCCTCGTCACCAGCAAGAACAGGAACGTGACGTCGACGCCAAGACGACCGAGCCGACGCGCAGGCCGCGCCGCGAGAGGAGGCTCTTGCCCCTCGTCCGTCGGGCACGGCCAGCCCCAGGAGCAATGATCGGGAGGGAGATGCTGAAGATCATGTGGACGGGGAGGATCCCCGCGACCCAGACCCAGTTCACCCCGAGCCAGTGGCCGTAGACGCCGAGCTTCCCGACCGGGTTCGCGTTGGGGTTGAAGAGCGTGCTGAGCGCGACCCCCTCCTCCAGGATGCCGTACGCGGCCCCGAGCAGGAGCACCGTGGCCCACCCCTTGTTCCACCTGACCATCGCCTCCCTGACCAGCAGGACCCCGGGGCCGTAGAGGCCGAGGTTGGCGGCGAGCTGGAAGCCGAACATCGCCGGGTTCAGGACGATGGCGTTGGTGGGGCTCGACCCGGAGATGTACTCCGGGATCCCGGGCGAGAGCAGGAGGAGGCAGACGACCGGGTGCCTCCTGCAGGAAACCAAGGACCCCGCGGCCGAGGCCGGCGCTGGTCAACGACCGACTTCACCGTCGCTCCACTTTATCGATTCCGGCGGCGTCGACAATGACGCGGCGCGCCCACTGCGAATGACAAGCCTCGCTCCCGAGACGCGGCCGCTAGAGATTGCATGAAAACAGCGCAATCTCACAAAAGTAGTTCTATATTCACACGCAACGACATCCCATAGTTGAACCCGCCAATCGATGACGGCGCCTCCGACTACGTGAACTCTTCCGGGACGCAGGTTTCTCGTTGTCCGGGGACGGCTTGAGAGTCTAATACCAAAAAGAGACGAGGAAATGCAGACCAAGCTCTTCGAGGCGCTCGAAACGGCAAACGACGCCGATATCACTGCGATGTCGGTTGATTCAACGAATTTGAATCCTCGCGTACCACTGTACTTTGAAGGAATCTCGCGAAGGACAATCGATTCCACAAGTCATGAAGGCGCAGGGACGGTCGTCATTCGCGCCTCGAGCAACGCAATCTACGGGACCAAGAACAGCGAGTTTTGGATTCGCAACGGACTCGCGGCGATAAGCTTCTCCGACCTGGTCAGGGAGTCGTCCGGGCATCTCGTCCTACCCATCGACCCTGGCAGCAAGGAGGACATGTTTCTCCTGAAACACCTCTCTCAAGCCCTGACTGCCTTCGTGAAGCTGACCGAGAAGTCTGGCCAGCGATTCACGGGCAACCGGATCAACGACGTCGGCAAGAGATTCGAGTACATGATTGCGGAGGAGCTCAGGAAGACGCCCCTCGAGGCATCCGTCCTCGGCAGGCCTGGCTACCCTGACTGCGTGCTCAAGCAGGGCGAGAGGGTGACGTATCTGGAGATCAAGACCAGCGCCAGCATCCAGAAGGAGGCGAACAAGTATCTCAAGACGTTCTCCTTCTCCTCGGGCAAGAAGATCAAGTCTGATGCCCGGCACCTTCTCCTGAAGGTGCAGCTTGAGGAGGAGGATAACAAGATATGGAAGGTCGTGGCGTGGGAGCTGCGCGACCTTTCCACCTTGAAGACGAGGCTCAAGACAGAATTCAACGCAGGGTTCGGCGATCTTGCAGACGTCAGGCTGCTCGGGTCGTCCGGCAATGCAGCACATCCGTTGACCGTGAGCGGACAATCATTTCTTGACGAGTCCAACGTGGCGACCTCGCATGCGAAACAAAGGCGACGGAGTACCGGTCGCACGCATCTCGTCGGTTGATAGTGCATGAGCCCTCAGTCGCCGCGGCGAGGACTGAACGAAGAGCTGGTCCTCATGGCACGATATCTTGCGGAGGTCGGCCCTAACATCAACGAGATTGCCAGACGGACAGGGCAGTTCAAGGAGACGGTCAGGTATAGATATCACAAGTTCTTCCTTGACAAGGGCATCAAAGTCCAGGCGGTCCAGAGCTATTCGAAGCTCGGATTCAAGAGGCTCGTGCTCATAGCGAAACTCGCTCCGGCCTGCGAAGCAAACGCGAAATCGATTTTCGACGCCCTGAGCGACCTCTGTTACCTTCGCGGCTACACGCGAGTCATGCTCAGCGGCGAATATGTCATCCACGTGGCGGTGCCATCTGAACTCGCCGAAGGATGCGCCGCCGTCTACACCGCTCTTCAGGAAGCGGGTCTGTTCTCAGAACTGGAAATCCTCGAGTTCGAAGAGATACGAAACCCGCCGATGAAGCCGGAGTCCTTTGACTTCATCAGAGGAACATGGTCCTTCGATTGGAATTCTGCCCGAGCGAAGGACATGAAGTTGCCGTTGAGCGGCAAGCCGAAGGTCGAGAAGTACGACAAGGTCGACCTCCTAATCATGAAGGAGCTGGACATAGACGCGAGCCGGACGCTCGTGAAGATGGCTGAAAACCTCAAGATGAACTTGAACGCGCTGGAGTTTCACTACCGAGAGCACGTCAAGGCGCGCGGCCTGATCAAGGGCTATCGGCTGGTCTGGCAGGGCACCCACTACGACCTCGAGGAGGAGAAGACCGTCTCGAGAAAGGACGTCTACGTCGAACTCACACTCCTGCTGAAGAGCGGCACGCGAGATGAAGTGGCGGAACTGATGCTGCTCCTCAACAAGACGCCTTTTCTTTGGAGCGAGGCCTACGGCTCGGCGTACTGCGCGGAGGTATTCCTGCCGAACTACGCTTACGTCGAGTTTCTGGAGTACATCGACGAGTTCGCCAACAGAGTCGGAGAGAAGCTGCGAGTCTTCGTCATGGACCAGAGCCAGGCCCTCTGGTTCGTGATATCATACTCGCTCTTTGACGGCGAATCCAAAAGATGGAGGCTGAACGCGTCGGCCGTCATGAAGGCATTGGGCAATCTGGCGCCCTTGATTTAGCGCGGACGTCGACTTCGCTGAGGAGATGAACTTCGACACACTCCTTAACTCTTAAATTCCTTCGCGAGGTCATCGCACCGATGGACTCACCGCTCGAAGGGAAGCGAGTCGCCGTGCTCGCGGAGAACATGTATGAGGATCTGGAACTTGTGGTACCCGCTCATCCGCCTGAGGGAGGCCGGGGCGGAGGTCTCCGTGGTGGCCCCGACGGCGGGCGCGACCTACAAGAGCAAGCACGGGCTCGAGGTCAAGGCCGACCTGTCGGCGGAGGATGCCAAGGCGCGGCAGTTCGACGCAGTCGTCATTCCAGGCGGGTTCGCCCCGGACTACATGAGGAGGTCGGAGGCGATGGTCAAGTTCGTGAAGGACGCCAACGACGAGGGGAAGATCGTCGCCGCAATCTGCCACGCGGGGTCGATGCTGGTCTCTGCGAAGGTGCTGAAGGGGAAGACGGTCACCTGCTACAAGTCGATAAAGGACGACGTGATAAACGCCGGTGGGAACTATGTGGACAAAGCGGTCGTGAGGGACGGCGACCTGATCACCTCGCGAGTCCCGGACGACCTCCCCGCGTTCTGCCGGGAGATAATAGCCGCCCTTTCGACGACGAAGACGGCCAACCGCAACCCAGCTGCCCGTCCTCTGGCCCAAACCCGATCTCGATAGCCCGAGCGCTCGCGCAGCGTCTCTCATTAGCCGCGCGTCGACCTGACTGAATGGTACTTCTCGATGATCTTCTTTGCTGAGGGAGTGAGGCTCGGGCCGGAGCCGTCGTAGTAGGCGACCCGCTTCACCTCCTGCCCTGGTTCCGGAGTCCCGGTCGCGGTCACGACGAACACCTCGTGGGCGTTCCTGAATGAGCCTCCCCTCGGACCCTCGTGTATTCCTCCAAAGAACTCGAAGAGGTGGGTCAGGCCGACCGCCTTCATGCCGGTCTCCTCCATGAGCTCCCGGATTGCCGCGTCTCGCCTGCTCTCTTTGGGTTTGGCGCCTCCCCCCGGCAGAGTGAAATTGATGCCGTCCAGGCTGACCACCAGGATGCCATTCGGGGTGTCGACGATGGCCGTCCCTCTCCTTCTAGTACGGACCATCTGGCCGCCGACTCAATCCTTCGAAATATAAGCTAGAAGTTGCTCCGACAGGTTTCGTCTGCGCCTCCGCCGGGGCGCCTCCTCCACAAAATGAGCCGAGTCGCGGCATCCAAAACCGAAATAGCGAAGATTCCCTGACTTCCCTGGCAGCAGGAAACGTTAAGGAGAGAACCCCGCACCTCCGCATGAGCCGAGGCGAACAGAATCTGGAGCTGTCACAGGTGGAGATTTCAGTCCCTGAAGGATACCAGCTAATCCTTGGCCAGAGCCACTTCATCAAGACCGTCGAAGACCTGTACGAAACCCTGCGCCACCGCGGTCCCGGGGCTCAAGTTCGGGGTCGCGTTCTGCGAGTCCTCAGGGAAGGCCTTGATAAGGCACGACGAGACCGACGAGGGGGCGGCAAGGCTCGCAATCGAGTACGCCCGGAGGCTCTCCTGCGGGCACGCCTTTGTGGTCGTCCTGAGGGACGCCTTCCCGATAAACGTCCTGAACAGGATAAAGTCGCTCGAGGAGGTGGCGAGCATCTACTGCGCCACGGCGAACAAGGTGACCGTCATAGTCGCCGAGACGGAGGACGGGAGGGGAATCCTCGGGGTAATCGACGGTGTGAAGAGCAAAGGAGTCGAGACCGCGGAAGACAAGGAAGAGAGACGGGAGTTCCTCCGCAAGATAGGCTACAAGCGGTGACCCGTCCTCCCCGACCATTAGCGACCCTTACCGAGAGCCCGCTCTAGAGCTGAAGCTTGCTTCTGTACGCGTCCAAGTCGAGGAACCCGTGCCCGCTTATGTTGACCAGGATGCATCTCTCGTCGCCCTTGGACTCGGCCTTCCTGGCCTCGTCTATCCCCGCCCTGATCGCGTGCGCACGATTCTCCCGCCACGAGCCACCCCTCGGTCTCGAGGAAGAGCTTCGCGGCCTCGAACACCAGGATCTCGTCGCTCGGGTACGCCACCGCCTTCACGTAGCCCTTGTTCCTGAGCGCGCTGATTATGGGGGCGGCCGCATGGTACCTGAGGCCGTCCGACTTGATGGGGGTCATCGACGTTTCGTGGCCCAGCGTGTACATCTTCATGAGGGGCGTGTGCCCCGCCGTGTCCCCGAAGTCGTACCTGTACTCCCCCTTCACCAGGTTGGGCGGCCTCCGACTGGGCCGCCAGGAACTCGCACTCCCTCTTCTTCTGCGAGCACCTCTCCCAGGAACGGGAGCGCAATGCCGCCGAAGTTCGAGCCCCCGCCCAGGCAGCCGATGATGAGGTCGGGCGAGTCGTCGACCTTCTCGAACTGACTTCATCGCCTCCAGCCCGATTATCGACTGGTGCAGCAGCACGTGGTTCAGAACCGACCCGAGGCAGTAGACCCTCTCCTTACCCAGGTCGGTGTACTCGAGCCCCTCCGAGACCGCTATCCCTAGGGAACCGGGATGGTTGGCTGTCCTGCGAGAGCTCGCGACCTCCCGAACGCCGTCTCGGATCGCTCGGCGACGCGTAGACCTTGGCGCCGTAGAGCTGCATGAGCAGCTTCCTCTCCGTCTTCCAGTCGTAGACCGCCCTCACCCAGAAGACCACGGTGTTCGAGGCCGATGAGGCATGAGCCGCATACGCCAGCGCGGTCCCCCACTGCCCCGCCCCGGTCTCAGTGACGAGGGTCTCTCTTCCCCTCCTTCGCTGCGTAGTAGGCCTGCGCGATGGCCGTGTTCACCTTGTGGGAGCCTGTCGGGCTCAGGTCCTCCCGCTTGTAGTAGATCCTCACCTTCCTGAGCCCGAGCCTCTGCTCGAGCCGCCTCGCCCTGTAAAGCGGCCTGGGCGTCCTGCGTGGACGTAGAGCTCCCTTACTTCTTCGGGGATGTCGATCCAGCTCGACGTCCGACATCTCCTGCCGCAGGCAGTCTCCTACGAGCCGCCTCTTCAGAGCGTCCATCCTCGACTCTCCGTCCCCCGGCTCCTTCGGAAGAGGCAAGCCCCCCGGGATGTCGGGAACTACGTTGTACCACTTCTTCGGGATATCTTCCGGAGGGAGGATGATTTGGTCTAGGTCCATAGCTAGGTCAAGCGCAAGAATTCAGATAAAACCTTGTGCCATCATCTTGCGTGTCGTCGTGGGTGTTCTTGGTGCGGGATGACTTCTGAGCTGCTAGCTTGCTTTCTGATTGCTGCTTGCAAGATGGTGGCCACGGCGCAACCCGTCCATGTTATCGAACCATTCATCCACAGACGTGGAGTATCTTGCCAACTCGATGGCCTTTTCATAGGTGCATTCCATCGTGCCGCATTCTGCGCACGTGATGTAGCTCTCTATCATCGGCCTGTCACCGGTTCTGTTGGTGGAGATTATCAGGTCCTGACCGTTGTTGAGGCCTGCTCCGGAGCCAGCTCAGGAGCGCGTCTGCGTATCCTTTCCCTCAGCCTCTCCGCAAGTTCTGCTTCATCCATCTGCGAGGCTACCTGCTTCATGTCATTTAGGGTCGGCTAGTGGTGCAGAAGGGAACGACTGAAGATTGGTCTTGGAAAAAGAGCTGTGGCGCCGTGAACTGTTGAGGTTTGAACCGAAGCTGATCTGTGGGCTGTGATTTCCGGGGTCACTTCCAATGTGGATGGACTTTCCTCGACCTCTCGTCAGCATTCTTCTCAGCACTCTATGCCGACTTTCCTAGACCTCGACCGTCACTTTATGGTTGGCCTCCTGGATGGCCGCGTCCAGCAGGTTCCTCCTCTCCTCGTACGTCGCTTGGAGCTGCAGGAGCTCGGCTGGTGATTTCTGCCATTTTTGTGGGACTTCGTCCTTCGACCTGCGTCTCCATCCAAAGAGGTCCGACCTCTTCTCGACGTTCAGCATCGCCGAAAGGTAGACTAGCTTCGTGCGGGTGTTGCTGAGTTCGAGGATTGCCCTAGCCAGCGAAATCTCATCCTCCCCCACCTTAACCAAGCTTGCGAGATTGGCGGCCTGGATGGCTAACTTTAGGTTCGTCTCGCGCTCTAGCGTAGTATCTATCTCTCTGGATAATTCCTCGTATTTGAAATCAGGTTCGGAATCGGCATCATGAATGAGGCTCGACTCCCTAAACTTCGAAAGCTGAATCAGCCTCGCCTTGAGCGTCTTCACCTCCGCAAGTGCTTCGTAGACCTTCATCGTATGCGCCACGCGTATTCTGTGGACGGGGATATTAGCGCCCATGCCTTCGCTCAAAGCGCTTTCATAGGATTGAGAGACCGCGTTCTGTCAGGTTGGAATCCGTGACTCGTGTATCCTTATAACCTTCCACAGGGTATTTTGGTGCGGCAATGGCAAGGACAGAGCAGATAGTCACCGACCGCAAGACAATGAGAGAGTTGGTCGCGTTCATGGAAGAAGCCGTTAGGGAGGGATTGACGAAAGAAGAGATAACCAGCCAGATCGACCTTATGTTGGACGAGGCTGCCAAGGCGAGGCTCGACAGGAGCCTGAAGGAGGCCCGCGAGGGAAAGGTGATGCACTTCAGGAAGAAGGAAGACCTTCTAGCGGCCTTGCACCGCAGCTGATTGAAGATTCTTGGTTTGGGAAGCCGAGTTTACAAACACGTTTCATCGAAGTTTTCACAAGCTTAGCTCGGAAATCAAGGCTCGAGCGGATGTTGCGATAGACCAGCTCCTGGAAAGCGAAGACCCTTCCAAACTGGGGCTCAGGAAGGTGGGCCGATGGAAAGGCGTCTACTCATATGAAATCGGCCGACAATTCAGGCTGTTATACAGCATAAGGTTCGAGGAGCACACCATAGTATTCCATGACATCGGCACGCATGGAGTCTATCGATAATCGCAGTCACGCTCTCGAGTTCTTCGCTCCTTCGAGAGGCACCAGGGTTAAATACCCGGCCGCAGGATTGATTTTTCGCAGGCAAGTCTCGGTTCGACGATTCGGAGCGCTTTAGCTTCTGATTCTCTGACAACGATTATTCCTGTAGAAGCAAAAACAAAATTGAGTACCTTTGAAGAAATGAAACTCGACCCCTTGATAATGAGGGGAGTCGAAAAGATGGGTTTCACCAAACCCACCCCCATCCAGGAGAGGACCATAGGACCGCTGCTGAGAGGCAAGGACGTGATAGGGCAGGCCAAGACGGGCTCTGGAAAGACCCTCGCCTTCTCGGTGCCCCTGTTGCAGTCGATAGACCCAAAGAACCGCCAGGTCCAGGCGCTCGTCCTGGCGCCGACGCGGGAGCTGGCGGTCCAGATAACGCAGGAGATGAGGAAGATCGGCGCCCACACCGGCGTCAGGGTGGTCACGATCTACGGCGGCCAGTCGATAGGCGCGCAGCGAGAGGAGCTGAGGCGGGGAGCCCACGTCGTCGTCGGCACCACGGGCAGGGTGATCGACCACATCAAGCGCAGGTGGCTCGACCTCCGCTCGGTCCGTTTCGTGGTCCTGGACGAGGCGGACACCATGCTCGACATGGGCTTCATCGACGACGTCGACTACATCCTCGGCTGCATCCAGGGGAAGAAGCAGGTGTGCATCTTCTCCGCCACCATGCCCCAGAAGATAACGGAGCTCTCGAGGAAGTACATGACCGACCCGGAGAAGATCCTGGTGGACTCGGACGAGCCCTCCGTCGAGACGCTCGACCAGTACTACGCCGTGGTCAGGCACGACGAGAAGCTCGCAGTTCCTCACCGACCTCCTCCAGAAGGAGCGCCCGGCCAGCACGATCATCTTCCGCAGGACGAAGCGCGGGGCAGACAGGCTCGCGATGGACCTCCACCAGAAGGGATACGAGGTCGTGCCGCTCCACGGGAACCTCTCGCAGAACCAGAGGGACCACTACATGGGCGCCTTCAGGGACGGCCGCGCCGACATCCTCGTCGCCACGGACATCGCCAGCAGGGGCATAGACGTGTCCCAGGTCGCCTGCGTCGTGAACTACGACGTCCCCGTCGACCCGCTGATCTACTTCCACAGGGTCGGAAGGACGGCCAGGGCCGGGAGGCAGGGGAAGGCCTTCTCCTTCGTCTCGAAGGAGGAGTCGGGCGACTTCGGGCGGATCCTCAGGATGACGAAGGCCCCGATACTGCCCATGAGGCCGGAGGACAAGCTGCACACGTTCGTGCCGGGCACGACAGTCCACAGCAACGGTGGCAGGCGGCAGGGCGGCTACGGCCACCGCGGCCAGGGGCGGAACCAGCACGGCTACAGACGCTACCGGTGAACAGGTCTCCATCGCGCATCATTAATCGGGCTGTCAGACCTAGCCGTGGTACCCTCAGGCGACCCAGCTATGAGGAGGTGAGGTCGGCGAAGTAGAAGCCGCCCCTGAGGACCACCTCTCCTTTCTTCACGGCCAGCTCTTTCTTGAAGATGGGTCCCGCGTATACGAAGGTATGGAATTCGCCGTTCTCTCCGCAGGGGTCGACGCCGCTAGGGAGGGACTCGAGGAACTGGCGGTCGAACTCCCTCCCGCAGAACTCCTTCCCGAGCTGCTTGGGGTCGACGCAACAGACCACCGCCCTGAAGCCCTGCTCGATGAACTCCGCCGCAAGCCTGGCCGTGTCCCGCCCCCAGAGGGGAAAGAGGCCCCGCATCCCGATCTGCCCGAGCCTATCCTCCCTATAGCTCCTGATGTCCTGGAGGAAGAGGTCCCCGAAGGCGACCTGCTCGACGCCCTCGTCCCTGTGCTTCAGCAGCACGGCCTTCATCCGCGCCTCGTACGCCTCGTTGGAGGCGTTCTTCGGGATCCAGACCTCCTCGAGCGGTAGCCCCAGAGAAGAGGCCTGCGCGTGAAGGAGGCTCCGCCTGACCCCATGCATGCTGACGCGGTCGTACTCTTCGGTGACCGTCGTGACCAAGGCCTTCACTTCGTAGGAGCCCGTCCTCGTGATCTTGTGCAGAGCGAGAGAACTGTCCTTGCCGCCGCTCCAGGATCTTGGCCAATGCTTCATGACCTTCTCTACCCGTGATGCTATGTAATCCTCCCACTTGCTCGAATCTTCCATGAGGGAGTTTATCTTCTATGAGGGAGTTTATCTTCTGCATGACCTCTTCATCCTTGGTCGATTCGGGCTTCATCAGGTTCATTAAAGTCGGGTCAGTTATTTAAAAACCTCGTACCGGCATTGCGTTCGAACGAAAGATTCGTCGCAAGAAGCGTCGATCGCCCTCCGCCGTGGCATTTCATTCACAAGTGGGCATGGCCGTCCCGCTTCCCCTCGAGCCCCTACGAGTATCGCTTCAACTCTCGTAAGTATCGTCTGAAGAACCAGTTCGTAAAGACCCGCTCTTCCTTGGTGAGTTGCGAACGTTCAAGAGCGTTGTAGTATGCGCCTCTGTTCTTGTATTCGATATTGAGCATGGGGTAACCGGACTTGTGCAAGGCGAAGTTCATCATCAGTCTGCTGATCCTGCCGTTCCCATCCCCGAACGGGTGGATTGTCACAAACTTGAGATGGACAAGCGCGGCCAGCTCGACCGGATGAGTTCTCGTCCTGTCTCGATTATACCACCCGAAGAAATCGGCGAGCATCGGTCGTAGCTCAACTGGGGATGGAGGGACGTATCTGCTCCCTGTATTCCCGACTCCGTGTTTCCTAATCTGTCCCGCTATGTCGGGCTTGGTGTCCTTGAAAAGCTTCCAGTGCCAATCAAGCACGAGCCGAAGCGACAGGTTCTTGGTGCATTTGAGCATCTCGAAGAACACTTTTTGATGCGCTTCTGCCTCCTTGATGTCTTCAACGGGCTTCCCACCGGGGCTGATTCCCTCTTCCAGCAGGTGTGCAGTCTCTCTGAGACTCAGCGTCGAGCATTCGATTCTCTGGGTGTCGTATGTGAATCTGACCGAGAACGTTTGCAGTTCCTTCTTTCTTGTTGATTCTGGATACGTCTCTAGCGTCGCGTGGTAGTTCTTCTTTATGCTATCAAACTCATCAAACCATCTTTCTTTGTTGAGTTCAAACACAAACTGCCTTTTGATCTTGTCGATGTCCTTCGGGATCTCTTTTCCCAGGTACTTTGACTTTTGGCTGAATCTGTCTTTGTCTCTGATCGTGTGTTCCAAGTAGTAATACGTGACTCCCTTGATTGTTCGCTTCACCATGGTCGTCACGAATGGTGGTTATCAACACATATTGATAAGGTTTTACATTATGCACGTAATGTGTTGATAACTGCGCACACTGAAAGGAGGTGTTGCCAGGGTTCGTGGCGCCTCCGCCGGGTAGGTCTTTCTTGTGCAAGACTGGCAACCGCCTACGAGCTGCCCGGTACTTTCTCCACTGGCCTGGTCATGAGGGTAATCGAGAAGGCACTGGAGAGAACATGAGGCTCGCCTAGCGATAGGGCGAGTGGACGTCAGAGGGCGATTTAGCAGCAAGCTGTGGAGTGGCAGGAGCAGCGGCCGGTGGTGTGACTTGCTTCTTCTTGATAACCCTCCGCTTTGCGGTCGTCTTCTTGGCCTCTCTCGAAGATCCCTCTCCCTTCTTCTTCGCCATCTGTTTGCTTGATGACGCTGCGGCATATATACCTTCGAACAGGCGCGCCGAACGAAAGAGGGGGAGAGCGAAGCCGCTCGCGGCAAAGGCAGCAAACTATCCATGTACGCCATGGTCACGGCGTGAGACATGCAAGTCATCACGTGATGTGGCAACTCTAGAAAGACGGGGGGCTACCAAACGCCGCGATGCGGCGCTATTGCGGCAGACCTAAGTATCCATCCAAAGGAGTGGCTCCGAAGAAGATGACGCAGTACGCGCGAATCAAGCTCACGAGCTCAAACGTCGACCAGCTGGAGAGGCTTGCCTGGGACATCAAAGAGATTGCAGAGAAAACGGGCGTCAGGTGCATAGGTCCGCAACCTCTTCCAACGAAGATACTGAAGATTACCACGAGGAAAGCCCCTACGGGCGAGGGGACTCACACGTTTGACCACTGGCAGCTCAGGATTCACAGAAGGATACTCGACATCGAGCCGAACGACAGGGCGATGAAGCAGATAACGAAGCTTACGATTCCCGAGGATGTCAAGATAGAACTCACGCTGACGACCTAGAGGCTCGGCGAGGCCTCTGTACGCCAGAGCCGAACAAAGAACGGTCGTGTCCGCGAGAAGGAGAGGAGGCGGTCTATGGTCGGTGTGACCTTTTCTCGCATTCGTAGCTTGGCTACAGGCACAAACGACCGCCGCAGTAAGCCTTCATCTTCTGATTGCCTGTCTTCGATTGACTCATGGGTGTGAGCAACCGAAGTCTTGGAAGAGTCAGCAAGCCAGGCATGACGGGTTCGTCGCGCCTCCGCCGTTGACACTGTGTGGAGTGTGGAAAAGTGATTTGTAGGCTAAGATGGAACGTGATCTCTACAGTAACTCTTCTTCAGAATAAGGCCTTTCGTGACGATATGGTTAGCGCAGAAGTTCTTGTGACAAGTAACACAGACACCACCGTGGTCTTCGCACGCGAGTGCCCCGCATTCTATGCATAATTGAAGGCCATCCTCGCTGAGATGTTGACCGTCCACATTGCAATAGATGAAGTCGTCGGCGACCATGTGGTTGCTCGCAGCTTGTAACTTGCGCCCATAGGTTCTGTCCCTATACCTGAACGACGCCGTCACCAAAGGTACGTTTGCTTGCTTGACTGAGACTATCCGAACGTGCGAGATGGATGGTCTTAATGTCATCGATCTGACATCGCCGTTCTTCAGCGTGCGCGTGAACTCTTGAGAGAGGTTCCTTGCGATTTCTATTCTTGCTATCTTCTCCGCTTCATACTGGCTGACTTTTGCTGGAACGGCCCCGAATTTGTTGAATGATGCCCCTTCAGTGATTTTCGACCTTGGAGTCTCGACAGCTTCGATGTCTCGGCAGTCGGCAAAATAGCCTCTCCTTGGCAAAGCTGGCAAGACGCCTGATTCCACTTCCACGTCGACTACCTGTCCTTTCTGGCCCTCGATGACAAGCACGCCTTTGCTGGAAAAGTTCACCCTTTGGTAGAGGAAATTGCCCTCAGTGTAGCAATCGTATTCCACGAAGAAGTAAGGCATGTATTCCAAGTCGAGTCCTGAGAGTTCCATCTGACTTGAGATCCCACTCCTAATCGTCTGTTTAAGGCCAGGTAAGATGGGAAGGGCGTAGACGGTCTTCTCCCCTACTGGCCCCTTTGCGAGGTCCCTACCCAGCACCTTCCTGAATTCCGCCCTGAAGGCCCCATCGAGGTCATCGAGGTTCCAAGGGTATAATGAGATGAGTTTGATTCCGTTCTTGCGGTACTGTTCGGTCTTCCATACCTTGTCCTCGCGGTACTTGTTCCTGTCCTGCCAATCACCTACGTCGATTAGGCCCCAATACTCGACATGAACTCCATAGTCGGGGAGATGGAAATCCGGCTTGCTAATTGGAGTTCTGAATGCTGATTGGGTGGTCTTCGTCTGGTCTTCGTAGACGTATCTTATGTTATTCTCGTTGAAATAGTCGGCTATCTGCTTCTCCGCTCGACTCTTCACAATCTCCCCTCGCACCGTCTTGCTTTGCTCTCCGTACTGTTTGCCATTATACGAGCGAGGAGCGTTCAATGAACGAAATTCTGCAATTCTGCAATTCTCGCATATTTATCCGATATTGATTGGGGATCTGGTCCAGTTTCTGCGCGGCAGCGACGGCGTAGTTGGAGCTACTTGACGTGTCGGTAGAGCCCTGGACTAAGAAACTCGATGAAACCCAAGTCGCGTAACTGCTGGAGCTGCTGCCTGATCTTCGCCCGGATGTTGTGATTGTCAGGGTGCTTGGCCGCGAGTTCTGCCTCGAAGGCGTAGACGTTGGCCAGCGTGAAGGTCGCGAAGCACCTCTCGACGCACCTGAGCACGTCGGCAAGCCAGCCCCTTTGCTCGGGCCTCGACTTTAGGAGCGAGGCGGTCTGCCTCCATTGCGCGAGGACGTCAGCCTTCTCGCGGACCTGCCCCCGGCGGACCACTTCTATCCTCCCCTGCGCGGGTATCTGCCCGAGCCTGATGATGTAGCCCTGCCATCCGGCGCGCCTGGCCGTAGGAGAGAGCGGTGTCCGGCTTTCGATGCAACTCTTCGTGATGTATGCCCTGTGGATAAGGGAGAGGTCATCCACAGCCCACCTCTCGCGGTCGTAGTGGAGAAGGATAAGGGAGGGGAACCTGTCCGCCATTATGCTCTCCATGGTCGTGCCGTACTCGCCCCCGAGTATCGAGCCGGAGAAGAGGTGGGAGGCTGACTTTAGCTGGAAGTTCTCCCTACACTCGGCCGAGTAGAAGTCGTAGACCTTGGTGCCTGTAGGATAGGCGGTCAGGCCTGTGCCGCAGGCGGCGCAGTAGAAGTTGTCGACGGCCCAGCGTTCGGTGGAGACCCTCGCCATCTGGGAGGCGCTCTTCAGCTCAGCTGGCGGTGCCGGGAGAGTGAGATCCATCAGGCATCAGTCCAATGACGGGGAAGTAATCTTCATTAGTAGATCTCGAATGTTGTATGTTATCAGTTGGAGATCTGCTCCTGCAGTCTTCTTCAGACTATTGATTGTTATTTTCACAGGGCCGCTGAATCGGGACTCCTGATGGGGGAGCACATAGAGATTGAAGCTTTCACCGCTCTTCCTGAATAATTCTTCGAAATCAAACCACATCAGATAGTTGGCCTTGATGTCCTTCTCCCCGAAGTACTCGAATCCCTTCGTGGTACCTTTGACTTCGATTCGAATCTTTTTTGCACCGTGCGAGCCAATGATGTCGGCTTCGTTCCCACCGAATCGGAAATCATACCCCTTCAATTCGGAGATTAGGCCGCTTCGAAGGAGGTGGATCGCAAGCGACTCGGTGAGTTTTGGTGGAAGCTTTGGGTACTGGATGTCAGCCGCAAGAGGATTCTTCTCCTTCAACTTTGAAATGTAAGTGAAGACATCCTTGAGTAGCAGGACAAACTGGTTAATCTCAATTGGGGAGAGAAGTTGCCTCGCCATAGAGCTAGATCTTGGTCTCCGAGATTTCCTTTACCTTCGAAGAAACTAGCCGACCATGCTTCGAAGCCACGAATAGTTTTCCAGAGCGTTCCCTTGGTGTTAGAGACTCTATCAGGTTCTTTGAGAGAAGCTCGCGTAACGCTCTGCTGATGTTTGGTATGCTTGTGCCGAGCTCTTTAGCGAGGAGGGTGGGAGTCTTCGGAGTATCCAGTCTGGTTAGAACTGCTTTCCTAGTCTTGCTGCGTAGGACGTAGCTTACGTCCTCCCATGACATCAGTAGAGCGACTGTTAACAGATCATATTGATCTAGTTATCAGATGATTAACAAAGAATTAACACAATATCATCTAAATCTTGGAATTTTTCTAGCTTTGGGTAGATGACGAAAGCCGGCGATGTAATCTCGTACCTCCAAATGTGCGCGGATGAGAACACTAGCTTTCGAAGAGGTATGAATTTCGGTCGGAAAGGAAAGTCAAGTGTGATTCTAATGAGTACTAGACCGGGCGCTCCATACAAAGATCGAGTGGAAGAGAACGGTAGAGTTCTGATTTATGAGGGACATGACAACCCAGTGCCTGGCGGCGGAAGAGGGCCCAAAGAGGTGGACCAGGAATCGAGAACGCCTGAAGGAGGTCTCACCCAGAACGGCCTATTCTACGAAGCTGCTCAAAAATACAAAGACGGGCGTTCGTCTGCTGAAATAGTCAAAGTCTACGAAAAGATTCGAACCGGGATATGGGTGTACAACGGCATATTCAAGTTGCTAGACGCTTCCCCAGTGGTCACCGAAGGAAGACGAGTGTTCAAGTTTCGTTTGGAATTGGTAGGGAATATGGAAACGATTGATTCAGGAAGAAAAGAATTGGAGGATACCAGAATTATTCCGTCACCCGTAAAGTTGGAAGTTTGGAAAAGGGACGGCGGAAAATGTGTAAAGTGCGGCTCTAAGAATAACCTTCATTTCGATCACATAATTCCATACTCGCGAGGGGGCACTTCGCTTTATGCCAAGAACATTCAGCTGCTTTGTATCAGACATAACTTAGAGAAACGCGATAAGATAGAATAGTTAAAGTCTGAATTCGCCAGAAAAACGAGTTCGCAGTTAAATGGCGTGCGTTCATTGCGCCTCCGCCGGGGCGCGGCTCACGCTCGCTGCTTTGCGCCGCACGCCGGGCAGAACGTCGCCGCGTACCCTATCTCGGTCCCGCAGCTTGAACAGTACTTCATCCCCACGCGGGCCTCTGTCGCTGAAGCCTGCACCCGCCCAGTCTGCGGCGGGGCTATCCTGGCCGCGTTCGAGTAGTAGTAGACCGTCAGCGCTATCGGAATCAGGGGGACGTAGAGGGCCGAGACGACGCTGCTCACGGCGGTGCTCGCGAGGCCCAGGGGCCCGGTGATGGCGTCCACGACGACGGACGGTATCCCGACGGCTATCGCCATGAGGATGGCCAGGGCCAGGGTCTTCAGCCACCTCTGGCTGACGAGCTGGCGGCTCCTCCCGATGCTTCCGAAGCCCGTCCTCTCGATTATGAGCACGGGGAACACGAGCGACAACATTATCGCGAGGATTATCCCCGGGACGAGAAGCGCGATGAACCCCAACGCGACGATGATGCCGACTACCAGGCCCACCGCCCAGAGCCATACGATTCTCGAGGCCGTGAAGCGGACGGAGGCCGCGAGGCCCACCTTTCCCGTGGTGATCTCGTCGGACGCCATCTTGACCGCGCCGCCGATGGCAAGAGGGTAGAACACCCACGACACAATCACGGTCAGGGCAATCAGCGCTATCACGGCCCCGAAGAACCCGGGCAGCCAGTTCAGGACCTGCTGGGGCGTGGCGCCGGCGGGGAGGGCTGCCGGCACGACTATGGCGCGGCGCACCAGCGTGGTGAGGACCCCGATGACCGCCTCCACCACCACGAAGAGTATCAGGTACTTGGAGAAGTCGCGCCGGTAGAGCTCCAGGGTCTTGGTGACCAGCTCGCCGAGGCTCAGCTCGCGCGTAATCCCCTGCCCACCAGACATGCCGCCGATGGCCCGCGCCGCCTCACATATCCGTTTGGCTTCCAAGCCCGAGTGCGCGGGAGCCACCGCTGCAAGATAACACGCATGCCGCGCCCACGCCGGGGCATTTCACTCGCACGCTGGGCGACAGATGGCGTAACAACCCGGTCACATTCACTTGGTTTCGGACAGGGTCAAAGCCCCTGTAGCAGGATCTCTCTCGCCTCATTGATGTCTTTCATCTTTTCTGCCGATCCCCCCGGTCTGTCCGGGTGCCACGCCATGGCCATCCTCTTGTAAGCTGCCTTGACCTCGGCCTCGGTTGCACCGGCTCTGACGCCCAAAACCTGGGTGGCCCTTGGAATTTCTTTGACAGCGCCTATCTCAAACGGATTGCGATTGTCGTCTTTGTCCGGTCTTCGGCGATTATTGTAAGGGTCTCTTTCACGCTGCCTTCTGACCCGCTCCTCGTCTGCGCGCCATAGTTCCTCGTAAATCCTTCTGCGGCGTTCCTCCGTGCGCGCCCAATCCTCCGTCTCTGTTTCCTCTTGCTCTTGCGTCCGCATCGGGAAGATTGGGCCCTGTGTTGGTATTTAAACCGCAGATTCGCTGCTTTCAGAGTCGCCGAAGGGGTTTCTCGCGATGACCGTCAAGTTTCATTGCGCCTCCGCCGGGGGCATTCCACTCACACCCTGCACTGCTAGGGTTCGTCCGTGGGGTCCCAGACCGTGTGCAGGTCTTCGCCGAGGGAGTCGAGCCTGGACATGTCCGCCGAGGAGATCTCGAAATCGAAGACCTGGCTGTTCTCCTTGATCCTCTCGGGGCGGGTCGACTTTGGGATAACGACGAGCCCGTGCTGCAGGCCCCACCGGATCATCACTTGGGCGGGGCTCTTGGAGTAGCTTCGGGCGACGTCCAGAATCACGGGGTGGTCGAGCTTGTGGCCGCGGGTCAGCGGGCTGTAGGCCTCGAGCTGTATCCCCTTGCCGTTGCAGAAGCGGAGCAGCTCCTTCTGGTAGAGGAACGGGTTGAACTCCACCTGGTTGACGGCAGGGGTGACATCCGAGCTGCCGAGCAGCTCCTGGAGGTGCCTGACGGTGTAGTTGCTCACGCCTATCGCTCGGCACGAGCCCCGTCGCTGCAGCTCCATGAGCGCCTTCCAAGACTCGCCCCTGAGCTCCGGGACCGGCCAGTGAATCAGGTAGAGGTCGATGTATCCCAGACCCAGCCGGCGCAGGCTCGCCTCGCAGGCGGACAGGGCGGAGTCGTAGCCCTGGTCGGCGTTCCAGAGCTTCGTGGTGACGAAGACCTGCTCGCGCGGCACCCCGCTGTCTCTGATTCCCCGGCCGACGTCCTCCTCGTTCCCGTAGACCCTCGCCGTGTCGATGTGCCGGTAGCCCACCTTCAGCGCGAACTTCACGGCCTCCTGGGTGACCCTTCCGGGCGGCGTCTGGAACACGCCGAGCCCGAGCACGGGTATCTCGGTGCCCGAGTTGAGCTTCCTAGTTGACGTGATCGTCAGCACCACGGAATGCGCGCCAAATCGGACAGGCGCGGCACGACCTTAAACCAATCGACCTACCTGCACTTCTGAAGAAGCCTTAGGTCATACATGGGGTTCATTGCGCCTCCGCCGGGGCGTTTCACTCGCGCGTTGAGCCATGCAGGAACGTCAAATTATTAAGCTCCCTGGAAGCGTAACAGCTCACGTGGAAGCGCCAAGCGGGGACGGGAAGAAGGCGAGAGACGAGTTCCCACAGGCTTCTGTGGAAGATGCGTGCCGCGACCTGAAGGGGATGAAAGTCCGCGGGGGGAGCAGGGTCGCCAGGTACGCCGTGCAGGCCCTCAGGGACCATGCCAAAGATGCTGCCAGCGCAAAGAACCCGAAAGAATACTGGGACCGTGTCCTCAAGGCGGGAGAGAGGCTCAAGTCGGCGAGGCCGACGGCTTTCGCGCTGACCAACGGCGTCAACTACGTCCTCAATGCGGGGGTGAGGAGCCTCGAATCGGGAGGCTATGTCGAGGGCACAAGGGATGCGGCGGTGAACGCCGCGAACGACTTTCTCGCATACAGCCTGGATGCGGTGAGAATCATCGGAGAGATCGGTGCCAGGCGCATCAAGAACGGCGACACCATCATCACCCATTCCGACAGCGAGGCCGCGATGAGCATCATGAAGAAAGCGCACGACATCGGGAAAGGCATCAGGGTCTACTGCACCGAGACCCGGCCGAACTACCAGGGACACAGGACGGCCGCAGCACTCGCCGCCTACGGCATAGACACCACACTGATCTGCGACTCGGCTTGCAGGGTGATGATGGGGGACGCGGACAAGGCGATAGTGGGGTGCGACGCGATCTCCGGGAACGGTGCGCTGGTTAGCAAGATAGGCGTGTCTCAGGTAGCCATGCTCGCACAAGAGGCGCGGGTGAATTTCATCGTCGCCGCTGAGACCTACAAGGTGGACTTTCGGACGCTGACCGGGAAACTGATAGACGTCGAGCAGAGGGACCCCACCGAGATTGCCGCGAAGGATTGGATGGAGCGCAACCCCAAGGTGAAGCTTAGCAACTACGTCTTCGATTTCACCCCGCCCGAGTACATCGATTTCTACGTGACGGAGAAGGGCATCGTGCCGCCCGCGGGGATCTTCACGCTGATGCAAGAGCTACGCGACGAGTACGCCCCGCGCTCCTTTGCGTAATCGTTGCGCCTCCGCCGGAGAATTTCCTTCACATGTCTCGGCTTAGGTGTTGTCGGCGGCATGGCTATATGTGACAACTCCTTCGAATGTTTCATTATCGGAATTGTCGATTCAAGGAGGTGGAGGGCCTCCCATAATGGCCCTCAGAAGCTCGAGCAAAGGCAAGGTAGACCATACCTATATCGCTTGCTTAGAGTGTCGTTTTGTGGGGTCGTGGGAGGTGGATAGTGCTATGCATTATCGAGCAATTGGAGATGATGCCGAAGTTAAAGGCGTGAGACTTGACGCCACCCGGTTTTACATCTTGTTCCGCAAAGGAGCTCTCGTGGCGCTAGTGCCCTCGAATGTACTCACTTTCGAGGAGGAGTTTATTGAAGAACTCTTAGACGTGAATGAAGAAAAACAGGGAAAGATTTCCCACTAACACTAAGCTGAGGCCGTGGAACTCTCGACGCCGAAGATTGAATGTTCACCATGTATAAGGGTCCATTGAGCCTACGCCCGACACGGTCTAGGTTGTCCCGTCGGTGTACCAGCCATCCGGGGAGCCCGCAAAGCTCTCCGGGCACGTGGTCACCCGGCCGAGCCTGAATTGGAGCCAGACCTTGTCCGTCCTCCTCGTTATCTTGGTCACCTCGCCCTCCCAAGATTTCTCGGGGGTCCTCATCTCCTTGTCCACCTTGACGAAGACCGCCGGCGTGTGGTCCGCCAGCCTCTCAGGGTTCATCACGGCGCCGCGGAGCATCTCGTACGGATACGAGGAGACATTGCCCACTTTGTCCCAGTGGTTCGACCGGCTGGTAATCAGGACGTATCTCAAGGCGGGAGCGCCGTTGCTGTCAGCAGTCTAGATAACGCTTCTAGGCAGTCCGGTTGATGAGGCTCTCTGCACCTCAGGACTCCACGCACGGCTCGGCAGTGGGAGGCTTCCACCCAGAGGGTCGTCATTGGGCGAACTGAATGTGGAAGTGCGCGTTGTTTCCCTCTGCTTGGGTTGCGGGATGTCCTGCCCTTCTGCCGTCACCGGGAGCGTCGCGCCGTCATAATTCAGGATAATGGTTTGTAGGAGCAGCACGCGGTCCATGTCCCAGGACGTGGCGACCCCGGCATTCGTCCCGGTCACGAAATCGTGCCAGCCTAGATCGACCTGGGTCCCCGAGTTGTGCGTGCTGTGTGGGGGCGCCCAATTCCCTAGAAGGTCGTTCAGGCCGCCCCAGGGCAGGCTCATGGCGGTGATCCTGATTGGCTTGGGCTCGCCGGGAGTGGTGAAGGTCTGGGCGCCCGCGTCCGTGGCCGGGTAGGCCGCCCCGTTCTTGCAGGCTATCTGCGCCGCAGCGAACTCGTTCGCGATTGCCACCACCGCTTGGTTCGTCGCGCCGGTGCCGTAGAACATGCAGCCGTGCTGGTTCTGCGAGGCAAAGTAGTACGTGCCCCCGCCTGTGCAGTCCGCCGAGCCTGGCATCGCGGCCAGGTTGGGGAAGCGCGTGATGATGTCCTGCTCGTTCGTCAGGTCTGTCTTGTCCTGGATGGTCGGATCCTGGACCTCGACCGTTATCTGGTCGGTGCCGGAGACGTAGGGGCCGCCCGCAATGATGTTGGGCGGGTAGTACGTCGAGGTCACCACGCCGGTGCCGTCGGTGGTAACGGTCACGGGGTAGCTGTTTGTCGGCGCGCCGTTCATGCCGGTGACCTCCCCCGCAGGCCTCGAGGCGTCGCAGGGGTCTCCCCTGCTGTCGTGCAGGTGACCGTCAGTGTCCGCGCCGCCGATGGCAGTACAGACGGTGATGTTGACGTCCCTGTTCGTGTCGGGCCGTCCGTCCACCGTCACCGTGACGGTCAGCGTCGAGGTCAGCTTGTTTGCCCCAGGAGTCACCAGCTGCGCCGAAGTCGGGTTCAGCTCGGTCGGGTCGAGGTCGAACTCCACCACGTACTGGGGAGGGGTTAGGACGAAAGTCCAGGTGACCACGTGCGTGGTCCCGTCGGGGCTGCCAAGGTCGCTGCCTCCCGGCGAGTTCTGGACGACGGTCTGGGCGCCCCTGTTGTTCAGGGACAGGGTGATTGGCTGAGCCGACGGTCCCGACGCGATGACCTGCAGGGCGCATCCCAGGTAGTAGCCAAGCGGGGCGTTTGGGCCCAAGTCGGTGGTCGCAGGGGGCTGATATCCGAGAGGACGCGTCGGGTCCCCCACCGGCGCCAGGGTGTTGTTGACCGTGAACTGGGGCTGGGCCGCGGCCATCAGCTGGTTTGGCGGGGTCGGTGTGAGGGTCGCGGCTATCGTCGTGGGAATCATGATCCAGCTCGACAGGCTCACGGTGTTGGTCGCGGGGTCGTAAGAGCCCATTATGTCGCCCGCCCCCTTCCCGTTCCAGACCTGGGTGTAGCCGTACCTGTCTCCGATGGTGGCGACCGTGTCGTTGATCTTGACGCTGCACCGGAACGTCCCCATCAGCGTGTTCGCCGGGAGGTTTGGCGGGGCTCCAGGAGGGGCGCCGGGGTTCTGGGTCGGGATGAAAATCGTGAAATTGAAGTCGCCCTGGTAGGAACCCGACCCGTTGTCGTAGCCGCTGTCTTGGACTGTCGCGGTGAACGTGCCGGTCCAGTTGCTGTTCCTCATCTCATTCTCGTCCAACTAAGAACGGCAAAGTTATTTCAGTCTTCATTCTCTTCACGCTTGATTTCGGGTTGCAAGGAGCGCGGGGCTGCAGCTCATAAGGGTTCATCGCGCCTCCGCCGGGCATTTCATTCACACGTTGAGCTAGACTAGAGAACTATGGATGCAAGAAGATAAGCGCAAGCCAAGCTAGCGCGAGAGGAATCAGGAGCCAATAATGACCCAGAATTTCGAACCGCTCCCACCTTCTCAAGTGCTCGGAAACGACTTCCAGGTCTTTGACTTCCTTCGAGCCTGCCTTCTGGTTTTGTTCTTCAGGGATGGGCAGCCGTTTAGTCTGCCTGAAGACTCTTTTCAGCGCTAGCAAAAATCTGTCGGCCCGCCCTGGCCTCTGTCTAACAACCAGACGTTGATGTTTAAGGAAAATGTGTCCCTCGGCAGATAACAACGTGTCAAATTGAAAGTTATCATTTGGCTGAGTGGATAGTTCTTCAGTGACGATTTGCTCTATCTGGATAGCTCTGGAGAGGCGCGACCACCAATGGATCTTGCTCCGTTGGAATACAAAGAACATTAGCAGGTTCAAGAAGAAGCCAGCCAGACAGATTACGTTTAGGAAGAAAGGGTGAGCTGAAGTCGAAAAAGTTGTTGAATAGGTCTGCAACAGGAACGCTGCAAGAGTTCCATTTGCAGCGGCGACGGCGAGATTCAACTGCCACGCTCGATTATCTTCGTGCATGAACAGTTGAACTATCTCATCGTGCTCCAGAAGCAGCGCTTCAATAGCTTCAGGAGTGAGTTTCTGGGACATATTCTTTGGATGCGCAAAATGTCATGCGAAAGCCGACGATATTAATGCGATTCTAGATCTCTTGCAATAAGATGAGCCTCATTGCGCCTCCGCCGGCGCGCCCACCCTTCAACCAAGATACAGGGAGCTGACGTACACCTCGTCGGTAGCGCTCGCGCCCGCGAAGGAGACGCTCAGGGTCAGGAGCGAGCCGTCCAGTTCCGAGGTACTGATCTCGGAGGGCAGGTCGGATGCCATGTCTCTGTTGAAGATGGTCCAGCCGCCCTGTCGGGCGGACAGGCAGTGCGTGACGGCAGACGTCCCCTGCGGACGGGAACTCAGCAGGTGGTTGCCGTATGTCGAACACTGCTGGGGAGAGGCGAGCGCTAGGTAGTAGACCAGGACGTCGCTGTAGCCCGCCTGCCCTGCCGCCGACGGCGACAGGCCGAACTCCAAGGCCACCTGGAAAATGGACGGGTACTGGAACGCCGGGTACACGGCGAGCGAGAACGTGGTGCCCCGGGAGGGCGTGAAATCGTTGACGTTCTGGTATATCGTCGAGACGTTCAGGATGCCGCAGTCCTCCCCGCTCGTCATGCACGGGCTCGAGGCTTTGGCGTCGTTGGTGGGCGTCTGGAAGCGCGCGGCGTAGGAGGACCCCTTCGCGACTATCGACGACTCGACCGCGGGGAGATAGGGAGGCACGGTCTGCCAGCCCCGGAGGTCGCCCGTCCCGAACCCCCCGTTCGCGAAGAGGTTGGCGCTGGCGGACGAGTCCGAATCGGCGACAAGGACGTACCCGGCTCCGACTACGAGGGCGGCGACGATGGCGGCTGCAGCGGCAGCCCGGCGTCTGGTGATGCGTTTCTTGCCGTGGCCGGCGGCCGGATCTGGCGCCCAGCCGGCGAGGAAGCTCTGAAGGAATCCCCTCCTCAAGTTTGGGCATTACATCGGAGGCAGGCGGCTTCTAAAGCATCTCCTCCACGGTCAGCCTGAACGGTCCGTTGTGCCTCCGCCGGGGCATTTCACTCGCACGTTGAGCTATAGGTAGTGGACGGACAAGAAATGGCTCGTCACTCGGACTTCTCTCCACGTAGGATTCTCAACGCGGCGTCGACGGTGATGATCCGGATGCCTTCGAACTCCACCAGCTCGAGCAGATGCTTGTCGCCTGTCACGATGAAGGCTGCCTTGCCGTTGACCGCGGTGCCAAGCACGACGTTGTCGTCTGGGTCTGCATCTACTGCATCGACGCGTCGGTCCAGGTCGACGACTTCTGACCTGCGCGTGTAGATCGTCAGGAACCTGGCAATCTGCCCAGGTGTCAGCGAGAATTTCTCTCTTGCTAGGACGTCCGCGAGCTCCGCGAGCGTCTCCCTGGACGCGACCGCCGAGTGGCCTCTCAGAACCAATCCCAGAAGGCGGCGCGGCTTGCCGTGCCCTATCACCGCCGAGACCAGGACGTTCGTGTCGATGACGACACGGGTCAGCGTCAGTTACCTCTCGCTCTCTTCTCCTTCCTGTACGCCTGGATTTCTTTGATTATCTCTTGCTCGCTCGCCGCCCTCTTGCCTGCCTTGTCTATCTCGGCAAAGAAGCCCTCCAGCTCCTCCCCGACCGCAGGGACCTTAAGCTTCGTGACCACGAGCTTGTCTCCTTTCCGGTAGACCGCCAGCTTCGTCTTCGGCTTGATTGCGAGCCGCTTTCTCATGTCCTGAGGGATTACGAACTGTCCCTTGGTTCCGACCACCGCGATCTCTGGTTCCTCCAATTGCCTTCTCGGTATGACATTCATACTTCGTGCGATAAATACTTTGAGAGAGGGCGGAAGCTCCGCTACGCTTGTTCAAAATGAAGTACGCAGGGCGTTGCCATGTACAGGGTTCATTGCGCCTCCGCCGGGGCAGGAAAGCATGTCGAGACCCCGGGGCGCTTGCGTGCACCTTGCGGCAAGACGCGAGGTGCTGGAGAGCTTTCGAAAATCAGAACGCTACGAGTATCAGGAAGGACAGGAGTGCCGCAAGGGGCACGGCGTAGAAGCTCACCCTGTCAAGTCTCTCTGCCCACCTCGGGATTCCTGACTCCGCGTAGGAGTGGAGCAAGATGGCGATGGCAATCGCGTAGATGAGGACGGCGAAGGCGACCATCAGGAGCTGGTCGGCGAGGGTGACGTAGTCCTGCGCCGGCAGGGTGCTGTTTAGCGCAAGGAGGAACGCGACCGCCGTGAAGATGGAGATGACCCCTACCTCGAGGCGGGCCTCGAAGGACTCGGGCTTGATCCTGAACGAGGCCATCGCGAGCGCGACGAGCACGGCGAGGGGGAGCAGGACGTTGAGCGTCACGTCCGCGAAGGGCCGGTGGACCTGCATGGAGAAGACCGCCTCCGAGTAGTATGAGTCGGTGGTCGGAGAGATCCCCGGGTATCCGAAGGTCGTCTTGTAGACGTCGTTCGTCACGACCATGTTGACGGAGCCGGGGTCGAGTATCCAGCCGGGGATTTGGACGCCCTGGTCGAGCTGGCTCTTCTGGTCCGCGAGGAAGACCAGGGACGAGTTCTCGTAGTCGTTGTCCTCCACCATGATGCTCAGGGTCTGGTGGTCGAGGGGGTACCGGGCGAAGTTCATCGGGCTGAAGAGGGTCGCGTAGACCCGGTAGGAGAGGTAGTTCTCGCTCGTCCCGTTGATGTTGTCGTCGGAGCTCACGAGCTCGAGCTGGGATATCTGTCCGTTGAGGATTGCGAAGTTCTGAGGGAGCGCGGAGGACTGGTTCCCACCCGCCCCGTACCAGGTGCCATTCCACGCGAACGAGAGGTAAAAGTCAGCCTCGTAGGACCCGTCTTGCTGGCTCACGTCGCCGACGTCGACCACGTATATGTCGACGAGGACGGTCCTGGGTGCCGGGTCGGGGGAGGGCGCCACCGTAGCCGCCTGCGCCCTGGGGAGAGACGAAAAGACGAGGGGGCAGACGAGGAGGATGGCGAGGGAGAGGACGACGACGCTCGCGCGTGGCATCTACCGTTCGGCTTGGCCGACATGCTATTTTAAGAATCGACTCGACGGCTGTTCATCGCGCCCCCGCCGGAATCTCGACAATCAGGTCTTTACCACAAAATACAAGAGCAGTAACTGTCCCCATTCGTCTCCCGCAGCCACCGTGTAGACTCCTGGCGTAAGCTCTGTGTGGTAGCTGTACCCGGCTATCGGGACCGTGTTCCAGAACCCATTCACTCTTATGCTCTGCTGCTCTATTCTAAACGGGCACGGTTCCGGGGAGCAGCTTCCCCAGATCTGGGCAACGGAACTTTGTGGGTAGAATGAATACTGGGTTATCCCCGAGAGAATGGCAGGGCACTCGTAGATGCCGGGAGCGTATAGCTGCAACGGCTTCGCTGAAGAGATGCTGGATGCCGTGTAGTATCCGCGAAACACCGCTACCCCGAACGGGTCGTTCACAGTCCCGCAAGGGCCGACTGCCAGACTTTTGAGGGGCCAATCGTTCAAGACCGAGAAATTCATCATCGTTTGCAGAGTGTTGTAGTCGCCCACCGTCACGTTCACCGTTTGGCCGCTCGTAATTGTCGTCGCATTGATTGACACACGGAGCGACAGGCCGTTCGCCGGGAGAGTTGAGGAAGTGAGAAGCGGAAAGTTGTTGGTGTACGTCCCCGTCGGGTTGTATGGGTCCTGAGCGAATATCACCGAGGCTAGGACCGCGATTACGACGAAAGCAGCGACCGTCGCACCGACGGATGCCATGCGAACAAGTCGTCGCCCGCCTCTAAAATGGATTTGCCCGAATGTGCGAAAGAAGATGATTCGCCATACATAGGTTCATTGCGCCTCCGCCGGGGCATTTCACTCACACGTTGAGCTATAGGTAGTGGACGGGCTGAACTGGTCGCCCGAAGGAAAGCTTATGGGCGGCCTGACAAGTCATCCCCAGGACGATGTCGATCAAGCTCAGGGACGTGCGGACCCGAATCATCAAGGAGAAGGATGGTTCGTACGCCATCGCTTGCTCGGCGCTCGGCGTCTACAGCGTCGGGAAGACATTGGCCGAGGCCAAGCGAAACTTCGAGGAGGCTCTTGAGCTTCACCTGTCGGCCCTTAAGGAAAAGGCGATAGAAGCCGTAGCGTGACTTGAGGCTCAGACCCGTAGAAGGAAGAGACCTCATCAAGATTCTCTGCAACGAGTTCGGCTTCCGCGCCGTCAGGCAGAAGGGCAGCCACGTGACGCTGACGAACGGGAGAGTCTACGTGACCGTGCCGGCGAAAGAGATCCGTGTCGGGCTGCTGAGCGTCATCCTGAAGGACTGTGGCATCTCCCAGGAAGAGTTCCTCAGCTGCATCTGATTGAGGCTTCGCCGTGCATATGGGTTCATTGCGCCTCCGCCGGGGCATTTCACTCACACGTTGAGCTATAGGTAGTGGACGAGCTCAACTAGTAGGAGCTCCCCCGGATAGATTAAAAAGTGGCTACTACCTCTTGGGGAAGACATGAAGGCGGGCGAGGCCGAATTGAAGCAGGAGATAGACCAGATCAAGAAGAGGGTCTCCTCCCTAGAGAAGGCGTTCGATTCGGTGCTCACGAAGGACGACTCAGAGGCGATAGAGGAGGCGCGCAAAGACCTCGCTCACGGCAGGACAGTGGCACTTTCCGAAGTCAAGAAGAAGCGCTCTTGAAGTACGAAGTAAGGCTTTCGAAAAGAGCCAATCGAGAACTTGCCTTGCTCGAGCAGTCAACTAGGTCAAGGATTGTGGCGAGGCTCGAGGAACTGGGTGACGATCCGTTCCCTCGCGGCGCGATAAAGCTCCAAGGAAGGGAAGGGGTCTATCGGATCAGGGTCGGAGATTACAGGGTTCTCTACGAGGTCTTTCGCAAAGAGGGCCTTGTGCTCGTGGACAAGATCGACCATCGCAGTGGCGTCTACGGGCCTTGAACTCATTTCCTCAGTTCCGCTACAGAAGGGCTTCGCCATGCATAAGGGTTCATTGCGCCTTCGCCGGGCCACGAGTCTATTGGACGGATAACTGGAACGTGAAAGTTAGGTCGTTCGGCGTTGGGAATTGGAGAGAAATCGGCGCCACCTCAACGAGGTATGGCTGTCCTGGGAGAAGTTGCGATGTGGGGATATTCACGACTTCCGAGATCGTCTCCCCGGCGTATATGGATTCGTGCGCCAATGTGATCTGCGATGGATCCCAAGCCCAAACCTGTGTCCCGTTTGCGGAGCTCACGCTCGGGTTGATGTATGGCTCGACCCATTCGCCGAGAGTAATATTCTGGCCAATGTTGGTGAGGTTCGCCACAAGCCGCACCACCTGCCCCTGGTCGACGTCATCGGAGCTGACGGTCGCCGTGAAGTTCCAAGTCCCTCCATCCGCCTGCCCGACGGCCGATATTCGGAGGGAGCCTCCACAATACATGTAACTCAGGTTAGGTATGTCGGTGCACGTTCTCGCAGTCGATGTTCCCGTGGTGCTTCCTGTTGTCAGGCTCGATGCTTGGGTGGCCTGCGTCGTGCTTGTTCCCGAATATTCGCCTGTTTGGGTCGATGTGTTGGTTGAGTTCGAGTGAGTCGCCCCTGACAGTTCGATGACGCCAAGTACTGCAACGGCCAGGATAATGACCACGGCTGCCACTGGCAACGCCCTCGAGACCAGCCGACTCACCGGGTTTCTTGCGTGGGCGGTTTGGGTTAAGCGTTTGTCCAAACGTTCCAGCGCTCTCGCTAGCTTCTTGAAAATGGGCTTCGCCATGCATATGGGTTCATTGCGCCCCCGCCGGGGCATTTCATTCACACGTTGAGCTATAGGTAGTGGACGGGCTAGTCGTCCGGGCTCTAGCAACCGACTCCAGTCAAGAATTGTCCAGAGGCTTGAGCTATTCAGGAGGTTATGACTTGGGCTTCGCCCTTGGCCATCGCCTGGACCATCATCGGCACGACCTTGCTGGCGTTGAGGACCTCGAAGAAAAGAGGCCTACCCTTAGAGTCCACGTGCATGACCACGTCGCCGACCTCCTCTGCATGAGATAGCTTCCCCTTCTCCTTCAGAAGCACCAGCAGCACATCGGCATCCGAATCGTACTTCAGCTTATAGGCCATGGTCATTTCTCTTCACGGGATAGAAGGTTATCACAACTATAATGCCTTTGCGCTCTTCATGAACCACCCTAAGCGCGAACTTGCCATCCAAGGCCTTCGTTGAGATGGTCTGCGAGCCTCTCTTCTCCTTCTTGTCGGACGCCGTTATCGTGCCTGTCACCTGATCTTGGTGAATCTCATGGTTGCCAGGGATGCTCGAGAGCGCTTTCGCTGGCACCAAGCTATAAGTCGATACTGCTCTCATTTAGAAAATGCGTGAGCTCCGCTAGCGTTTTGTCTAAAATGAAGTAGAAGGGCTTCGCCATGCATAAGGGTTCATTGCGCCTCCGCCGGGGCATTTCATTCACACGTTGAGCTATAGGTAGTGGACGGGCTGAACTGGTCGCCCGAAGGCTTCCAGCGTACACCCCCACCCCTTCAACGCGATCTTCTATCGCCGCTCTCCTCAGCTCCCTCCTCCCCTTGCGGGGAAAAGGTGTGCTGATGGAACACTCTTCTTGGGAGTGGCTTCCCGCTTAGATGCTTTCAGCGGTTATCCACGATAGCTTAGCTGCCCTGCGGTGCCCTCTCGGACAACAGGTACGCCAGAGGCTACGCGCCGCTGTTCCTCTCGTACTGGGCAGCGCTTCCCCACAGTGTTCCTCCGCTTCCATCAGGTAGAGGCCGACCTGTCTCACGACGGTTGGTTCCGGAGGTTCTCGAGAGTCTCACTCGAGTACAAAGGCCTTTTCTCAAAGTTCATGAGTTTGAACGTAATACCTTGAGACTGTTTCTTTTTCCTCCGTCTAAACCCAGCTCACGTTCCCCTTTAATGGGCGAGCAGCCCCACCCTTGGCCCCTGCTGCAGGACCAGGATGGGAAGAGCCGACATCGCAATCTTATCGGAAATTTCTTTCCGGATCAGACTATGTCTTCACCCCCCGCACTAACCTTCGTTAGGGGGGTCGGCGTATGATGGCACGGCTTTCTGGGGCCGCTCGAGTTGTGTTGTCGCGACACGTCGGACGTGCCGCGTCGAGCGACGGCCTGAGCCATCTCATTGGCCGCAGATATTCTGCGCACCTCAGTCGTTACGGGGTCATACGGTTTGATCGTTCCCCTTCCCTGACGGACAAAAACCACAACCTAGACGTGGACAGGCCCGCCCTATGGCAGGACTGCCCGTAGCCTGGGTTGCGCCCGTTGCATCCGCCATCCTTTCGGACAGCGTGTGCTGCCGGAAGATGTCGTTCATTTCGAACCTATTTCATCTGTCTTTGTCCTTCCATGGACGGAGATAGTGCCCTTAGGAGCGAACTTTGTTCATGGCTGTTTTGTTGCCCATATCGCTGCCAGCTAAGCAGCGAAGCTCGCTTCTTTCCTTTACCGTAGACTTCCCACGGCGTTGTCCTCTTTCGGGAATCCGTCAGTGTTCCCTTCCGAAAGGAGGAGTTCGCCGTTATAAGCCGATACTTCAAATCGCGTTACCACGATTCTGCCCCGAGCGCGTTAGCGCCAAGGTACCAAACCGCGGGGTCGATTGGAGCTCTCGCCCGCGACGAGCCTGTTACCCCTGGGGTAACTTTTCTGTCACATCCAGCCCCCAACAGTGAGGATTGAATGATCGCTAGGCCACACTTTCGTGGCAGAGAACTCTGCGTTTAAGTTCCCTGTCAGGCTGGCTTTTGGCCTTGCCCTCAACGATGGAGTTCTGACCCATCTGAGCCAACCTTTGGGCCCCCTCGATATCTTTTCAAGGGGGTGCCGCCCCAGCCGAACTGCCCACCTGCCGGTGTCCTCCCGTAGGAGTTAGCGATACAGTCTCAAGGGAGGGGTGTTACATTGGCGCCTATTCGTCACCCGAAGGCGACGACATAGCGGCTCCCCCTTACACTATGCGATTAAGACCGAATCGCAGCAACAAGCTGCAGTAAAGCTCCACAGGGACTTCTCTCCCCGATGGAAGTTGCTGGACTGTTCGTCCAGCTTACGTAGGTTCGCCGGGTCGTAGATAGGGACAGCGGGGCCCTCGTTGGTCCATTCATGCACGTCGGAACTCACCCGACAAGGCATTTGGCTCACTCTGTTACTTCCTTCCGTTGACCTCAACATTCTCGTTGAGGCGGGCTCTCTGTTACGAGAACCTCCATGCATCGCTGCATGGGTCGGACTATATCTTAGTCGCTACTAGTTGCGACTTCTGGCGTATAGTCTCTGAGGATTCTAGATATTTTGGTTTGACCATGCGATTCATCTTCCAGCACAGCCTTGCGATCTTCGTAAGGCCTTCAGCTGTGAGATGCTCTCGGGATTCCATGAGTGATAGAATCTCCGAGAATGTCGCAAAGTCATTCCGCTTCTTTGTTTGTAGATGATATTTGTTGAAGAACTTCATGACCCTTTTGAGGTCGGCGAGCTTTCGAATTCTCAGCTCTTTTCTTGTGTCGTGATTCACGACTACTGAACCTGCTTGGAAGAATTGTTGTAGTCTGTTGAGGATGGCTTCGTCTTTCGAGTGTTGGACGACCCGGAATTCTGGCAAGACTTGCCAGCCAGTTGTCATCCCTCGCTGTCTGTTGATGGAGACGTGGAAACAGCCTTCGCCGTCCACGAATCCAGCCACCCAATGTGGATCTAGACTTTCCTGCTGATTGTCTGCAGCCATGGCATTTTCAGTCCACTGATAGAGAGCAAGTTTGCACTTAACTGCCCACCAGAGAACTAGCCTGGCATACTCAGATTTTCCAGCATATAGCCAGATTTTGCTAAGGCAACTTTCTGTGGTCACCTTAAGAGAGTCAGAGTTACTCCCGGCGTTAACAGGCCCTTCGCCCAGTTGAACCCAGGTTTAAGGTACCTGCACTGGCCAGGATTCATAAACCGTACACATCCTTTCGGACTTGCGGTTTACTGTGTTTTTATTAAACAGTCGGGACCCCCTCGTTATTGCAACCTGCTATCCCAATTTCACATTAAGAAAGCAGGCACCACTTCTAGTTATCGTACGTGGCTATTTTGCCGAGTTCCCTTACCTACAGTTCCCCGATACGCCTTAGGCTTCTCACCTAGGATCACCAGTGTCGGTTCTAGGTACGATCTCATGCACCCCTCTCATTCCTCTGTTTTCACTGTCTCCTGGAATCCAGTAAACGACCCCAACGGGCCGCTATTCTCTTCTCGAGAAAGTTCTCGTCATTACGACTCTCCCTTTCTCTCAATAGATTAAACAGAGCGATAAACTCTGCAAACCGTATCCGGAAGCGTCAGAGGCGATATCGTCCCTTGCGGGACATCGGAATGCACGAGGCTGCGGAATATTAACCGCATTCCCTCGTTCGAACGAATACGTTGGTTTCGTTCTTAGGATCGGCTAACTCCTGGCTGATGACGCATTGCCAGGAAAACCGTGTCCTTTCGGCGATCAGGATTCTCACCCGACTACGCTGCTACTACTACCAGGATCTGCACTGGAAATCGGTCCACTGGATCTCACGACCCAGCTTCTTCCCAATCACCACGCCAATCTACCACATACGTCTCACAGAGACGCAGTCCAGAGTATCGGTACTGGGCTTTAGCCCCGTCCATTTTCGGCGCCCCTAACCTCGGCAGGTGAGCTGTTACGCTTTCTTTGAAGGGTGGCTGCTTCTAAGCCTACCTCCCTGCTGTTTTAGGTCAAAGACTGCCTTTTGCTTGACACTTAGCCCAAATTTGGGGACCTTAACTCTAGTCTGGGTTAAACCCCTCTCGGTTATGAGGCTTACCCCACATAAACCCGCCTCCCCGCGTCGACTGCGTTGACACATTCGGAGTTCAAGAAAAAGGTGGACCCTTTCGGATCCTTGTCTTTTCGTTGGTGCTCTACAGCGTCAACAACATCGGCGGAGACAGGACTGGGATCCGCTTCGATTGGAACTAGCAATCACCAAGCTAGATAGGCTTTTGGCCCCTTGTCCAGAATCAGGGGACTAAATTGCACGTTAAGACCCTTGCAGGCCTCCACCAGGCTTTCGCCCGGCTTCACCTTGTTCTGGACACGATCGTTTGGTTTCTAGTCTAAACCGCCATGACTCTAAGGCCCTTTCAGACCTCCCCCCAGGCGCCTTGCGGCGTTACGGAGAATCGGTTTCCCTTCGCCTCCGGGCTTCTAACCCTTAGGCTCGCCATGACAGTTAACTCCCTGGCCCGTGTTTCTAGACGGAACGCGTCACACTGAGGCACTTAACCCCCCTTGAGGCCCCTTGCGGAGCCTCGCGTTGGATTCATACCTCTTTCATGCAACGCACGTCTGTAGCCAAATTGTTTCAGGCTCTTTTCACACCCCTTTCGGGGTACTTTTCAGCTTTCCCTCGCGGTACTGTTTCACTATCGGTCTTGGGTAGTGTTTAGCCTTGGAGGCTGCTTTCCTCCGTCTTCGCTAGACATTGACGAATCCAGCTACTCTGCCCTCAGCACGACCTCGCTTCCAGCTCGCTTACAGGAGTATAACCTTCTGTTCTGTGCCATTCCAGGCAACTTCGGCTGCTGGTCGCAGGGTCGCATATGCTGGGGCGAACCCCACATCTCCCTGCACTTTCATGCAGGGATTCGGTTTGGGCTAACCCGTTTTCGCTCGCCGCTACTAACGGGATCTCAATTGATTTCTCTTCCTGCTGGTACTCAGATGTTTCCTTCCCCAGCGTTCGCGCGCCTTACGGCGCACCGAAGCGCTTGCGCAACTTCGGTGGATTGTACTCCATTCGGGTATCTCTGGATCGTAGATTGCATGCGTCTCCCCAGAGCCTATCGCGGCTTGCCACGCCCTTCCTCGCCACCCAAGCCAAGCCATTCACTATTTGGCGTAGTTGTGTCGAATGATTAACATCCCCGGCGGATGCTTGCGCGAACCCTATGCATGGCTTCATCACGGGGGCGCCCTCGAACGCGCTCGCAATTTCCGTGGCGCGCCGTGGCCCGTACTTACCCCGCTTGCCCTTCGCATCTCATTCAGCATGAGATGCTGCATACCTCTGACACAGGCTTTGCTCTACGGCTTTTATTCCTTTGCAGTGCTCGAATATCCTTGCTCCCGACGGTATACTAAGGAGGTGATCCGGCTGCAGGTTCCCCTACAGCCACCTTGTTACGACTTCTCCCCCCTTGCCGAATTTAGATTCGATCACCACAACATGAGATGACCTCGTCCAGACCCAACTCGGGTGAAGCGACGGGCGGTGTGTGCAAGGAGCAGGGACGTATTCACCGCGCGGTGATGACACGCGGTTACTAGGGATTCCATATTCACGAGGACGGGTTTCAATCCTCGATCACAACTGGGGTAGGGTTTGGGGATTGCCTTCCTCTTTCGAGGTCGGAACCTATTGTCCCTACCATTGCAGCCCGCGTGTGGCCCAGGAGTTTCGGGGCATACTGACCTGCCGTGGCCCCTTCCTTCCTCCGTTTTATCAACGGCAGTCTCTGTAACTAGCCTCTGCCCATCTCTGGGCAGTTAGCAATTACCGATAGGGGTCTCGCTCGTTGCCTGACTTAACAGGACGCCTCACGGCACGAGCTGGCGACGGCCATGCACCTCCTCTCAGCTCGTCAGGTAAGGTCTTCAGCCTGACCCTCAATCTGCTGTCTCTCCTGGTAAGTTTCCTGGCGTTGACTCCAATTGAACCGCAGGCTTCACCCCTTGTGGTGCTCCCCCGCCAATTCCTTTAAGTTTCAGTCTTGCGACCGTACTCCCCAGGCGGCTAGCTTAACGGCTTCCCTGCGACACTTCATTCGCGACTTGCGAATGAATCATCTAGCTAGCATCGTTTACGGCTGGGACTACCCGGGTATCTAATCCGGTTCGCTCCCCCAGCTTTCATCCCTCACCGTCGAGCGCGTTCTGGCGGACCGCCTTCGCCACTGGTGGTCTTCCGCGGATCAAAGGATTTTACCCCTACACGCGGAGTACCGTCCGCCTCTCCCGCCTCCTAGTCCCGCGGTATCCTCTGCAGGTCAACAGTTGAGCTGTTGGATTTAACAGAGGACCTACGGAACCGGCTACGGATGCTTTAGGCCCAATAATCGCCCCGACCACTCGAGGAGCTGGTATTACCGCGGCGGCTGACACCAGGCTTGCCCTCCCCTTATTCGCCTGCCTATTTACAGCTGACAAAAGACCCCCTCAGCGGGGGCCACTCGGATTAACCTCGTCACGCTTTCGCGCATTGCGAAGGTTTCGCGCCTGCTGCGCCCCGTAGGACCTGGACCCTTCTCTCAGTGTCCATCTCCGGGCCACCTCTCTCAAGGCCCGTACCGGTTACAGGTTTGGTGGGCCATTACCCCGCCAACAGCCTGATCGGACGCAGTCCCATCCTGGAGCGAATACGCAGAAGAAGCCCGCGTACCCCTTTAAGCCATCTCTCCTTCCAGATGAGATGACCTATCACGGATTAATCCCAGTTTCCCGGGGTTGTCCTTGTCTCCAGGGCAGGTTGACTACGTGTTACTGAGCCGTACGCCACGCCCCCCGCAACAGGGGGACGTTCGACTCGCATGGCTAAATCTCAATCCGATAGCAGTCGGGTCCGGCAGGATCAACCGGAGTCGATTATATCGGGAGCAAGAATATTCTCGCATTACTGCGGAATTAGCTTTTGAGCAAAGCCCATGTCAGATCTAACTTCCGTTAGATCTCCACTTTTTGTACGCGCATCTGGAGGTCGTACGTTTCAAAGCAATGGGCTCCGCCCGTCCGCTCTACGCAGACGCCGCCAAGCTATGCGCAAAGTTCCGTATCGCCGTCGTCCGGATATAAACCTTCCATCGTATTTTCAGCGAGAGGCCCCACAGACGGTCAGGCGAAGCCATAGAGATTTGCGTTCATCCATGGGATGAGCGCCATCGAGACGCACTGCTCGGTCATCTCTACGCGGGACAGGCGCCTGCCGCTCAGGTGGTAGACTATCCCGTGTTCCTCTCGTACCTTCTTGGCACCGGTGAGCTCGCGGGCGTAGCGGTCGAGCTCTTCGCGGTTCCGTTTCACCTTCGCGGCGAACCCCTTTGGGATGGGAAACCCGGAGGAGCACCCGAAGGAGAGGTTGCCTGCAAAGTCGACGACCGCGGCGATCTGTAGGTTCAGGTAGTGGCTAGGCCAGCCCTTCCCCAGCCCGATGAGGCCGGCCTCCACGCCGACGCCGAAATCAGGCCTCGCGGACTCGAGCGCGAATATTGC